>JBGTAZ010000127.1:0-12874 GCA_041749615.1 Leptolyngbyaceae cyanobacterium | reverse complement strand
CACCATGCTGACCAAATCGCTGTTGCCCTTGCCGGATAAGTGGCACGGCTTGACCGACGTTGCCAAGCGCTATCGTCAGCGCTATGTGGATTTGATCGTCAATCCTGAAGTGCGGGAAACCTTTCGACGACGGGCGTTGATCACTGCCTCTATGCGTCGTTATCTGGATCAGCAGGGCTTTATTGAAATCGAAACGCCTGTGCTGCAAACTGAAGCAGGCGGTGCCGAAGCTCGTCCGTTCATCACCTATCACAACACGCTGGATATGAGCCTGTATCTCCGGATTGCCACGGAGCTACATTTGAAGCGGCTGATCGTGGGCGGCTTTGAGAAGGTGTTTGAACTGGGGCGCGTGTTTCGGAATGAGGGCGTTTCCACCCGGCACAATCCCGAATTCACGACGCTTGAGGTCTATCAAGCCTACGCCGATTACAACGATATGATGACGCTGACCGAGGCGATCGTTACCACTGCCGCTCAGGATGTCTTGGGCACTTTGAAAATCACCTATCAAGGCGAACCCGTGGATCTAACTCCGCCCTGGCGCAGGGTGACGATGCATGAAGTAGTGAAAGAGCAGATCGGGATTGATTTTGCAGCGTTTACGACCTTAGAGGAAGCCAAAGCTGCCGCGACTCAAGCGGGATTACAGAGTGTGGAAAAGACTGAATCCATCGGCGCTTTGCTGAATCAGGCGTTTGAACAAACCGTAGAAGAAACCTTGATTCAGCCGACTTTTGTGCTGGATTATCCGGTGGAAATTTCACCCCTGGCAAAACCCCATCGCTCTAAGCCTGGTCTGGTGGAACGGTTTGAACTATTTATGGTGGGGCGCGAAACGGCAAATAGTTTCTCGGAGTTGACCGATCCGGTGGATCAGTTGCAGCGTTTGCAAGCCCAAGCCGATCGCAAAGAGGCAGGCGATCTAGAAGCCCACAGCGTCGATGAGGATTTTGTGACTGCGCTGGAATATGGAATGCCGCCCACAGGAGGCTTAGGCATCGGCATCGATCGCCTGGTCATGTTGCTCACCGATTGCGCCAGCATCCGCGACGCGATCGCGTTCCCCTTACTCAAACCCGAAAAAGTTGAAGGAGAGGAATAACTGATTATGGAAACATCCACTCTCAATGAGGTGATTGAGCAATTGCAGAGAATGCCTCAGAGCTTGCAACAACAAGTGCTTGAATTTGCTCGATCATTGGCAGATTCTTCTGTTCGGGGAGTTCCAGGTTCTCAGGTGTTGAGATTCGCAGGTACAATTCCACTCTAAGATATCGAGTTAATGCGTCAAGCGATCGCTCAAGATTGTGAGCAAGTTGATCTGAATGAGTGGTAGATACTTGCTGAATACAAATATCATCATTGCCCTATTTGCAAGTGAAGCAGCCGTTCAAACTAGCCTTGCAAGTGTAGACGAGGTTTTCATTTCAAGCATCGTGGTTGGCGAGTTATATGAAATCCGGCTAAGTAGCGATCGCGCACATTGTCCCCCGGCTGTACCACCGCCCACCACTACCACATCAAATTCTTGCATTCCCACCATTTACCACAACACTAGCCCTCTATCTTCCCCTATCCCTTAGTAGAAGTGGCGGTTTTTCGGAAGTTATAGACTCTATTGATGCAAGCGTAGGATACAGAGCGAAACTTCTTAGACCAAACTCAGAGATCGTAATAGCCTTGCTGAAAAATAATGACCGCTTCAATCGGAGTATTGGGTAATTGGCTGGCAAGGGCAGCACATAAACCAAGCCCAAATTCAAAAGAAGTCAATCCCGTTTCGTCTATTTCAATCTGAGGATCAATTGATTGGAACCAATCACATAGCTCATTAAACGGCTGACCAATCAACGCTTTTCCGCGAAAGGTAGGATTCGCTGGAGCCGCAAGTTCGATCGCCTCACACCCATCTGGATGTTTGTAATAAACATGCATTCCCAACTCATCAAAAGCATCAGTATCTAATTCATCTGTTGCCGTCTTTTTAAATGCTTGAACGCTGGAATTTAAAGCGTGGCGTACCTGCTCACGAGACATGCCAAACCGAACACCCGCAAGCCCTTGATAGGGTTCAATTTCCAGCTTTACATCTAGCTTCATAATTTCACTTCCGACTACGAAAATGACACTCATTCATCTTAATCGGGATTCAAGCGATCGCGAGTGGTCTCCACATACTCCAGCATTTGCTGAATCGCCTCGTCGTACTTACTGTCAAACTTCGAGCGAATATCGTCAATATCCATTTGCAACGCTTCAAGAAATTTGCTTTGTTGAATTAATGTTTGCTGTCGCTTGCGATAAGCAATGGCAGAGCGCGATCGCCCCCAACTTGCCGTTTGCCGATGATCTAGAGTTTCCATCCAAATTGCAGATCCTTCCTCCACACTCAAATGGCTGGTAGAGGCGGCAGGCATATGATGCACTTCTCCACCTTGATTCATCTCCCGAACCGCTTTGTACGCCCCACCTTTCATGCGAGTTTTCTCCAAACTTTCAACTGACTTGATAGTAGGAGTTTCTTTCCGCCAAAGCAGTCCCCAATTGCTTCCGCATAAACTCATCCCAAGTAGAGCAAAGGTTACACTTAGTTGTAGTTAGCCAGCCCAAATGTCTTCATCAATAGTGAAGAAATCATTCATGAATTGGGAAGCATTCCTGAGAAAAATAGCAGATGATTTTGGTTTATCAACCGGACAGACGGAAGTATTTCTGTTGCGTTTCAGCCAGGATAACAAGTCCAGCAAAGATAGCCAGTTTCAAAGGTTGCTTGAAGACAGTCTTCAAATTAATAAAGAAGCCTACGACAAACGAAAGACAGAGATTTACGACAAGCTGCAATGGAGCGATCGCACCCAAAACGGCTCTAAAGAACTTATCAATGCAGGTTCACACAAAGCTAAGAAACTGCTGGAGTGGCTAGAAGCTAAGTATTCTGATCAACTCCAACATCAGACTTCACAAGCAACTACCTTGAATTTTCCCAACTGGCAGCAGGTCTGCCGCGAGATGTGGAATGACCAGAAGGAAAAACAGTGCATTCGGAAAAAGGCAACTGCAAAGGGCTTTGAGGTCAATGTTTATGTTGGGTTGGGTTTGGTTCAGCGGGAGTATCAACAGCGGCGACGGGGAAATGAACATGAGCGATCGCAAATTTATGGCTTAGCCGAGGAAGTCATTATCGAACGTTATCCGCATGACAAATTTTTAACTAAGGTCATTGATACGGATAGCAATAAACACGTTGCCATTATTGGAGAACCGGGAGCCGGGAAGACCACCTTACTGGCTGCGATCGCGGATCATCTGCTCAAACCAAACTTCACAAAGGTTCCAATTTTTCTATCTTTAGCTGGGTTGCAGCAGCGAACGATCCAGAGTTACTTAATCGATGTGTGGCTACCAGAAGCCTTTCGATTGAGGATGGGAAGCGAAATTGAAGAATCTGATCGGGAAAGTTTCCGAGGATGGATGGCTAAAGGTGAAGCGTGGTTGCTGCTGGATGGTGTGGATGAAATGGGCGAGGCTCATCCGGCTTCAGCGTTGCACCAAATTAAAACCCAGCTTACAGATTGGTTGGGTCAGGTGCGAGTTTCGGTGACGTGTCGGCTGAATGTTTGGGATGCCCAACTCAATAACCCACTCGAAGGAATCTTTGATGTTTTCAAAACTCAGGATTTTGAGCCTGAACAAGTTTCAGATTTTATTCAGCAATGGTTTTCCAAATCGAGAAAACCAGATCGCGGAGAAATTCTGCAAGCTAAACTAGCAGAACCCCAACGAGAACGAATTCGGGAACTGGTGAGAAATCCTTTGCGATTATCGTTGCTTTGCGAGGTGTTTTACACCAATCCTGGTGCCGAATTGCCCACCACGAAAGCCGGACTTTATGAACAGTTTGCTCGTTACTTTTATGAGTGGAAATGGTCGCAACATTCGACAACTGAACCACAGCAAGAACGCCTGAATGCGGCACTGGGTAAACTGGCGATCGCGGGTTTAGATGACAAAGCAGGGTTACATCGATTTCGCTTGCCAGAAAAAGCGGCTCGACAAGTAATGGGAAACGATGAATTTGAGTTAGTAGAAAAGCTAGGCTGGCTCAATATTGTCGATCAAGATGCAGATAGCGCTCAATCAGTCTATGCCTTTTTCCATCCCACGTTTCAGGAATACTTTGCAGCATTGGCGATCGATGACTGGGATGATTTTCTACCTCGTAGTCATCGAGATCAACCTATCCAGAATCAGCAAGGAAAAGTTCAATATCGTGTTTTTGATTCGCATTGGGAAGAAGCGATTTTGTTATGGCTTGGTCGAGAGAATATTTTATTGAAGGATAAACAGGAAATATATGATGAAAAAAATGATTTCATCAATACTTTAATAAGTTTTAGAGATAGTTGTGTAGGTTTTTACTGGTATCAAAGCGTTTTTTTTGCTGGAATTGCCATTGCAGAATTTCCACATTGCAGAATTGTCAGAGAGATCGTTACACAAATTGTTGAATGGAGATTTGGTAAGTTCAATCATAGAAATAAAGTTTGGGAATCTTCCATTCCTTTATCCGAGCTTGCAAGAGATGTACTTTATAAATCTAATCATGCTGTAGTTATTTCAGTTCTCGAAACCTTGATAGAAGATATTCGAGATAGACAAATTTTGAAGAGTATAGACGCAAACTCTGATGAGGCACATGCTCAATGGTGTCGAGGGCTTTTCCTACAGATATGCTTGACATTGTTAGATTTTGACCCAGAAAACTTAATTGCATTGAAATTTTCTGAATTCTTACAAGATAGTATGAAGTACGAATTTTCACCTTTAACTGAGCTTTTCCCACCGGATTATTTGATTAAAAATTTGGATGCTCGATTAGGTATTCGACGAAAGCCGGATTTTCAAAAAGCGCAATCATTTTTTCAACCTGACCTTCTCAGCCAAGTTGTCGTAAATTCAAAGATTGATTTTCAGGATAAATCTCTTCAGAATGAGCCTTGGATTCATGCAGACTGTTGGTGGACACTTTGGCACTGCGCTCAAAATATGAGTTATCCAGAGTTTTATGAGGCTTGGCATAGTCCAGTACCCGATGTTTCAGAACTTGATGCAGTGGGCGATGAGGGATTGTGAAAGTGTTAGCGATCGCGTGGATGAATCAACAGCTTGAATCCTTGGAAATTGATCATGAAGCTCAAAAACATTGAATTATCAATGGAAAAGATTGTTGAGTTTTGCGATCGCTGGCAAGTGACCGAGTTTGCCCTCTTTGGTTCCATCTTACGCGACGACTTTTGCCCCGATAGTGATATTGATGTTTTAATCACCTTTTCCCCAAATGCCAAGCGTAGCTTAAGCGAAACTCTGCAAATGCAGGATGAACTAAGAGCTATTTTTGATCGCAAAGTAGATTTAATCGTCAAAGCTGCGATCGAGCGCAGTGAAAATTGGTTAAGACGTAAAAATATTTTAGAATCAGCACAAACAATTTATGCCGCGTGATCCAGAATCTCTCATTGATATTGCAAACGCAATTAAACGCATCCTTCGCTATACCCATGGCATCAGTCGAGTTGACCTAGAAGCGAACGATGAAAAACTGTCTGCTATCCTTTACCAAATTACAATCATTGGCGAAGCCACTAAACGGCTATCCCAGCCATTGCGTCAGCAATATCCAGAAATTCCTTGGCGGGAAATGGCAGGAATGCGAGATGTGATTGTCCACCAATATGATCAGCTTGATTTTGACGTTGTATGGGATGTGATTCAAAATAGACTTCCAAAGCTTTTGAGTTCAATAGAAGTTTTGCTGTAAAAAAATCAATCCAAACAGGTGACTTGTTTAGTGCCGTCCTGAATCGCGAACAGCGATCGCGTCTAACAAAAAAAGGTAGGAAGAACAGTCTTCCTACCTTTTTGAATTTAGTTGCGTATTGAACTGCTACTCAACCGCTTGAGGCAAAAGTTCGCGTTGTTCGCCCATAAGGACTCTCACTTGACCTTCCTCATCCACATCCATGATGGCAGTGTGACCATCTTTGATCCGACCTGACAAGATTTCTTCCGCAAGGGAATCTTCTAGCAGGCGCATGATGGCACGACGCAATGGACGGGCACCGTAGGCAGGGTTGTAGCCTTCCTTGACCAAGCGATCCTTGAACTTCTCGGTGACTTCCAAGGTAATGCCTTGCTCTTGCAATCGGTTAAAGATGTCTTTGAGCATGATATCGGCGATTTCCTTGATCTCTTCTTCCTTCAGTTGACGGAAGACGATGATTTCATCCAAACGGTTCAAGAACTCAGGGCGGAAGTAGTTCTTCAGTTCTTCGTTAACCAACGAGCGAATGCGGTTGTACTGAGATTCAGCCGCGTTCCCTTCGGACGCAAACTCAAAGCCCAATCCGCCGCCACCTTTCTCAATCACTTTTGACCCAATGTTAGAGGTCATGATTAGCAGGGTGTTTTTGAAATCTACCGTGCGTCCCTTGGCATCGGTCAGGCGACCATCTTCCAAGATTTGCAGCAGCATGTTGAAGACATCGGGGTGAGCCTTTTCAATTTCGTCAAACAGCACAACCGTGTAAGGACGACGACGCACCGCTTCCGTGAGCTGACCACCTTCGTTGTAGCCAACATAGCCTGGAGGTGAACCGATCAGTTTAGAAACCGTGTGGCGCTCCATGTATTCCGACATATCCAGGCGAATCATCGCTTCTTCGGCTCCGAAGAAGTAGGTTGCCAATGCCTTGGTTAACTCCGTCTTACCGACCCCAGTTGGACCAGAGAAGATAAAGCTAGCGATCGGTCGGTTTGGATTTTTCAAGCCAACACGAGCACGTCGAATGGCGCGAGACACTGCTTTGACCGCTTCTTCTTGACCAATCAAGCGTTGGTGTAGGGTGTCTTCCATGTGCAGCAGCTTTTCGGATTCCGATTCCGTCAGCTTGTTGACTGGAACACCCGTCCAAGAAGCCACAATTTGAGCGATGTCTTCTTCGCCCACCACGGGCATTTCGCCGCCTTCACCCGATGATTCGGTTTTCTTGGTCTGAGCGATCGCCCGGATTTCAGCTTTAATCTCCATTTCGCGATCGCGCAGTTGACCAGCCTTATCAAAGTTTTGGGAACGAACTGCATCATCCTTATCTTTCAAAACTTGGCGCAGTTCCTTGTCTAGCTCTTTAGCAGCAGGAGGCAACTGAGAGTTTAATAGGCGAACCCGCGAACCCGCTTCATCCACCAAGTCAATCGCTTTATCGGGCAAGAAGCGATCTGAAATATAGCGATCGGATAGCTTGGCGGCTGCTTCCAACGCCAGATCGGAGATTTTGAGCTTATGATGCTGCTCGTAGCGTTCCCGAAGACCGCGAAGAATCTCAATAGTTTCATCAACCGAGGGTTCACCAACCATCACGGGCTGAAAACGGCGCTCTAGGGCTGCATCTCGCTCAATATGTTTGCGATATTCATCCAAAGTCGTGGCACCGATACATTGCAGTTCGCCCCGCGCCAACGCTGGCTTGAGGATATTCGCTGCATCGATCGCGCCTTCCGCTGCCCCAGCACCAATCAGGGTGTGAACTTCATCAATTACCAAGATGACGTTTCCGGCAGAGCGGATCTCATCCATGATTTTCTTCAGCCGTTCTTCAAACTCACCGCGATACTTGGTGCCTGCAACCAACAAGCCGATGTCTAAGGTGACGACACGCTTATCTTCAAGGATATCGGGGATGTCATCGTTAGCGATGCGCTGGGCTAACCCTTCGGCGATCGCAGTTTTACCCACGCCAGGTTCACCAATCAGCACGGGGTTATTTTTCGTCCGGCGACCCAAGATTTGAATCACCCGTTCAATTTCTTTTTGGCGACCCACGACTGGATCAAGCTTTCCTTCAGCCGCCATTTGAGTCAGGTTAGAGCCAAACTCATCTAGAGTTGGAGTCTTGGTTCGCCCTTGAGAACCACCAGAGGTAACCTCCGCCGTTTCTCCTAGCATCCGAATCACTTGAGTACGAACCTTCGACAGGTCAACACCCAAGTTTTCTAGGACTCTAGCAGCAACTCCTTCTCCTTCTCGAATTAAACCTAGGAGAAGATGTTCTGTTCCAATATAATTGTGTCCTAGTTGGCGAGCTTCCTCTAGCGATAGCTCCAAAACCCGTTTCGCTCTAGGAGTGAAAGGGATTTCTACAGCCACAAAGCCAGACCCTCGACCAATAATCTTTTCAACTTCTATCCGGGCATCTTTAAGATTGACACCCATAGATTTCAGGACTTTGGCGGCTACGCCAGTTCCTTCTCCAATCAGACCCAGGAGGATCTGCTCTGTACCCACAAAATTATGCCCCAGGCGGCGCGCTTCCTCCTGGGCAAGCATGATCACTTTGATGGCTTTTTCTGTGAAGCGTTCAAACATGGTTTAGTTCCTGTGTCGCCTGCTGCATTGCCGGGTAGAGTTGATTCTAACACAGGGAAATTGTTCGTCTGTTTGCGATAAACAGACGAAAGCATACGTGATTCCCGTACCTCCGACAAAAAATTGCTTCTCAGGCTGAAAACAAAACTTGAAATATTGCCACAGTTGAAGATTCTTAACTGAAAAGATAGTAGAAGTCAAGAAAGGAATAAGTCTTGTGTGCGGAGTGTGGAGTGCGAAGTATGCGACGGAAAAGAAATGGGGAACGGGAAAAATTAAGCTTGACTGTTTATGTTCGCCATTCACCACTCGTCATTCATCATTTAACTGCCATCCAGATCGCCCTAAGCGATCGCGAATAGTTTGCTGCCAAGTTGCCAAGGTTTGCGGAAAGTGGGGATGATGCAGTCCGCCTCGCCATAGCACTAGGGCATCTTCGCCCGTTTCTGCGTAGTAGCGCTTGCGTCGTCCTGCGGTTTGAAATCCAAATTTTTCATAGAGCGCGATCGCGGCTTGATTCGATACGCGCACTTCTAGAGTTGCTCGCTCCAAGCCGCGATCGTGGGCAGCTTTTAACATGCAATAGAGCAATGTCTGCCCTAATCCTTGGCGTTGATAGTCAAGATCAACCGCTAATAAGGTGATGTGGGCTTCTTCCACAATTGCCCAAGAGCACCCGATCGCGAGCAAAGTAGAGGAAGGTCGGGTGCCGGTAGGTTCGCTCTTTCGCAACACGAGCAGGTCGCTATTGGGACTGTCAATTTCTCGCTGGTAGCCATCTAAATTCCACAATCCACCTAAACAGCGGCGATCGAGATCAAGGGCATCCGGGAGATCTTGAGGGGTGAGAGTTTGAACTTGAAGACTATGCACAAAACTTGAATTGATCGAGCAACTATATTTAGTAGCCGATTGTAAACTGATATAGTGAACGATTCCCGCTTACTTGTTATTTAGGACTCCCGATCGCGCAATGGTATCGACTCGCCCCACCGAAACTCAATCTGGTCGTCGCTATTTGTCAGAACTTTCCAATGCTTCGCTTTCGCCGAATCAGCAAGTGTTTCCGCTCACGGCTCAGGTAAACCAGGCGGATCATTTGGAGGTAGGAGGCTGCGATGTCGTTGATTTGCTGCAAAAATTCGGGTCTCCTCTCTATATATTGGATGAGGAAACCTTGCGGACTGCGTGTCGCCAATATCGAGAGTCGTTTGCAAAGTATTATCCCGGCGAATCGCAGGTGATTTATGCATCAAAAGCATGGAATTGTTTGGCGGTTTGTGCGATCGTGGCATCCGAAGGCTTGGGGATTGATATTGTCTCTGGCGGCGAACTTTACACGGCACTTCAAGCAGGGGTTGATGCGACTACGCTGTATCTCCACGGCAACAATAAATCGCGAGAGGAACTGGTGTTTGCTGCCGAGTCAGGCTGCACCATTGTGATAGACAACTGGCTAGAGCTAAAAACCCTAGCAGAAGTCGCCAGTGAACAGGATTCAAACCCCTCCGCACTCCGCACTTCGCACTCCGCACCTCCTATCCGAGTGATGATTCGGCTTACACCAGGGATTGAGTGTCACACTCATGATTACATTCGGACTGGCAGCATTGATAGCAAATTTGGTTTCGATCCCAATCAGTTGGATGAAGTGTTTCAATTTTTGAGCCAACATCCAGAGTTGTCTTGTGTTGGGCTACATGCTCACATCGGCTCACAGATCTTTGAACTGGAACCGCATCATGATCTAGCGGCTGTGATGGTGCAGTGGTTGCTCAAAGCGACCCATTACGGTTTGCCGATCGCAATTTTGAATATTGGCGGTGGATTGGGCATTTGCTATACCGAATCGGATGATCCTCCTAGCATTGAAGCCTGGGTCAAAACCGTGTCAGAGGCGATCGCCCAAGCTTGCGATGCTCATCAAGTGCCTTACCCCAAACTGATTTCAGAACCAGGGCGATCGCTGATTGGCTCTGCCTGCATCACTGCTTACACCATCGGCGCACAAAAAAACATTCCCAACGTCCGGACTTATTGGTCAGTAGATGGCGGCATGTCCGATAATCCTCGCCCAATTACCTACCAATCCGTTTATCGGGCAGTGATTGCCAATCGGATGTCTGCACCGTTAACAGAAACGATTACGATCGCCGGAAAGCATTGTGAATCGGGCGATGTGCTAATCAAGGATGCTCAATTAGCGGCAGCAGTACCGGGAGATACCCTCGTCATTCCTGCAACAGGAGCTTACAATTACAGCATGTCATCCAACTACAATCGCATTCCTCGTCCCGCAGCAGTGCTGGTCAACAACGGCGAAGCAAACTTGATCTTGCAGCGCGAAACCTATGATGACCTGATCCGTCAGGATCGGTTGCCAGAACGGTTAAGACAAGGGAGCGATCGAGGCTTAGAGTGAACGGAGTCTCCTAAGTAGCACGGCATGACCTCAAACGGCGCAAGGTTCAACCAGATCAATGGGAGATTTGTGGAAGCAATGGCTGGCGAACCCTGGTTGGACAAAACCCTTATGCTTTTTAGCCTTCCAAAACCTGCTCACCAGATTTTTGCCTGAAAATATTGCCGAAGCGGTCTGGTCGCTGGTGGATGTTGGGTTGGTCATCACCCTAACTTATATGATGCTGGTCATCATTGGTGAACGGCGAACTCTTTGGATGGTACGAGGATTTATTGTTCTGATGCTGGCGGCTGCCGTTAGCACACGCTTGGAGCTAAAGCTTCTTAGCTTTGTGTTAAATAATTTGGTCGTAGGTTCCGCCGTGGCAATGGCATTCATTCTGCAATCAGAATTTCGTCGATTTTTAGAGCAGTTGGGTCGAGGTCAGATTCTACAGCTTATTCAGCCTTATCAGCGAAGTGCCCACAAGTCTACTGATACGGTGTATGAACTGGTGGATGCGGTAAAAGAACTATCCCAAAATCGCACAGGCGCACTGATGATCATTGAAACAGCAAGCCCCATTGATGAACGCGACTTTTCGGTTCCGGGGGTGCGCCTCAATGCAGAAGTCTCCAAAGAGCTTTTACAAACAATTTTTCAGACGAGTACACTGTTGCATGATGGGGCAGTGCTCATTCGCGATACACGAGTAGTGGCAGCAGGCGTAATTTTACCGTTGTCGGAACGAACTGCTTCTCGCCAGTTGGGCACTCGGCATCGGGCGGCGATGGGAATTACAGAACGGGTCGAAAATTGCATTTGTGTGGTTGTATCTGAAGAAACAGGCTCTATTTCCCTGGCGGAACGGGGAATGCTAAATCGTCCTTTAACGAGCAGTAAACTAAAGGAGCTTTTAGATGCGCGTTTATCTCAATCCGTCGATCGCGAAGCCGTTGCTCCTAACTTGCGAACCATGGGTCGCCAACTGGTTGCTAATTCATGGTCGTTGGTGAAACAGGTTATGCCATGGCGCAACCGTAAAAAATAGATAAAGACTAGATAGGCGATGCACCCAAACATTCTTAGCCTGAGCTTCACTAGACTTAGGGCACAATCGAATCTGGAGAAACTATGACTGCACACTCAGTTGCTTTGCAAAAGCTGCCTGCTGACCTTCTACAAGAGCGTCTACCCAAACATGTTGCTGTGATTATGGACGGCAATGGTCGTTGGGCGAAGCAGCGCGGAATGCCTAGGATTCGGGGGCATCAACGGGGGGCGGATGTTTTAAAAGAATTGCTTCGCTGCTGTAAAGATTGGGGAATTCAAGCACTAACGGTCTATTCTTTTTCAACCGAAAATTGGGGACGACCGCTGGAAGAGGTTGAGTTTTTGATGACGCTGTATGAACGGGTGCTGCGACGAGAACTGGAGGAACTGATTCGTGCAGATGTCAGAATCCGGTTTGCTGGGGATTTAAGCGTGTTGCCTGAAATCCTACGCAATCGGATTGACCAGGCTGTGTTGGCGACCCAAAATAATCAGGGGATTCAGTTTACGGTTGCGAAAAATTATGGGGGACGGCAGGAGATTGTGCAGGCATGTCGGGCGATCGCTCAAAAAGTTCAGCAAGGATTACTTGACCCAGAGCAAATTGACGAAGCCCAGTTTGAGCGCCATCTTTATACCGCTGGTATTTGTGACCCAGACCTCCTGATTCGCACCAGCGGCGAAATGCGGCTCAGCAACTTCTTGCTGTGGCAAATGGCGTACAGCGAGATTTATGTGACGGAGACGCTATGGCCCGACTTCGATCGCACCCAATTTCATCATGCATTGCTTAACTATCAACAGCGCGATCGCCGCTTTGGGAAATTGTGAGCCATCACCCTATAAGAAAAAATCGGCGTTGCTGAATATCACAATGAATTATTAGGGAACTGGAACATCGGCAAATTTGAGATAGTGAAGTAGCAAGCGAATTGAATGTTTCAGCATTTCCACGGATTTAGAATAACAAAGAGTCTTCCGATGCAATCGGGCTA
>JBGTAZ010000126.1:0-3013 GCA_041749615.1 Leptolyngbyaceae cyanobacterium | reverse complement strand
CGGGTTTTGTCGTATTTCATCGGGCTGGGCTTGGATCGGCTTACGGGTGATGATTTTTAGGCAATCTGTCTCCCGTAGGGTATGTTTCACAATCCGGTCTTCTAGGCTATGGAAACTAATCATGGCAATGCGTCCGCCTGGATGCAGCCAGAGGGGCGCTTTTGCTAAAAACGTTTCAATGGACTTTAGCTCTTCGTTCACGGCAATTCGCAGAGCTTGAAACACTCGCGTTGCGGGATGGATGAAGGTGCCCCGCGTGCGTCCGGTCTGGTGACGCGGCAGGATGGCGGCGATCGCATCGGCAAGCTGAGTGGTGGTTTCAAAGGGTCGGCTGTTGACGATGTGTTTGGCAATGCGTCGAGAATGTCGTTCTTCGCCGTAAAAGAAAAACATATCGGCAAGCTTTTTCTCGCTAGAGCGATTCACCAGTTCTGCTGCGGTTTGGGGGTGGGTTTGATCCATCCGCATATCTAAGGCAGCCTCATGACGAAAACTAAACCCACGTTCTGGCTGATCGAGCTGGGCAGAACTGACGCCTAAATCGGCGAAAATTCCGTGAAATTGTTGATCCCCAGGGTTGTAGTCGGCAAAATTGCCCTGCCAAAACTGGATGCGATCGCCGTAATTCTCTTGCAGCCGAGCCTTTGCTGCGGTCAACGCATCCTGGTCTCGATCTAGGGCAATCACTCGTGTATTGGGGAGCGCCAACACCAGTTCGCTATGACCGCCACCCCCAACGGTTGCATCAAGATATAGCCCGCCTTCGGTTAGCGCCAGACCCTCCATCAGCTCACGGGACAAAACGGAAACGTGATGAAACTGCTCACCCATGAGTTAAAACCTACTGCGCACCTTAATGTCTGGATGAATTATCAACATAGCTCACCGTTGCGTTCATAATCCCTCGCAGTCTCTCCAATACGCAGAGCAATGGTAAAATTCTGACTTGCATTCAATAGAGGTGTGTTATGGCAAACGGATACGGTCAAGCGCGGGGATTTCTCGGCGACTTCAAAGAATTCATTATGAAAGGTGACGTGCTAGATCTAGCCGTTGCGGTCGTCATTGGCGCAGCCTTTGGCAAGATTGTGACTTCACTCCTTGAGGATGTTATTACGCCTGCCTTACTTAAACCTGCGATGGAAGCTGCTGGTGCCAAAGACCTAGCTGCGCTTTCTTACAATGGCATTAAGTATGGCTCTTTCTTGGCGGCTGTGTTGAACTTCATCATCATCGCATTTGTGATTTTTGTACTCATTAAATCGGTTGAAGGTGCAAAACATAAGATGCAACGTCAAGAAGCGCTTGCAGACACGGCTCCTGATCCAGCAGTGGTTGCTCAAGAAAACCTAGTCAGTTCACTAGAGCGTTTAACCCGCGCTGTAGAATCTCAAACACGTTAAGACGGTGATTGCCGCAGCGTAAATCGGCGCTGCTAAACCTAAATTGGATGACCGACGGGGGGTATCATCCAATCTCAGTAGAAACAGCCTCCTAACCAGCTTTGAAAGATTCAGAAATTTTCTTACTTAACTTAACTTGCTTAACTTAAATTGAACTGTTAAGTACCTAGACATAATTATCTGTGTTATTTAATAACAAAGTATGTCCAACTTGTAGAAGTCTTCATCCAACAGTCATGATGGTGCCATTTATTCGTGAAATCTCCTCTGAGACATTGAGTTTGCTCCACCGTATATATCAGCGCAGTCGTCATCATCAAGTCCGCCAACGTGCCCATTGCCTGTTCCTTCGGCAGCAAGGATATTCTATTGTTCAACTAATGGACATTTTCTTGGTCTCTCGTAATACGCTCTATAACTGGTTCAATGCTTGGGAGTCTCGTGGGCTTATCAGTTTGTACAATCGACCAGGACAAGGACGCAAACCCACATTCACTCCAGAACAGGAACAACAGATTCGTATTTGGACCCAGGAGTATCCCAAACAACTTAAGCAAGTGCTGCAAAAGGTAAAGGAAACATGGAACATCGAGGTTAGCACGAAGACAATTAAACGAGTCCTCAAGAGAATGCAGATGAGTTGGCATCGTTTTCGTCGAGGCGTTGGGGGGCAACCCGACCCTCAAGAGTATGCTGCTAAACAAGCCCAACTAGAGGAATTGAAACGGTTAGATGAAGCCGGAGAGATTGACTTGTACTACTTGGATGAAAGTGGATTTTGCTTAATTCCCAATGTTCCCTATGGTTGGCAACTGATAGGAGAAACCGTCGAAATTCCGAGTCAGCGCAGTAAACGCTTGAATGTATTGGGATTTATGAAACGAGACAACCAATTGGAATCCTACATATCAACTCAGACCATTACCTCTGAGGTCGTCATTGCTTGCATTGATGCCTTCTTCCCTGCACCTGAGCGGCGGACAGTAATTGTGGTGGATCAATCCAGCATTCACACCAGCAATGCAATTGAGGACAAGCTTGAGGAGTGGAAAGAGCGTCAGATTGAGATATTCAATTTACCCAGTTATTCCCCAGAGTTAAATCTAATCGAGATTCTGTGGCGATTTATCAAGTATGAGTGGATTGAGATTAGTGCCTATAAATGCTGGCAGAGTCTTGTAGATTATATAGAAAAAGTACTCAAAGAGTTTGGTGAAACATATTCAATTAATTTTGTCTAACTACTTATGGAGATCTGGCAAAAGTCCTAGCTCAGGATAAAACTGATGCGTTTGCTTCAGATGTGCGATCGCACTTTCGTCGGCTGAAGCAAGAGCGACCGTCTCTGTACTAGACGGCTCGGCTCCGATACTCTTTCGCTATGGATATGGGCTGGAGGCGACCGCACCGCATCCCAAGCTTTCTGCCCTTAGACCTTATCCCCTTGGCAGAAAAATATATTTCCGTTGCTTCAGCTATGACTATGGAATGCGATCACTCTCCACTTGCTGCCAGAGCTATAGTCATAAGCGCTAGCATTCCTTTTGGTGAAAAAGTTTGAGTCCAGTGAAACCCCTAAAACTCGCTTAAGCAATGGCTCTATTGCCCCA
>JBGTAZ010000125.1:0-6271 GCA_041749615.1 Leptolyngbyaceae cyanobacterium | reverse complement strand
GGTTGCAGGGGTGAGCGGCACCCTGAAAAATCGCTTTCGCGGCACCGCTGCCCAAGGGAAACTGCAAGCAAAAACGGGAACGATTTCTGGAGTCACCAGCCTATCGGGCTACCTCACCCCGCTAAATTATCCCCCGATCGCATTTAGCATTCTGACCAACTATTCCAACACTTCAACCGATACTGTGCGATCCGCCATTGATGAAATTGTTTTGCTCATGACTCGATTGCGATCGTGCTAATTTTCGCAGTTCCAAGTAGTGATGCAGATATTCTGTGATGATGCCGTGCAGCAGTAAGCTTCGTGCTGAACTAAATGAGCTATCGGGTGCTAAAGGATTTCGATTGGTAATTACATGATTCCAGTTATAGTCGCCAGTGAGTTGGCTAATGTAGCAACCAAAGTTTTCATCAAACTCTAATGACAGCACTGCCCGTTCAAATTCATCACTGGTTAAGCAAAGCGAATAGAACACTTTAAACAACTCGATCGCCGATTCTAAGTCTAATATTTGCAGCCAGCTTCTTCGAGTACAATCAATGTGCAAATCAATCGGCTGAATGCTTTCATAACTCAATCCTTTTTGATGCACTTGCTGCAACCAATTAGGATGTTTTCGCTGAGCCTTACTATAGTCCAACACGAAGTTATACAGGATTATATCGTGTTCTAAAAAAGCATTCTCAGCCAATTCCTCAACCGTGCACGGATAAAGCTTTGATGATTCAATCGTTGGATCAGGTCCATTCTCAATCAAGAAATTAACGATGTTAGAACCCAAGCAAATATGCCTCACAATTAAATAGCACGCTTCCGGTGAAGCAAAGTGCTTAAGGAACCATGCGGCGGAACGATGCATGAGCACATAGTTGCTGAACTGAAATGGTAGCAGCCGTTTCACTGTCATAATGATTGCCAACAACGTATTGGCAATCAGCTTAATCGGCAGTAGCAAATAGGCTCGTGTCCAGCTTCTCAAATCCCGAATCATGTAAGCTTTGGCGATCGGATCAACCGGAATAGCAGTGTCTAAATACAGCGCATCCCAGGCGTTAGGATTTCGGCGATCGTGGGGTTCTGGTGTGTAAGCCGGAGACTCAGGGAGTCGTTCGGATACAGCTACAGACGCGATTTGTTCGAGGTCAGTCATCGTCATAAAGTTAGTGAATTAAGTTAGTGAATTAAGTGAAAGGATTCATATTCAAAAAATGGTAGGGTTGCTTCTAGCGCCCCTAGATGAACCCTAGTCCTATCATCGAATTTCTTCCAGTTGCATCAGGTAAAGTCGTGCCGTGACCTGTGCCGTTTTCACAATCCGCTGGGCGATCGCCATCGTCATCCACTCCGCATTCAAAATGTCATTCAGCTTACCGATATGGGCTTCATCGTTTGCGCCATGGTATGCCAAAAATGATACCTGCTCATCTTTCAAGCTCAATGTTTGCTTAATTTGCGCTGCCCATTGTGCCGCCAAATTATTGCCCAATCCCTCAATAATAAACATGCTGCCAATCAAATCCACAGGGTTTTCTCGCGATGCTTGATGGAAGATAAATGCAGACAATGCCTCACTACCCAAATTCTTTTCTGCTTGCTCAATCTCTGACAGTTCGCCACCCACAGACACATAGTTTCGCTCCAGCATTTGAAAATCGCGGTGTTCATCTTGAGCGTGCCCAATAAAGGTCGATCGCAAACGAAAATCACTCATGTTAGAAGCAGCACGGGCAATCCATCGCGCACCTTCCACCACTTGAGGGCGCAGGTTTCGCAGTAGCGCTTTGTAATCCTCCAGCGTAAATTCACCCCGATGCAATCGGCGCAACATCGGCAGCGATCGCAACTTGCGCTCAAACTCCAACCACACTAAGGCAAGTTGTCGCAGCAAATAAGCAGAAGCCGTCTCATTGGCGATTGACGATTGACGATTGACGATTGACTGTTCTTGTATTTTCACGTTTTCCCTGATACCTGAAACCTGATCCCTAGCCCCTTCCCCAACAACTGTTAGCAACATATACGCTGTCGTGAACCTGCCGCTTTCGGGAATAAAACAAAAGATTTTTTGTCCCGCTTTTAGATTGCCAGAGTGGAACAGTTCTTCCAGCATTAGATAAATGGAAGCGCAGCCCGTATTCCCAAGAGTGTAGAGATTCGTAAACCATTTTTCTTCAGGAATCATGCAGCCTGCTTTATCTAGAAGCTCCACAATTTGTCCTTTGAAAAAGTGAGAAGAATAGTGACACAAAAGCCAGTCAATATCGCCTGGTTTGACTCGTCCCAATTCAATTAATTTCAGCCAGCCTTCTACACCCAGTTTGACCACGTTATCCAGCAGGCGAATATTTTGTCGTAAATTAATTGCCCCCGCTTGCACGGCTTCCGCATAGGAAGAATAATCTGTCCAGCTTTTTTGTGCGGTTTCATTTTCAGTGCCAGCATACATACAAACGGGGTAAGCATTAGCATGAGATATCATTTCAATCCATTCAACTTTGAGGCTGATTCCAGTTGGATTAGGATGATTTTGAATCAGGAAAGCTCCGGCTCCATCGGATAACATCCATCGTAAAAATTCACTGTCAAATCCCAAAGATTTTCCGGCTTTTATGTTGGTTTCTGCTTCAAAGTTTGTCTGTTTAAATAGTCGAGACGGAAGTTCTGAAGCAACCGCGATCGCGTTTCTTTTTTCTCCAAGTTTTATTTGAGAAGTAGCATATTTCAATGATCCAATCCCAGCACAACAAACACCCATGCTAGTGTTCAATTCAATCGGCGAAAACTCAGGCAGTTCACCATGCACCATACTGGCAAATCCGGGAACCAGCAGGTCTGCCCAGGTAGTTCCAGCGCAGAGCAAATCGATTTCGCTGGCAGGAAAATCTAATTTATTCAACGCATCTTGCACCGCATAAGCAGCCATTTGACTATTCAGATAAGTCGTTTTTTGATTTTTATCCAGTGCATAATATCGCTGTTGAATTCCGTTACTTTTAAGAATTCGACTTTTTGCTTTAGAGGGGCGATCGTTCACGCATCCAAGATAGTCTTCCATCTCCTGATTGCTAACGGGATTTCCAGGTAAGAATTTGCCAATGCTGTTAATAAAAGCACCGTACATAGTGACTCCTTGGGGGAAATGCTAAATGGACAAAGCGAACGAGGCGATACGAGTTTGCTGTGCGTCGCACATTTGTAACCCTCACCCTAAATCCCTCTCCCAGAGCGGGAGAGAGACTTTGAATCTTGCTCCCTTCTCCCAAAATGGAAGAAGGGGCTGGGGGAGGTAGCTTGTTTCCCCCAGGGTGGGTCAACTTGCAAAACTGGGATGCACTCATCTTAGGACTTAGGACTTACGTTTGAGTTGACACAAATGGGTTACTTCTGCGTTGAACCAAACCGTTGAAATCGGGGTCTAATTCCGCAGATACAAAAGTATTTTTCGCTGGCGGTTACTATG
Organism: Leptolyngbyaceae cyanobacterium; assembly: GCA_041749615.1. Taxonomy (GTDB): domain Bacteria; phylum Cyanobacteriota; class Cyanobacteriia; order Leptolyngbyales; family Leptolyngbyaceae; genus ULC077BIN1. The sequence goes on along the minus strand of JBGTAZ010000125.1, from coordinate 2,811 downwards.
AAATTGCGATCGCGCGCTTGGGTTCTGACCGTTATTTTGTGGGCTGGAATGGGCGTTTCTGTAGATTCGGCGACCCCTGCCAATTCCAAGATTATCCATGTTTTGAATCGATTGAGCCTGGGAATTCGTCCCGGAGATATTCAAAAAGTAGAAGCGATGGGACTCGATCGCTACATTCAGCAGCAGTTGAATCCCGAATCTATTCCTGAGCCATCTGCCCTCACACAACAACTTGCCCAACTGCATACCTTGAGCATGAGTCCGGTGGAACTGGCACAACAGTTTCGACCCGTCGGTCAAGGTCAGGCAAAAAAGCAAGCCCAACAGAAACCCAATCAGCAGTTCGCCAGAACGACAATACAGCAAGCAGTAGAAGCCCGATTGCTTCGGGCAACAGAGAGCGATCGCCAACTGCAAGAAAGCATGGTGGACTTTTGGTTCAATCACTTTAATGTGTTCTCTGGCAAAGGGCTCACCCGCATCTGGGTAGGCGCTTATGAGCAAGAAGCCATTCGCCCACACACTCTGGGTCGCTCCCGCGATTTGCTCGAAGCCACAGCGCGTCATCCTGCCATGTTGTTTTATTTAGATAACTGGCAAAATACCGACCCTAAAAGTCCGGCAGCACGGGGCAGGTTTCAAGGGTTGAATGAAAATTATGCCCGTGAATTGCTAGAACTGCATACCCTGGGCGTGGATGGCGGCTACGCTCAACAGGATGTGATGGCACTGGCAAAAATTCTGACGGGATGGGGCTTTCGCCGCTCCGTCCAGCCAAGTGCCCAGCCAACAGATCGCGACAACGGCTTCTACTTTGATGCCAAACGTCACGACTTTAGTGACAAAGTTTTTTTAGGACGCACCATCAAAGGCAGCGGCATTACCGAGGTAGAGCAGGCTCTAGACATTTTGGCAAAACACCCCGCGACCGCTCGCCGAATCAGCTATAAATTGGCACAGTACTTTGTGGCAGACCAACCGCCAAACGCTTTAATAAACAAAATGGCTCAGCGGTTCGTGGCAACCGACGGCAACATTCGCGAGGTGCTGAGTACTTTGTTCCGTAGCACCGAATTTATGGACAGCCAGTACTACAGCACCAAATTTAAAACGCCTTATCAGTATGTGGTGTCTGCTTACCGGGCAACTGGCAGTGATGTGAGTCGCCCGGTATTGGTGCAAAATGTGCTTCAACAAATGGGTATGCCGCTGTTTGGGTGCCAAACGCCGGATGGCTATAAAAATACCCAAGCGGCATGGCTAAACCCTGATGGGATGACTCGCCGTCTTAGCTTTGCGACTACTTTTAGCAAGCGACCCAATTCCCAACTTCAAACGCCGATCGCCCTCTCAGGGAATGCAGTTCAGCTAGCCCAAACAGTGGGCAATCGCTTTTCTAGCCAAACGCAACAGGCGATCGCTGCCAGTCCACCGCAACTTCGTACCGCCATCATTCTCGGTAGCCCAGAATTCATGCGTCGTTAATCTAGTCGTTAATTTAGTCGTTAATCAAGCAGGAAAACCCATGTTTCAAGAACTAAACCCTGACGATTTGTTGATCCTCGAAAAGCTACGCCTAGGTCGTTTGTGTTCCTTTTTCTCTAAAAGTCTAGCGCGATGTTCTTTGTGTATAGATGCCAACAATCGGCTCACCATTGATTGTTTTGAGCCGTGGGTTGTGGATGAATTATTTAGCCAATTAGAAAGCCTGCGTCAGTGTATTTGGTTGACCACCGGTGCATCCTGTCTTGCCATCTACTTTAACCAAGAGGAAATTTATCAAACTGCGACACACGCCCCTTCTTCTTTAACTCACCATGAATAGACGGAAATTCCTGCAACAAGCTGGTTATTTTTCTACATCAACATTACTTGCAGTGGGTGGGCATGGTTGGGTTGCCAGAACCAATGCTGAAACTGCCAACCCCAAGCGATTGATTGTCGTCTTTTTGCGGGGGGCTGCTGATGGACTGAATATCGTGGTTCCCTACACAGATGCGGCGTACTACGAAAACCGTCCTAAAATTGCCATTCCCCAACCCGGCAAACTGGGAGGTGCGCTGGATTTGGATGGACAATTTGGCTTACATCCAGCGTTAGCAGACCTGATGCCATTGTGGAACGCGAAAAAACTGGCGTTTGTGCCTGCCTGTGGGTCGCCCGATGCAACGCGATCGCACTTCGACGCACAGGATTATATGGAAAGCGGCACCCCCGGCATAAAATCAACCCAAGACGGCTGGATGAATCGTCTACTGGCAAGTTTAAATACCGGACGAAACCCCATTCAGGCAGTGAACGTGGGCAATACAACGCCTCGAATTTTGACGGGGAAAATGCCTGTGGCAACCCTGGCATCGGGGCGAACTGCCGACAAGCCTTTAGCCATCGATCGCCCTCAAGTGGCTGCTGCCTTCGATCGCCTCTATGACCGCAACGACACGCTGGGGCAAACCTATAAAGAGTCGCGTGAAGCCCGTCAGGCGTTGATGAGCGATTTTGCAACCGAAATGAAAGCGGCAAACAACGGTGCCCAGTCTGCGAATGGATTTGTGCGGGATGCCCAACGGCTTGCCAAAATAATGGTGCGGGATTACCGAGTGCAACTGGCATTTCTGGCGATCGGGGGGTGGGATACGCACGTAAACCAGGGAGCTAGTCAAGGGCAGTTTGCTCGTAACTTGCAGCAGTTGGGGCGGGGTTTAGGCGCTCTACAACAAGGGCTAGGCGCTGCCTTCAATGACACCACCATTGTCGTCATGTCTGAATTTGGGCGCACAGTCAAGGAAAACGGCAACGGTGGCACCGACC
>JBGTAZ010000124.1:0-6106 GCA_041749615.1 Leptolyngbyaceae cyanobacterium | reverse complement strand
TAGCCCGATTGCATCGGAAGACTCTTTGTTATTCTAAATCCGTGGAAATGCTGAAACATTCAATTCGCTTGCTACTTCACTATCTCAAATTTGCCGATGTTCCAGTTCCCTAATAATTCATTGTGATATTCAGCAACGCCTAATGAATGTGCAACGGGCATTCAAACGAAACCATATTACGAACCCGTTATACATTGCCAGTAATGGACTTGAGGCACTGGCGATGCTCCGAGGGGAAAGCCAAATACCGCCGATGCTACCGCTAGCCCGCAGATTAGTTTTACTGGATCTAAACATGCCTCGCATGGGTGGATTAGAGTTTCTGCAAGAGCTACGCGCCGACGAGACATTGAGGTCTACGCCGGTCGTTGTACTAACCACATCAAACCAAGAGTGCGATCGTATCGAAGCCTATAATCGCAATGTAGCGGGATATATTTTGAAGCCCATTACATTCACTAACTTTGCAGAATTGATGACCACTCTAAATAAATATTGGGCGCTGTGTGAGTTGCCTAGTTAACGATCTTATCCACTTTTCTTTCAGAGTGTTGGATGATTGCTGCTCAAAAACTGCCTTATTTTTATGGAAGACACTTTCAAGATTTTATTAGTCGATGATGATGAGGTCGATCGCATGGCAGTGCGTCGCGCTTTGGAAACAGCCGGGGTTGAGATCGCGCTCTCTGAAGCGATGGACTGTAATAGCGCGATCGCAGAATTAAAAAATACTGCATTTGACTGCATTTTTTTGGATTATCGGCTGCCTGATCGAGATGGACTCTCTCTAATCAAAGATTTGCGGCAAGAAAAGGTGCGGATTCCCGTGATTGTGCTAACGGGTCAGGGAGACGAGCAGATTGCAGTAGACCTGATGAAAGCCGGGGCAACAGACTATTTACCCAAGTCCAAAGTATCCCCTGATCGGTTGTCTCGCATTTTACGAAACGCAGTGCGGCTCTACCGCTTAGAGCAAGAAGCAGAAACGGCAAAGCAGCAAAAGGAGCAATTATCTCGCCAGCGGGAAGATTTTGTTTATCGATTGACTCACGATCTACGCACGCCTTTAGTTGCTGCCGATCGCATGTTGACTTTGTTTAAGCAAGATGCGTTTGGCGAAATTTCGCCCGATATGACGGAGGCGATCGCCATGATGGTTCACAGTAACCAAAACTTGCTGCAAATGGTCAACACTATTCTAGAAGTGTATCGCCATGATGCGGGGCATAAGACGCTCAGCTTTTCTCCCTGTGATGTGCAGCCGATTTTACAGGCGATCGTCACAGAGCTACTGCCCTTAGCGGAAGAAAAGGGCTTGTTGCTGACGATGCAAGTTGACCCAGAGGGCGCTACACATTCGATGACGGTCATGGGCGATCGCTTAGAACTGCGTCGTTTGTTTGCAAACCTGGTAGGCAATGCCATCAAGTTTACTGACACCGGCTCAATTGAAGTGTGCATCACAGGCTCCAGTGGAACCGATCCACAGCATACATTGCTGGATACTCCTTGGGTGATGGTTGAGGTGAAAGATACTGGCTCCGGCATTTCTTTGGAAGATCAAGAAAGCTTGTTTGAGCGGTTTCGTCAGGGAGAAAACAAGCGCTCTGGGAGTGGCTTAGGACTTTATCTTTCTCGGCGGATTGTGGAAGCTCACCAGGGGGCGATCGCCGCCCAATCTGAACTCGGGAAAGGCAGCATTTTTACCGTCTGTTTGCCAGGAGTTCGTCCTGAGATTTCTTAGGTTTCTTGAGGTTAGGTTTCTTGAGGCGTGATGATTTCCGGGTTGCCTGCCAAGGCGGCGTTGGAGTCTTTGAGTCCAAGAGGATTCCGAAAAAATGATCCCGTTTGGGGCGGCAATGTTGGCTCAGAAACGACTTCCACAAAGCTTTTGACCACGCCCGTAAATGGAATTGCTAGGATAATCCCTAACAAGCCACCAATCTTCGCTCCGAGCAGCAAAGAAATGAAAATAAACACGGGAGATAACCCCGTTAATTCGCCCATCAACTTGGGGGTGATGACGTTATCTTTCACCTGTTGAATGATCAGCGCAACGCCTAAAACTTTGAGCGCCAACCACCAATCAATAAATAAAACAACTAGAACAACGGAGCCAATCCCTAGGGTTGCGCCCACAAATGGAATCACTTCCATCACGCCAATAAACAACGCGAATAACAGGAAGAAAGGCACCTGTAAAACCCAAAAGGCAACCGTTAAAGTCGCTGCCATAAAGGTGCCTAAAAGTAGTTGCCCAGTGCCAAAACGCTGTAGGTTTGTACGTAAGCTGACGGTGAGTTCTTGTTGAATAATCGGAGTGAAAACAGAGGTGAATGCGCTCCAAAGGCGATCGCCATCGATCAACATATAAAAGGAAATCACCAAAATTAGGGTGAAATCGATAAAGCGATTAAAGGTGCCTAAAACGAGGCTAACTCCCTTCGTTGCGGTGGATTCGGCGATCGCCTGACTGCGACTTAAAACCTGAGACGTAAGGAGTTGAACATTAATCGGTAGATTGTGTTCATCGCTCCACACCTGAAAGCCGGTTAATTTATCCTGGGCTTGGGCTAAAAGGTTTGGGAAACCCGTGATGAACTGCACGCCTTGATTAATCACAGGCGGCAGTAAGGTAATCAACAACACCACCACTAGCAAAAAACTTGCCAAATACACAATCACTGCGGCGGCGGTTCGAGGCAACAGATTTCTGAGCGCCTTCACGGGATAGTTCAGCAGAAAGGCAATTAAAGCAGCGGACAGTAAGATGCTAATTAGCCCACCGATATAGCTCAGAGCTTGGGTCGTTAACCATCCAGCGACAAGCACCAATGACCAGGTAATAAGAATTCGTTGGAGAGAAGACACAGTAATCAGGGGGGGATGAAGTAATCTCTCTTATATTCCTCTAAAGTATCGTTTGTGAACACCCATTTTTCTAATTTAAGGCATAAAATTTAAGGCATAAAAAAAGAGCATTGATAGGGAGCAAATGCTCTTTTTTCAGTCATCTGAGTCTTAAATAACTCCAGTGCCTTTACCGCGAGAGTCATGCTCACTGGTCAACTTACCATCCTCGCTGGTTTCGTTGATTTCTTTTAACTCTTGGGCGCGATCGCGCTGAGCTTCTTCTTCTGCCTGTTTTGCATCACCCGGCACTTCATAATACATTTCAGGCTCGACCGCATAGTTGTTCAGTAATCCTTCTTGATCAACCGTAAACCCGCCGGTAGTATCCAAACTATCTTTACCGTCCTCTTCCGGTAGCTCCTTATAGTTTTCACCTTCTCGCTCCATCCGAGCAGCAGTTTCCGCAGGAACAATACCGCGATCGTAAGTATTAGAATCAGCGTTTTGGGTTGTCATAATTAGTAATATCCAAATGCAATATCATGAATTGCTAACAGCTTAAAGTTTTAATTTAGGTAATTCATCTATCGCAAGTAGCAATCAGGCTGACTCTTTTCCTATCTTTTGAAAGGGTCAATTCTTAAGTCAATAAAAAATCAATAAAAAGTCTAAGCACCATTAAATGCTTAGACTTGAGGGGGTGATTTATCTTGAGATCCTAGGTCTATGACAACTACTTGGAGACCTACTAATCAATTGCCTTCTTGACATCATCTTTGACGTTTTCAACAGTGTGTCTAGCTTTCGCTTCAACTTGCTTTGCTTTTCCAGCAGCTTCGTCTTCAGGATTGCCCGTAACTTTACCAGAAAGTTCTTGAGCTTTGCCTTCAACGTTTTTTGCAACGGCTTTTAATCTATCTTCAGCGCTCATAATTTTATCCTCGTTGTGTGTAGGAGATAGCATTTGAACTCCTCTGTATTTGCTAATTTAGATGTAATTCTTAAGATATTCATCTACCTAAAGATGGGTCTTCCAGTGAATAAAATCTACACGGAGTATGAGCAAAAAAGGGAAACTAGTATCCTCTATCGGATTTTTTGGATCAGCACCACTTCAGCCCATTCACCACCGAACCTCGCCGTAAGCAACTCCACGACAGCCTCCATGTCCTCACGGGCTACGACACTGCCCCCATCGGTGAGGTAGAAGTGCAAGCAATGTTAGGAATCCGGGTGAGGGCGATCGCGCAGCGTCTCCGAACGCCGTTCGCGTAGCGTCTCCGTAGCGTCTGCTTCCCGCAGGGTAGGAGTTACGCCGAACTCCGCCCTCAGCTAATTAACCCCGATCGTAAAGCGAGTACGGCAGCTTGAGTGCGATCATCGGCACAAAGTTTGCTAAGAATATTGCGGACATGGGTTTTAACAGTGCCTAGAGAAATAAACAAAGTTTCGCCGATCGCGTTATTGCTTTGACCTTCCACAATCAGTTGCAAAATCTCTAGTTCGCGATCGGTGAGCTGCACATTATCCAAAATTTCTTCGTAAGCCGGTTCAACGCCTTCGATGGAGATCATTTTGGGCTGAGTCGGGTCAGTAGCAACGGGTTTTCGCACCTGGCGCAACACAATATTAGCGATCGTCGGATCAATCCAAGAGTTTCCTTCAGCCGTTGAGTGTAGTGCTTCAACAAGCTGCTCTATAGTGACATCTTTCATGCAGTAAGAATTAGCGCCAGCGGCAAAAGCCGCTAAAACCGACTCCTCACTGTCGTACATCGTCAAAATCAGAATTTTAGTTGAGAAATTGTTGTGGTCTACTTGAAATTGTTTAAACTGGCGAGTTAGCTCAATGCCGTCCATATCCGGCAACCCAATATCCACCACTGCAACATCAGGCTGTTTATCTTGCAGCAACATCAATCCTTGTTTGGCATTGCCCGCTTCTCCCATCACCTGAATTCCATCCTGCCGCTGCAATGCAGTTCGCAAGCCTAACCGGGTCAGGTCATGATCTTCAATTAACACAATCCCAATATCAGCCATTTGTCTTTTTTTAACGCTTCAAGGCGAGTAAAGTTCATCCATTAGGTATATGCAGTTTGGCATATGGCGTTTTATATTGGCAAAAAATAAACGTCTTGGATCTGGATTATGCCGATGCAATTATTCATTAAGATGCATTGAGCGGAGTCGAAATGCTTAGTCCCCATGAAGGAAGAGGGTTAAACGTCTCGTCCTGAGCCTGTGGCAGGGAGTCGAACCCAGCAACTTAGGTTAACTTTAATTTCGCCCTTCTACTGAAATGCTTTTAAGCCGTTGAGTTTTATTAGCTTGGCACCTAAAGACTCGACATTTGCATCGTGGTGTGGGTTTCGACTCCGCTCAACCTACTAAGCCATTGAGTACTGAGCGGAGTCGAAGCCCGATCTCAAATGCTCTAAACCCTTAGGTTTGATCAATTCGGGTCGCTATAAAATTAAGTATCTTGCAGCGGAAGGCTGCGTTTGATCGAGTTTGCCTCATGAATGAAGTTTCTAATTCTGCTGAACCACTTGCGGCGGTTTTTGATTCGCATCTGGCAGAACTGCATCCTCACAGCCGCTATGAGCAGCTAATGGAGGCACTGCCGCAAATGATGTGGATTGCCAATGCGGATGGTGCGATTCATTATCTGAATCATGCCTGGGCGGAAACGCTGGGTATCGCGATCGCCGATTCCTTGGGCTGGCGACTGTTAGAGTACATGCATCCAGAGGATCGGGCGATCGCCTTTCGGCAATGGCAACAAGCTATCAACACGGAGCAAGCCTTTGAAGTAGAGTTGCGCTTTCGTCAGGTCGATGGCGCTCATCGTCGGTTTGTGGTGAAGGGTTGCCCCCTTCTAAACAAAGCAAATGCTGTAGTGGAATGGGTGGGAACCTGCACTCCTGCAAGTCAGGCGAGGCGCGTAGAAACCGAGCTAGAACAGGAGCGGGAACTCCAAACGGTGATTACTCGCAATATGGCGGAGGGCATTTGCATGGTGCGATTGAGCGATCGCCTGATTATGTATGCCAATCCTAAGTTTGAGCAATTGTTTGGCTATGGAGCAGGAGAACTGCATGGGCAGCCCGTATCGATCTTAAACGCGGCTCCCGATTTACCCGCCGCCGTCGCCGTTTCTAACGAAATCTTGCAGCAGGCAAAGCAGAACGGCGAAACCACCTATACCGTGCACAACATTAGAAAAGACGGCACCTTATTTTGGTGTGAAG
>JBGTAZ010000123.1:0-7682 GCA_041749615.1 Leptolyngbyaceae cyanobacterium | reverse complement strand
TCCTTTCCAAGACTAGGCTCAGGGAGTTTATCCTGTTATTTAAGTCTTTAGATGGGGTTTTGTTTGGGCGATCGCTCCTAGGCTGAAGGTTGAGCAAGCCGCGAGGAAACCACGCAATGTCAGAAGCACAGAAGTCGAAGCACGTTCCCGAAAATATCAATGATGAATGGGAACACGATTTGCATCCAGACTCAATGGCAGGACAAAATCATGGAATTGAAAGTTCGCTTGCCGAACTAGAAGCGCCCACCGCATTCGACCTAAAAGAGGTACAAGACCATTTATTTGGTCTCAGTAGCGACGAACTGAAGCGCATTCCAGTACTTCCTGTTGGAACCAGATTAAAGCAAGGGGCAACTTACATCGATCTAAATGATCCCAATCGGGAGCAATTTAGCGCTATGGGCAACCAGGAAGCCAGTGCCGATAACTGGTATGTACCCAAAACCGAAGTGGATCATGAACTCTGGAATCTGCTAACGGGTGTTCAAGATCCAAATCGTCTCGATCAATCTAGTCACGTCTAGACTGAACCCCATTTTGGCTTCAACCCCGAATTTTGCACACGAGCACGATCGCGGCAAACTGGATGGCTCGTTCCTCATTCCAACAGGGAGATGCTTGCCACCACTCCCAAAGCGATCGGCTTCCTTTACTTCGGTTGCAGCGTTGGCAAACGGCAGCTAGGTTCGATTTCACGTCTAATCCACCCTTCGATCGCGCCACGATATGATCCAAGGTCAAAAATCGGGGAACGCAGCCACAAAAAGCACAGGCTCCACCAAATCTTTGCTTAACGGCTGCTTTAAGCTTATGTTTTTGCGGTTTGATCAGTTCTCTAAGGGGTGGCTGTGCGCTCATCTCGCGTGTTATCAATGGAGTGCTTTTAGTTTACTGAAGAAAGGAGTAAAGCGGCGACGCAAGAAATGCTGTTGAAATCATTCACTTCTTCACACTTAAACAGGATTGACTAAATGCCCGAACGACTTCTGCAAACTGTTGATTGCGTTCCATCAAGACCATATGTCCTCCCGGAGCTAACACGCTCAGTTCTGCTTGGGGTATCTCCTTGCTCATGCGATCGCTAGCAAAGGGTCGTGTGGCGATGTCAGACTTGCCAACCACAACCAGGGTAGGAACAGAGATATTGGGTAATGTCGCTGTTTCATCGAACTTAAACATGGCTATCACTCCTCGCGCCAGCACTCCCGGTGATGCTTTAATGCCAACCAGACTAGAGAAATTGAGTTGTCCCCGTGTTTCTTTGCCTGTGAATCCAGAAATTTCAGTGGTCAATAGCACTGAACCGTTTAAGTAATTTAGCCAGCTTGAGATCCATAGCACAGGGGAAAGGGCGATCGCTAAGTGAAGCAACGGTTCCAACACTGGTTTCTGTAATATCAACAACGGTTTGCTAAGGATAGAGGTTTTGAGGGGATTCGTATAAGTTCCATCGACAAGGACTAACCCAGCCACTCGTTGCTCTAGATGTTCTGGAAACAATCGGCAGAAGGTCAGCAGGATCATCGCTCCGATGCTGTGCCCCACCAAAATGACAGGTTGATCGCCTGCCAACATCAATACGGCTTCTAGATCACGAGCAAATTTTTCCAGAGAATAATCTCGATTCTCCGGCTTTTTGGACTTGCCTAACCCAGGTAAATCCCAGACAATCACGCGAAACTGATCGGTGAGTTGCTTTTTGGCATAATACCAAGTGGTGCTGTCGGGTCCCCACCCGTGGGTTAGGATCAGGGTTGGAGCGCGATCGCTTCCGTAAAATTCGACTTGAATTTCGCTGCCATCGGGTCGGGTTAACCGTTCAACTCGATCGCTGCGATGTGGTTTAGGTTCATCTTGCCCTGGACGACGAAGTAACAAAATGGGTAGAAATCCCAAAAATGACCACAGGAATATAGCCGCACTCAAAATTAGCCACCACGTATCGATCAGTGCGCCCCCATACCATTGATAGAGAATGTAACCACCACTGCCCAACAGCGCGATCGACAGTAGGCTTAACAGCAACCTCGACAGAAAATCAAGCGGCATGAACATAGCAAGCAAGCCCAATCTACACTAATTGAACCGAGCTTAGGGGAAGGAGCGCAATAGAGTAACCCTCTGAGGTTAGAATAATTTTCTAAGACAAAGAGTGTCGAAGTCGTTCCGCCAGCGTTTGCACATGGGGTTGCTTTAGTAGAGAGAGATGATTACCCGGCACTTGATGAAGCTGGATATCTTTAGCCAATGCATCCCACCCTAAGTTGGGGGCTTGCCCAGTGGAGTCAGGTTGTTCAACTGCTTTAAATAGCGTGATCCGGTTGGGGTAAGGCTGCGGCACATAGTGATAAGTTGCCTGAATGTGGGCGTAGACAATTCTCAGCATCGGCGCGATCGCAGACTCATCTAATAACCGCAGTCGAGACGCTTCGGGAATCAGTCGGGCGATCGCAGACTGCTGCCAGCGAGAAAACCAGGCTTTCCAGGGTTGCAATCGCTGAAATTGGTCTGTAGCGATCGCGCCATAGTCCAGCAGAAACGGCAGCGTAGACCAGAGGGCAGTTCCCAAGAGAAACTTGAGGCTTTGATAGAGAGATAGTTGATTGCTGGAGATAGGAGCCGGGGTATCGAGCATTGCCAGAAGTTCAATTTGTTGCCCTGCCTGGGTTAATTGTTGCGCCATTTCAAAGGCAACCATTCCCCCAAACGACCACCCACCCAGTAGATAAGGACCCTGGGGCTGAACCGTTTGAATTGCCTGAATGTAGTAGGCTGCGATCGCTTCAAGTCGGTTCAAAGGGGGCGATTTTCCATCCAATCCCAAAGGTTGAAGTCCATAGAAACTACGATTTCCCCAGTCAGGGAACTGCTCCGCATTGCTGCTCAAATGCTGCGCCAGTTCCAGGTAAGGAAGCACGACTCCAAACATCGGATGCACACAGAAGAATGGTTGATTGTTGTCATCACGGTTTTCGCCAAGAGTCAAGGGTACTAATGGCGACCAAGAATTGATGATCGATTCTGCCGATGTCACCTGAGTGTCGAGGTGTAGAGATGTTTGTTCAGAACCCTTTTGAGTAGGTTGAGGATTGCTGTTGAGTAAGGTTGATTTTCCTGGGTCGCTCTTGTGCGATCGCGGACGACGGTGAGTAGAACGATCCAGCCGAACCAGGGGAGGAATCTTGGGAGTTGAGGCAGTGTCACGTAGAGTTTCAAGAATGGGAGCGAGTTGAGCGATCGTGGGGGCTTCAAACACGCTCTTTAACGGCAGTTCTAGCCCCAAGGTGTCGCTAATACGAGAGGTCATTTGCGTGGCTAACAGGGAATGTCCACCTAGTTCAAAAAAGTTGTCGTGAATAGTCACCTGCTTGAGCCGCAACAGTTCTTTCCAGATATCAATCAGGGTTAATTCTGTTTGCGTGGATGAGGCAGTGTCCCTAATCGCGCAAAGAGAGATCGGGGCAATAGATGAATCGATTACCTCTTCGTTAAAGGGGGAATGAGTGCGGCGATATTGCTCCGTCATGCTCACGCGATCGACTTTGCCATTCGTGGTCAAAGGAAGCCTTTCCAACGGCACAAAAGCGGAAGGAAGCATGTAGTCAGGCAAAGTTTGCCTCAGATGTTGACGGAGTTCAGGAATGAGTTGATGAGCAAATTGAGACTGAAGCGGATCATTGGTGTAAGGATGATTGGGTTGGCATTGTTGAGGAATGGGCATCACCCTTGCATCAACTCCATGCCGGATAAACATCACATCATAGTCCCCGGTGTGTGATTGATTTGACCAGGTAATTTCTACGTGATAAGGCAGCACCGTTTCTAAATCCCACCAATCCTGAGGCGCGATTCCGCAAAGCGGAGCGCTCATGCAACCTGCCTGTTCAGCAGAATCCTGCAATGCGTCGCGTATTCGCCCAACCGTTTTGGGATCTGCTTGATTGCGGAGCCAGGTTGCAGTTTTAATCGCGGCATTCACTCGACTATTGGGAATGTTCGTAATCATCAACATCTCTGGTTCAGCCTCAATTAGATGCTGTTGAATCTCCGCAAGTGTCATGGAATTGAGTTTCCAATCCTGTTGCTGAATTGAGTCGGGTAAACGCAATTCAGATTGACTAGCAACGGCAAATTTATCTTCTATATGCAGCAGAACGTTATAGCGAAACTGCGTCATCTCATTCTGACTGCGACCCCGTGAGAGTCGAATTTGCACCTGTTGAATTTGAGGGAAATTATCGCGTAATGCATTAAAGAACGCTGGAGCGATCGCTAATTCGGGTTCCTCAAACTGCGATCGCTCGACTTGCTGCTGAAGTTGAGTTCGTTCCATACTGGCATCTGCCTGAGAAAATTTCATCCAAGTATGAAAAGCAGTCAATAGAGGTAAACTTCGCACATCGCCCACAAACAGAACGCCCCCCAGATTCACTGCTTGAATGGCTCCCGCCAATACCTGCATCAAATAATCGGCACTTGGAAAATACTGGACGATAGAATTCAAAATCACGACATCAAATGCCGCCACATCAATGCCCTCAAAATCCGTTGCCATTCGTTGCAAGAGTTCAACTTGAGAGAGGTTGAGGGTATCTAATTGATATTGAATTGACTTTAACGAAACCGTCGAGAAGTCTGTCCCCACATACTTTTCACAGTGGGGCGCAATTTGAAACAGCAATAATCCAGTACCACAGCCAATTTCCAGCACTCGTTTAGGTTTAAGGGCGAAAATTTGCTGAACGCGATCGCTAACCCATTCTTGCATTTGCTCCAGAGGAATGGGTTCTCCGGTGTAGCTGCTATTCCAACCAGTGATGTTGAATTGGGGATTGGAGATGGGAGCTTGATAGGTTTGGTCGTACAGGGTTTGCCACTGTTGAATCTGCTGAGTTTGCAGCGATTGTAAGAGAGTGTGCTGAAGCTGCTGATGAGTCGCTTGAGCAGTTCGTTTAGCGGAATTGAGGCTGAAATAGGCAATCAGGCGCATTTCGTTGAATGACTCACCAGAGGCAATCACAACCGCATCTTGAATGGCTAGATGTCGTTGTAGCGTTGCTTCTATTTCGCCCAACTCTACCCGAAAACCGCGAATTTTAATTTGGTTATCCACTCGACCGAGAAACTCGATTGTGCCATCGGTGCGGTATTGGGCGCGATCGCCAGTCTTATAAAGTTTTGAGTTTTGTAAGCCCTTCGGACTGGCTTTGCCAACGCGAAGCGTCTCCGTAGGAGATATTTTGAGTTTTGAGTTGAATGGATCATCAATAAACTGCTTTGCCGTTAGCTCTGGATGATTGAGATAGCCACGGGCGAGTCCTGCGCCACCAATGTATAATTCACCTGGGATGCCTATGGGAACTGGATTTAAGGCAGCATCGAGAATATACACCTGGGTGTTGAGGATGGGGCGACCGATCGTCAGGGGACGATCGCCGGGATGGAGTTCGGCGACGGTTGCCCAAATGGTAGTTTCTGTCGGTCCGTAGGCGTTGAAGAAGTGGCGATTGGCTGCCCAGCGATCGACGACTTGGCTAGAGCAGGCTTCCCCCCCTGTGATCAGCACTTGGAGGTTGGGTAGTTCCGCAAATGGTAGAACAGCCAGAACTGCTGGAGTGATCAGAGCATGAGTAATGGCATGATCTTGAAGAAATCGCACCAGTGCCATTCCGGGTAGTTGAGCAGGCTGAGGCGGAATATATAACGTGCCGCCGGAGCCAAACGCCAGCGCAATCTCGAAAATGGAGGCATCAAAGCTTAGAGAACTGAGTTGCAGAATTCGACTGCTGCGGGATGTGTGAAAGATTTGCTGCTGTGCCTCAACAACGTTACACAAACCGCGATGAGAGAGAAGAACTCCTTTAGGCGTGCCCGTAGAACCAGAGGTGTAGATCACATAGGCAAGATGGTCAGGAGTTAGGGGAGCCACCTCACAGGTCTTAGAATGCAGTGGTAGGGGTTGATCTAGGAGAAGTATCTTTGCGGGTGATGCTGGCAGAGATTCGACTAACCAGGATTGCGTGAGCAGAATTGAAACCTGCGCATCGGTCAGCATAAAGTCTAGCCGATCGCTGGGATAATTGGGGTCGAGTGGCACATAGGCTCCTCCAGCTTTGAGAATCCCCAGAATCCCAATCACCATGTCGAGAGAGCGATCGACACACAACCCAACCAGAGAATCTGGGCGGACTCCCATGTGTTTCAAGGTTTGCGCCAGACGATCGGCTTGCTGGTTCAGTTCTGCGTAGGTCAGCGATCGCGGTTCCGACATAAGGGCGATCGCCTCTGGAATCTGGCTTACCTGTGCCTCAAAGATTTGATGGAAACAGCGATCGCTCTTATCTTCTGTGTGGGTCTGGTTCCATTCGATCAATTGTTGATGTTCTGTGGATGTGAGTAGAGGTAGGTCTGATAATCGAGCATCAGGATTGGTGACAATGCCTTCCAGTAGGGTTTGGAAATGCCCAACCAAGCGACCAATTCTGTCGCGATCAAACAAATCAGTACCGTAGGAAATAAAGCCGCTCAAGCCCTCCTGAGATTCCCACAGGCTCCGCAGTCCGTGAGTCGGTTCCCACAGGTGAACTTCTAAATCAAATCGAGTGCTGCCCGACTCCAAAGGTGCAGGTTTCAACGTCAATCCTGGTAGTTCTAACGCCTGCATGGGCGCATTTTGCAGCGCGAAGGCGACCTGAAATAGGGGATTGCGGCTGAGATCTCGTTCTGGATCTAGTTCTTCCACTAACTTCTCAAAGGGCAAATCCTGATGAGCGTACGCTTCAAGGGCGACATCTCGAACGCGCTCCAGCAACTCTCGAAAGCTGGGATTCCCTGATAAATCCGATCGCATCACCAAACTATTCACGAAAAAGCCAATCATCCCTTCCAACTCGCTGCGGTGACGGTTGGCGATCGGAGAGCCGATCGCAATATCTTCCTGTCCTGTATATCGATATAACAAGGTTTGAAACGCTGCCAGCAGGGTCATAAATAGGGATGCGCCGGATTGCTGGCTTAAGGTTGCTAACGCCTGAGTCAGCGTTGGGGAGAATTGCAGCGGATAGGTTGCGCCTCGGTAGGTTTGAACCGCAGGATGGGGGCGATCGTTGGGCAAATGCAGCCCTGGCAAATCTTGTAATTGCTTGCGCCAGTAGGTTAGTTGTTTCTCTAACACCTCTCCCTGCAACCAGTTGCGCTGCCAGCAGGCAAAATCGGTATATTGAATCGGCAGTGGGGGTAAATCGGGCGATCGCTGTTCAACAAATGCAGTGTAGAAACACGCTAGTTCCTGAATCAATACTCCTAACGACCAGCCATCGGCAACAATATGATGCATCGTCAACAACAGAACCGCCTCAGTGGGATCAAATTGCAACAGTGTCACTCGTACTAGTGGATCGGTCGTTAGGTTAAACGGGCGCTGTGCCTCCGCCGTGGCTAACTGTTGACCTACGCGTTCGCGCTCCTCCACAGCCGCAGATTGGAGGTTTACGACAGGCAACGCGATCGCAAGATTGGGTGCAATGACCTGAACAGGTTGCCCGTCAACGAG
Source organism: Leptolyngbyaceae cyanobacterium (assembly GCA_041749615.1). GTDB lineage: Bacteria > Cyanobacteriota > Cyanobacteriia > Leptolyngbyales > Leptolyngbyaceae > ULC077BIN1. Next base: position 127 of record JBGTAZ010000123.1, on the reverse strand, counting down.
GGTAAACGTCGTGCGAAGGGCAGCATGACGACGCACAATTTCATCAAACTATCGCTCTAATGCCTGATGATTGAGCGTTCCAGTTAAGCGAATGGCGGCAGGCACATTATAGAAAGGGTTGTCGGGC
>JBGTAZ010000122.1:0-14434 GCA_041749615.1 Leptolyngbyaceae cyanobacterium | reverse complement strand
AAAAGTCTTACGTTCATTACATTCGAGATTTCATCCTATTTCATAACGAGCAACATCCTAGGGAAATGGAAATGGGAGTGGCTGAGATCAGAGCCTATCTATCGCATTTGGCAGTTGAAAAGAACGTGGCAGCGTCTACTCAAACCGTTGCCCTCAGCGCCTTGTTGTTTTTGTATCGTAACGTGACTCAAAGCTATGCAGACAGCGATCGCACCGCTTCAGCAACCTGATTCGAGACGAACGGCAGAATAGACTCGTTACCGCTGTGTTCCTTGCCTTCCGTGAAGACAACGAGCAGGTAAGGAGTGCAATCAGGCAGTTCGATGTAAGCGGCATCGTGGCGAACGCGGCTCATCAGTCCCGCTTTAGAGCAAACGCAGGCATTCAGCGGCAAGCCATCGCCCAAAAAGCCTGTGACTTGGTTCTCTGGGTCAGTGAGCAGATCGTCTGGGTGCAGCGATCGCCGGAGTAATGCCAGCATCGCCTGCGATCGACCGTGCTTCACTCCATTATCACTCTCGCAAGCCGGACAAAGAACGGGTTCCAAAACCATGCTGCAAATCTAGCAATAACACCTGTCTCATTTTCTCTTATTTCCACAGGTCTAGAACATTACCTGTCCTGGCTGATTCATGGAAATTATTCACAGAAATTGCTAGGAATCCTGATTTTTGAGGTATGAGTTATAAGGGTTGAAATTCAACCCTCACGTAAACTCTCACATTAATTTGAAGACCCATGACACTGGAATATCCTAGCGATCTGAAGTATCTTGACACCCACGAATACGCACGGCTAGATGGAGAAATTGCCACCATTGGCATTACTGCGTTTGCGATTGACCAACTAGGCGATATCGTATTTCTGGAGTTACCTGAAATGGGCGATGCGATCGAGAGAGGTGAGAAATTTGGCACGATCGAATCTGTGAAAGCCGTTGAAGATTTGAATGCTCCCGTCAGCGGCACCGTGATTGAGATCAACAGTGCTTTATTAGAGGCTCCTGAACAGATTGGGGATGATCCTTACGGTGAAGGGTGGTTGCTAAAGGTGCGGATGGATGACGACATTGATTTGGATGATACGTTGTCATCCGATGAATATCGAGAGCAGGTTGAAGGAGAATAGATCCCTTGCACGTTTAGTCATAATTCATACCCGTCTCATCAGATCGATCGCCGTCTTTTTAGCCAACACTGCTGCCCGTGAGTTGGCTAACCAAATCAATCACGGTACTGCGGCTGAGTTTGGCTTCTCCTTGAGCCATGGCATTCAACGTGGCATGAGCGAGGGTGAGGGGGATGCGGCAAAAGTCTAAAGCTGGACCTATCGGTAGTGCGGCGGTGTAACCATCGGCAAGCTCAAGGTTTTGACGAGCATACTGATAAACCTGTTCAGCCGTCCATCCAGTGGGAAAAAAGTCTACGCCACGGGTTTTGTCTTCAGCGTGGTTACGCAGAATATTGACGGCTTGTAACCCTCTACCAAAGCCAATCGCGTGAGAACGGTTGGTAGTGGTGCCGTCATACCATGCCCATAGATCGGAGAGTAGCAAACCCACGGCTCCAGCCACTCCAAAGGTATATTGGTCTAGATCAGCGCGGTCTTCAATTTTCCAATTAATCCGCGCCCAATATGCCATGCGATCGGACATTGCTGCTGTGGCATCCCACACTCGCGGCGCGATCGATTCTGGTGCCAACAGTGCCCATTCCCCAATCCGATAAGACACTTCTGGCAACAGGTCTTTGTAATCGCTGAGCGCAGCAGACAGATCACTTGCCTGCATTTCGTGGGTGCCTGCTTGCAGGCTCAGACTAATAATTTGCAGCAGCTTGGCTTTAAGTGCATTATCCAAGGTGGGATGGTCTTCAATTTCATCGATCGCTCGCATACACAAGTAACCCGAAGCCACTGCTTCTTGAAGCCCCGATGGCAACCGACTAATTGGAATGTAAAATGTCCGACTTGTCTCTTCTAATACTTCTAAAGCACTTTTGCATAGCTGCATGGATTCACTCCTCTAAGTCATTACACCAGGTTGGCTCTAAATATACAACAAGACGTTTCATTTAAGATGAAAATGCCTTATTCAACCGAAAAGCGCTTCTCTCTAAAAGATTCAATGTTATCTAAAACTTAAAAACATCCAAATTAAACACATCTAAAACTTACAAATTATTCTATTTATCAAAATTCTTACTTAAGGGTGATTGCCTAAAGATAATTATTTTTATGTATGATCCAAACTCAAAAGATTGTTAAAAAAAGCTTTTTACAAAGGCAGTTTTTATCTCTCTAAAAGAGACTAGAAACTAGGACTAGCATTCTAGAACACAATCCCATTACCAATCTAATCGTCTTTTAAGTTGCAGTCTTGAAAAACTGGGAAAGCCTTTTTAATAAGAGGCTTAAGCCTCTTATTCATGCAACTGGAATGCATATCAGCTTATCTAAAAGAAAGTAAGAGAATTTGTTTAAGAAAGATAAACTCTAGTCCAATCAGAAAAATGAATAGTCTGATACAAACAATCTATCAAATTAAAATTTGATAGTTAATAGGAATTAAAACAGGACTAGAGTTATTTTTCCAGTGGTTGAAGCCAGAATTTAAGCAGTTAGAAATTCACCTCATAACCCGGTAATCATTATTACTCCACTGCTGATGCTAGAGCCTCCGGAAAATAAACCTGGTTCTAATTAGAAAGTTTCAAATTTCTTCAAAACTGCAACATTAGGAACGGATGTTATTCTCAATTTTCCACCCTGTGGGAAGTAAGCTACACCCTAAATCCCTCTTCCAGAGCGGGAGAGGGACTTTGAAAAACTCTTGCTTCGCTCAGGGTGGGTTGACGTTAGTTGCACATCAGGTTATTGTCTCAGCCCAAACGATCGCCCTAGCGGCTCATGCTAAACACCGAACCCAGCGATCGCCCAATGTTTTGAGGATTCATTGCGTCTACTGCTGCCGTCGGCTCATAGCCACAATGCACCATACAGTCTGCACAGCTAGGATTGCCACTTGCCCGACCATATTGACTCCAGTCGGTGCCGTCCACGAGTTCTTGATAGGTTTTATAGTGTCCCTCATTCAGCAAGTAGCAAGGCTTTTGCCAGCCCAAGACGCTGTAGCTAGGCATTCCCCAGGGTGTGCATTCATAGTCTTTCTCGCCCGTCAAAAAGTCGAGAAACAAGGGATTGTGATTAAAGTTCCAGTTCTTTTTGCCTGCCGTGTAGGGAGCCAAAATATCGCGGAACAATGCTTTGGTTTGCTCCCGTTTTAAGAAATGGTCTTGATCGGGTGCCCACTCATAGCCATAGCCCGGAGAAATCATCATGCCATCTACGCCCAGGGTGGCGACAAAATCAAAGAAGTTTTGAATTTCTTTGGGATCAGACCCCTCAAACACAGTGGTATTGGTAGTAACGCGAAATCCTTTCGCTTTGGCGGCTTTGATTGCCTGCACGGCAATGTCAAAAACCCCGGCGCGATCGACGCATTTATCGTGCAATTCCCGCAGTCCATCCAAATGCACACTAAAGGAAAAATAGGGCGAGGGTTCAAATTTGTGCAAGCTCTTTTCTAGCAAGATGCCATTGGTGCAGAGATAAATATATTTGCGCCGTGCCACCAAACCGCGCACAATTTCATCAATTTGAGGATGGAGCAAGGGTTCGCCACCGGGAATTGCCACCACTGGCGCGCCGCACTCTTCCACCGCTGCAAAGCAGTCTTCAGGCGACAGGTTTTGTTTCAAAATCTCGACTGGATGCTGAATTTTGCCGCATCCAGAACAGGCAAGATTGCACCGAAAGAGCGGCTCTAACATGAGCGTCAAAGGATATTTTTTGCGTCCTTTCAATCGCTGTGTAACGATATATTTGCCAATATCCATTGCTTGTTGGAAACTAACTGCCATGGCTCGATTTACTCCTCACTGGAAAATAGGGAACGGGAACTAGGGGTCAGTCTTAGGATCGGGCTTCGGCGTGAGCACTCAGCCGAACGGTTTCAGGGGATAGGCTACCTATCGCTGAGCAAACTAGGATTTATGCGTAACCTTTGGTTACAAACCACTCTACGGCATCTTTCAAAGCGGTAACAATTGGAGTTTGGGGAAGCCCTAATTCTTGCACCGCTTTTGAAGCATCGTAGTACATGAGTTGTCCTGCCATCCGCACGCCATCGATCGGAACAGATGGAGTTTTGCCCACTTTAGCTAACAGAGACTCATCGATCCAGGCGACGGCGAGGGGAATCCAGGCGGGAATGGAGCGCTGGGGAGCGGGTAGTCCAGTGATTTGTTCGAGTTGATCAAGCAGGTGCTTGAGGGTCATGTTTTGGTGTCCCAAAATATAGCGATCGCCTGTCTTTCCCTTTTGGTATGCCAGTAAATGCCCCCATGCCACATCCTGCACATGGATGAAATTTAGACCGGTGTGCAAATAAACAGGCATTTGACGACGCAAAAAGCGCAACACAATGTCTCCTGTGGGGGTGGGCTTAATATCCCAGGCACCAATCGGTGTACTGGGATTCACAATGACGATGTTTTGTCCAGATTGTGCCGCGTTGACGGCTTCTTGTTCTGCCCAATATTTAGATTGTTTGTAGGCTCCAATCAGCTTTTCGACTGGGCTTTGATAAGTTTCGGCGGCGATCGCATTTTGCTTCACCCCGATCGCGGCGACTGAACTGGTATAAACCGTGCGATCAATTCCGGCGATCCGTGCCGCTGCTAGGACATTGCGCGTTCCTAGCACATTGTATTCATGCAAAATTTCCTGATCTTTTTGCCAGAGAGAATAGTGCGCAGCGACGTGGAATAATCCCTGACAGCCAGCCATTGCCTGATCCAAGTTGCGATCGCTGAGGCTACCCTGCACCAGTTCGACCTCTAAACCCTGCAAGTTATCTAGCCGACTGTTGGGGCGCACCAAGGCTTTGACGGCATAGCCTTCTTGCAACAGTAAACGCACAAGATTTGCGCCCACAAACCCTGTGCCCCCGGTGACAAATACCTGTGTGCCATTCATCGCGCTTCGTGCAACTCCCTCAAAAATTGGCGGCTCTCCACCTGCCTTCCTGTGATAACAGTACTGGTAAGCTACTCGTCATTGAAGTTGCGACCGAAAAAACTTTTTAAGGCGTTGGTATAGCGTTGAATCTTAGTTGAGCTTTAAAAGTATTAACTCGGTCATTTGTTAGACCTTATTTCGGTATCCCGTTAGGGAATTTCTGATGAGTGCCCTGACGTTTACTGGGCAATTATTATTTTGATGATACAACGTATGGGATTGAGCGATCGCTCAACTAGCTTAGCAACCAGTTTCCTCGTAATAAACTATGATGGAGTCACCTAGTTGATTAGAAGGTAGCCATAATCTGGACTCAAGAATTTACAACTAGGGTTTGTAGTATGGAACTATCTCTTAGGTTCCTAAAGCCGTTAGATCCGCGATCGCTTCAGAAGATCTAACTGGTTTAAGCAATTTTTTATAAAAGAAAAGACTACCCTCATGCCCACATGTCACAATCCCTCTCTCAGCCAAGAACCCCGGAGTCAACCGATGAAAATTGCTCCTAAAATAGCACAGCAGACTTTGCTGGGCTGGTTAGAGAGCAGCGGTAGATTAAAGCCTTATGAAATAGGTGAGTTTCAGGATCACAAAACTTCAGAAGACTTAGATGATTTTCTAGAGCCAGAAATTCATAGTTTGGAAGACGAGGAAGAGGACGAGGAATAACTGTGAGTCGGCTTGATGGGTTGACTCTCCTTAAAGAGGAACCCTACTAAAGCTCTCTGAAGCTAAAAAATCGGCTAGATTGGAAAAATAAAGTGGAGACTCGTGATGTCAAAAGAAAAGAAAACCAACAAAGAATCTAAGAAACCGAAAGCGGAATCAGACGGAGCTAAAAAGCAAAAGAAAGATCCGAAAAGGCACGATGGTCCCACAATCTAACATCGGTGAGTTAGATTGTGTTGCTTGTTGTAGCTAGCGATCGCTAGATTAAAAAAACTCCCACCTGCTCATACCCATAAGCAGGTGGGAGTTTTTTTTAGAGTCCAGATACTTAGCTCAGCCCGATGTGAACAGAACTGTAGCTAGAGCCATCGGCGTGAGTTTTTCCGTGATCAACAGTACGAGGCATTGATTCTATGGGCATACCAATTTCTGCGGTGGCACGGCTCAATAAACACTGCTCACGGTTTTTGACCATGTGTTGGTGCCGCACCATTAATGCACGAGCTTGATCTTGAGTAGACATTGCTAATCTCCAAATTTAAAGAACTAATCAAGTTCAATGGACAAAACGAGATATTTTTTAAATCCTCTTCTTAAATATAGCAGAAGTTTCTGTATCGAATAATACAAAATTTCGCCTTTCTAGTCTTCACATCCTGAGGCTGAAGCCATTTATTAGCCGCTCTGTATTCAATACAACTCTTAGAATCGTCGCAAATGTGAGACACTGCGGTTTTAACAGCTTGCAATGGTTGCCGGGTTGAGTGAACTCAGTCCACACAAGCAGCCAAGCACCAAGGAGAAACACAATGCTTGAGTATCTGCCGCCGCTCAACGAACATAACCTGCCTTACCCAGATACCATTCACCCAATTGTGGTGCATTTTGTAATTGCGATGGTTTTGTTCGCAGTTCTTTGTGACGTAATCGGATTTCTCACAAAAAACGTTCGCCTACATGAAGTGAGCTGGTGGAATTTGTTTTTTGCCACGCTGTCTATTTTTGTCGCGGTTCTATTTGGTCAACTAGAAGCAGGTTTAGCTGAACCTTATAATGCAGCGGTATCAACTTTGAATTTGCACACTCTGCTAGGCTGGGCACTATCTGGAATTTTGGCTGCAATTACGGCTTGGCGATACATTCTGCGATCGCGCGATCCGCAAAAGGTACCGCTTGCGTTTATGGGAGCTAGCGTTTTGCTAACAGGATTAGTCTTTTTTCAGGTTTATTTAGGCGACAAGTTGGTTTGGGTGTATGGATTGCATACTGTGCCTGTAGTTGAGGCGATCAGACAAGGAGTGTTGCAATGAACGAAGACCTCGTTCAGCAGTTGGGCGGACTCGGTGCAAACGGATTGCCCTACGCCATTCCAATCCATCCCAATCTGGTGCATATTACGTTGGGGTTGTTCATTATCGCGATCGCGTTTGATATTGCCGGAAACCTATTTCCCTTAGAAAAATCGATCCTAAATTTATTAGCAATCAAAGCGGTACGCTCTAACTTCTACGATGTGGGCTGGTATAACGTGCTAGCAGCGGCGATCGTCACCTTTTTTACCGTGGCGGCAGGCTTCTACGAAATGATCCTGGCAACCCCTGCCGCTGATGTCATCAGTGCTTGGGGTTTGGGCGCAATGGACACCATGATTTGGCATGGAGTGGGCGGGGTGCTATTGCTCACTCTGATCGTTGGCATGGCGGTTTGGCGCGGGATGCAGCGGTTTTCATGGCGCAAGGACAGCGCCAGACAGGTGCAGTGGAGCTATTTGCTAGCGGGAATGGTGATTCTGTTCATCATGTTTGTGCATGGAACCTTGGGTGCCCATTTGGCGGGTGAGTTTGGCGTTCACAACACGGCAGATAGCTTACTTAAACTGGGCGAAGATCCGAATCTCTTGCTGAAATAATTCGGCTTAAAGGATAGAGCGATGAAAGTTTCTAATGTATTGCCGTGGTTTATTTTTGCGAGTGTGAACACGCTTGCAGCGGTGTGGATGGCGGGGATATCCCACACTTGGTTTCCTCCAGTCGCATCCGTCGAAGCGGCATTGATCGATAATCTGTTTGCGCTGCTCGTGTTTTTTGGAACGTTCATTTTCCTGGGAATTACGGGCGTTTTAAGCTATTCGGTGCTAACGGGGCTAACCAGTCGCTTTGATACGAGCGATGGACCTCCGATTGAAGGCAATCTGACGCTGGAAATAGTCTGGACGGCGATTCCCATTGCCCTAGTGCTTGTGATTGCCGGGTATAGCTACTGGATCTATGACCAGATGGCAATCCAAGGACCGATGGAAATCGTTCACATGCATATGCCCGGTATGGAAACCGCCTATGCTGCCCCCGTAGATGGCTCGATAGATGGATCGATGGATGAATCGCTGAATGGCAAGAGTGAGCCGGTAGAGGCGATCGCGGTGAATGCCAAACAATGGGCATGGTCGTTTCACTATCCCAACAACAACATCACCAGCGCAGAACTACACTTGCCTGTGAATCGCCGCATCCGTTTGGCGCTTCACACTGAAGATGTGATTCATGGGTTTTATGTGCCAGCATTTCGCCTCAAGCAAGACATTATCCCGAACAAAACCATCGACTTTGAATTTACGCCAATTCGCGAAGGCACCTATCGACTCAGCGATTCCCAATTCAGCGGCACTTACTTTGCCTTGATGCAAACCAACGTCGTGGTGGAATCTCCTGAAAAATATAGTGAGTGGTTGTCAAAAACAGGCGATCGCGCCCTAGTGCCAGCCGCAAACCGAGCCTATGAAGAATACACCAAAATATCAAAGAAGGGCTTCAAAACAGGATGGGCAACCGTGCCACCAGAGCCGCCACCCATGGTGAATGAAGGATGAGGCAGGAGTGCGGAGTGGGGAGTACGGAGTGGGGAGTGGGGAGTACGGAGTGCAAAGTTAGAAAGTTGTAGAACCCCGCACCTCTTAAACTCCGAACCCCGAACCTCTTAAACCCCGCACCTCTTAAACTCCGAACCCCGAACCTCTTAAACTCCGAACCTCTTAAACTCCGAACTTTTTACTCAGAGAAATCGCATGACGAATATCTCGGTTGAAAATCTCAGTATTCCTGAGGAGAAGCCCCAGTCTCAACCCCCTGAGTGGCGACGATATTTTAGTTTCAGTACCGATCACAAGGTGATTGGGATTCAATATCTGGTGACTTCGTTTATCTTCTTTTTGGTTGGCGGATTTCTGGCAATGGTAGTACGGGCGGAATTGATCACGCCGGAGTCGGATCTGGTCTCGCGATCGCTGTACAACAGCCTGTATACCATGCACGGCACAGTGATGATCTTTTTGTGGATCTTTCCGTCGTTGGTGGGTCTGGCAAACTACTTGGTGCCGCTGATGATTGGGGCGCGGGATATGGCATTCCCCAAGTTGAACGCGATCGCCTTTTGGCTGGTGCCCGTGTTTGGCATCCTGCTGATGTCCAGCTATCTCTTACCCAACGGGACGGCGCAAGCAGGCTGGTGGTCTTATCCGCCCGTGAGTTTACAAAATCCATCGGGAAGCTGGTTGAGCGGTCAATTTGTTTGGATCTTAGCGGTAGCCATTTCTGGAGTCTCCTCAATTATGGGAGCCGTGAATTTTGTTGCCACGATTTTCAAAATGCGGGCACCGGGGATGACGTTTTTTCGGATGCCAGTGTATGTGTGGACGGTATTGAGCGCTCAGCTAATTCAGCTAACGGCGCTGCCTGCGCTTACGGCTGGAGCGGTGATGCTATTGCTAGATCTGGTGGCAGGCACCAGCTTTTTCGATCCAGAACGGGGCGGCAATCCGGTTCTAGTCCAACATTTCTTCTGGTTCTACTCCCATCCGGCAGTATATGTGATGGCGCTGCCTGTGTTTGGGGTGTTTTCAGAGATTCTGCCTGTGTATTCACGTAAGCCGCTGTTTGGCTATAAAGTGGTTGCTATTTCTTCATTGCTGATTGCCGGAGTGGGCACTTTGGTTTGGGTGCATCATATGTATGCTAGCGGCACCCCCAGCTGGATGCGAATGTTTGCCATGGTGACTTCCATGTGTGTCGCAGTGCCCACAGGGGTGAAAATATTTGCGTGGACGGCGACCGTTTGGCGGGGCAAAATTCGACTGTCAACCCCGATGCTATTTTCCCTGGGCGCGATCGTTATGTTTCTGTTTGCGGGCATTACGGGCGTGATGCTGGCAGCGGTGCCGTTTGATATTCACGTCAACAACACCTACTTTGTGGTGGGTCACTTTCACTACATCGTTTATGGCACGCTGACGATGGGGCTGTTTGCAGCGATTTATCACTGGTTCCCCAAGATGACCGGACGCATGTATAACGAGGGTTTGGGCATTGTCCACTTTGTTTTGGCGTTTGTGGGTGCGAACCTTAACTTTTTCCCGATGCATCCTTTGGGTTTACAGGGAATGGTACGGCGGATTTCATCCTATGACCCGGAGTATGCCTTTTGGAATGTGATTGCTAGTCTGGGGGGATTTTTGCTGGGTATGTCTACGCTGCCATTCATTCTAAATATTGTGGGTTCCTGGTTGCAGGGTGAGAAAGCGCCGGATAATCCTTGGCGGGCGATCGGGTTAGAGTGGCTAGTCTCGTCACCGCCGCCCGTAGAAAATTTTGAAGAACTGCCGATCGTGGTGTCGGGTCCCTATGGCTATGGACTCAACGAGCCTTTGGTTGAAAATGCAGCGGCGCTGAAGCCTCACTCAAATTCCAGTAGCGTTTAAGTTTATGTGTCCATTCATCTTGCAAGGAAAAGGAAACAGCTATGGATTCAGCCAGTTCGGAGCCATCCCCAGAAACCTTTAGTCATGCTCATGGGAGTGAACATGGGCATGATGAACAGGCAACTAGTCTGTTTGGCTTTATCGTATTTTTGCTGTCGGAAAGTGTGATCTTTCTCAGCTTTTTTGCGGGATATATTGCACTCAAAACCACCGCGATCGCGTGGCTACCCGATGGCGTGGAAGGCTTAGAAGTCTCGACTCCCGCAATTAACACCGTGGTGCTGGTTTCGAGTAGTTTTGTGATTTATTTTGCGGAAGAAGCCCTGAAAAAGCAGCAGATGTGGCTGTTTCGCGGGTTGTGGTTATTAACCTCGGCAATGGGAATTTACTTTCTGGCGGGGCAAGCGATCGAGTGGAGCGAGTTGCAGTTTGGGCTAACCTCCGGCGGCTTTGGCGGCACATTCTATCTGCTCACAGGTTTCCATGGGTTGCATGTGTTGCTGGGAGTCCTATTGCAGTTCTACATGCTGTTTCGTTCCTTTAGACCCGGCAACTACGACAAAGGACACACCGGGGTGACCGAAGTTTCCCTGTTTTGGCACTTCGTCGATGTCATCTGGATTGTTTTGTTTAGCTTGATCTATTTGTGGCAATGAGGATAGGAAATAGGGAATAGCGACAAACCTATAACCTGTCCACTCGTCCCTGTAACCTGTCCACTCGCCCCTGTAACCTTGTCCCCCCGTAACGGAGAATCCGCATGATTATTGAAGACCAGTACTACGACGTGATCATTGTTGGAACCGGGGCGGGGGGCGGCACTCTGGCGTATAAGCTAGCATCCACGGGCAAGAACGTTTTGCTGCTGGAACGGGGCGATTTTATGCCGTTGGAGGAACAAAACCGCAGCAATATCGATATTTTCAAGAAAGAGCGATATCATGCCCCTGAACAGTGGTATGACATTTCAGGAGAGCCGTTTTCCCCCCAAACGAACTATGCCGTTGGCGGAAATACGAAGATTTGGGCGACGGCGCTGATTAGAATGCGGGAACGTGATTTTGAAGCGGTGGATCATCAAAAGGGCATTTCTCCAGAGTGGTGCTTGAAGTACAACGATTTTGAACCGTACTACACCGAGGCAGAACAGCTTTATAAGGTGCATGGAACCGTGGCTGATGATGTCACAGAGCCGCCCCACAGTGGCAAGTATGCCTATGGCGCGATCGCCCACGAGCCACAGATTCAGCAAATGGTGGATGCGATCGCGAAACAAGGTATGCATCCAACCTCGTTGCCCCTCAGCCTGACTGGCGAAAGTGATGATCCGACGAATGATTCCCAGGTAAGCAGCATTGCGCCTGCGCTGAAGCATCCCAACGTCACCCTCAAAATTTCAACCAAAGTGACTCACCTATACACCAATCCTTCTGGAACCGCGATCAAAGCCGTAGGGGCAGAAATTGGCGGCAGGTCTTACCTGTTTTTGGGGGATATCGTAGTGCTTGCCTGTGGTGCGGTCAACTCGGCGGCAATCCTACTGCGATCGGCGAGTGAAGCCTGTCCAAACGGAGTTGCCAATAGTTCTGATTTGGTGGGACGCAACCTGATGAAGCACCGCCTTTCTGCGGTCGTGCAACTGAGTTCTCCCAACTCCGGCAAGTTTTACCGCAGCGTCAGCGTCAACGATTTTTATTGGGGTGAACCCGGCTTTGAGTTTCCCATGGGGCATATTCAAAACACGGGTGGTTTGCTGCAAGATATTACCTTTGCCGAATCGCCGCCGTTCTTTTCGGGTTTGGCGCAAGCTATGCCAGGGTTTGGATTGAATCAACTGGTGTCGCGATCGCTGGGCTGGTGGGTGCAGACCGAAGATTTACCCGATCCAAAAAACCGGGTTGAGGTCGGCAGCGATAAGCTGCGTTTATTTTATGAGCCGAACAACACAGAAGCCCATGAGCGCCTAGTTTATCGCTGGACTGAGGTATTGAAAATGGCAGAGAAAAGCCTAGATCAGGGAATGTTTCAACGAGGCGCGCCCCATCCTCACGGCGAAATGCCGATGCAGGTGGTGGCAAACCAGTGCGGCACCTGTCGATTTGGCGAAGATCCCACAACCTCAGTCCTGAATGCCGACTGTCGCGCCCACGATGTAGATAATCTGTATGTGGTGGATAGCAGCTTTTTCCCGTCTAATCCAGCGGTTAGTCCTGCGTTGACGATTATTGCTAATGCCCTTAGAGTCGGCGATCGCATCATTGAGCGGTTGAAATAATATTCACGTCCAAACCAACTCCCAACTCACCACTCCAACTCCCGATCACACTCCTCGCTCGATGTTGTCAATCCTTCCCGAATCGATTCGCGCATTCCGGGCACTGAGAGCAGATAGAGCGTCTCTTGCACTGATGCCCAATCCGCTTCAGATAACAACACTGCATTGCTACTCTGTCCTGCAATCACAATGGGCTGGTGCGACTGGCTGACCGAATCGATCAAATCTTGCAACTGTTGTTGAGCGATTTTAACTGGGATCATCTTCCTCTATCCGCTTTAATAGGTCGTTCTAAATGAATTCGCTAATTATAAATCTCTACTCATCAGTAATTCAGCTTCTATTGCTTTAGCTTGTCCCGCAGTACGCTAAGTTATAGATTATGAGTCATTCCTCTTCAGCTTTTTAAGGTTTGAGCAGGGGAAACGCGATCGCATCATCGAACGGTTGAAGTAACCGTCATTTGGGCGAGATAACACCCTCGATTTCGTGTTATTCACCAGGATGCACTGCTACAACCTCAGCCACCTCGTCTACTTGACCCAGTGAAGCAAACACTTCGTCTCAAGCACTTCCCATGTTCTACGTGGGAATACTTCAAAAGTGGCTCTGCTACTTCAATTCAATCAGCAAAGCCGCAAAGACGCATTCCAAGTCGGCGGCTTGGAACGAGATTTAATCTATGCCAACCGCGATCTCACCGCTTCCGCAACCTGGTGAGAAACAAACGGCAGGATAGACTCGTTATTGCTGTGTTCCTTGCCTTCGGTGAACACAACGAGCAGGTAAGGAGTGCAATCCGGCAATTCTATATAAGCGGCATCATGGCGCACGCGGCTCATCAGCCCCGCTTTGGAACATACCGATGCATTCAGCGGTAAGCCCTCTCCCAAAAAACCTGTGACTTGATTTTCTGGATCAGCGATCAAATCGTCAGGATGCAGCGATCGCCGGAGTAATGCTAGCATCGCCTGCGATCGCGCCGAAGATACTGCCACTCCGCCGACAATGCTATGCAGCAATCGTGCCGTGGCGATCGTCGTCAGCAGATTCCGGTTTTCCATAAGCTCGCCATAAAAAGCCCGCTCTCGCCCATAGGGTCCGTCGCACCAGGTTTTTTGGCAGACGTTGATGGTGTTCAATTCTTCCCAGCCAAAGGATTGAAAATAGCGATTGATTAAATGGCGCTGCTGTTGCCACGTTGCAAAGGGACTTGGGGCTAGCTCTGGTCCACTAGTGGTTCCAGTCAACACGTCCACAATCAAGCCAGTGGCATCATTACTAGAATCGATAATCATGTCGCGGATGGCGCGATCGAGTTCGGCTGAAGGCTGCGTCATCCCCCGCTCTAACCATTCGTGCATCGCCACTAGATAAAACAGCTTGACCACACTGGCTGGATAAATCGACTCTACGCCGCGATAGCTGTAGCCACGGGGCGAATATTTCCAAAATTCTTCTGGGGTGAGTGCGCCGCCCGTGTTGATCGGAGCCGGTAGGTCGTACACCAGCCAAGTTAATGCAATCTGGTTTCGCGCCAAGGTGGGAAATGCTTCCCAGGTCGCGGCTAGGATGCGCTCGCCGATTGCTTCTAGTGGTTCATCGTGATGAAAAAACACAGTCATTAAAATCCCATGGCGATCGCGACGGCTTCAACGTCT
>JBGTAZ010000121.1:0-9077 GCA_041749615.1 Leptolyngbyaceae cyanobacterium | reverse complement strand
CATGCTGGGCGCACCGATCACCAAGGCTAACCGTCGCCCCAATGGGTGATACCAAGCGTCTTGAGGCACACTTCCCATGAGGGAGTCGCTTCGCGCGACGTTGCTTGCTTCCCGCAGGGAATAGTCGTTCGCTGGCTCAATTCCCATATCATCTCCCACCGTATGCCTTCCTCAAACAGATCAAAGAATTTCAGCCTGTTTCAGGAAATTTCCTGCTCATCTACACCCTAGCTTCTCCAATCCATCACCTGCTATAGGTAAGGTAGCTTAGGGTGAACTGGGATCAATCAGATCAATCAATTGTTAAAGGGAAGGGGCGATCGAGATGCAGTTAAAACACGCGATTAATTGGCATAAAGGTTTGACTACGATATTCGTGCTAGGGCTAATGGTGGCGTATCAAAATTTTACGTTGGGTGCGTGGGTCTATCTAGCGCTGCATGGTACCTATGGCATTCTTTGGCTCGTCAAAGATCGGATTTATCCTGACAAACAGTGGGAACAGAAAATAAGTTTGGGAATGGGAGTTATTACCTTTTTGATGTTGGGGCTGTATTGGGTTGCGCCATTTCTATTGATTCAGTCGGGCGTGGTGCCGCCTTTGCCGTTGGTTTCTGGGGCGATCGCCTGTAACATTGTGGGAGTCTTCTTGCACTACACTAGCGATGCTCAAAAGCACTACACCCTGAAATATCAGCCTGGATTAATTACCGAAGGCTTCTTTGCGAGATGTCGCAACACCAATTATTTGGGCGAGATTCTGATTTACGGTTCTTTTGCGTTGCTAGCTTGCCATTGGGTGCCATGGCTGATTTTGGCAGCGTTTGTCAGCATTGTTTTTGTGCCAAATATGCGAAAGAAAGATCAATCCCTCTCGCGGTATCCAGAGTTTGCTGGCTATCAAGCGCAGTCTGGGTTAGTTTTGCCAAAGTTCTTTGGTAGGGATGCTGTTTCCGATGTGGCGAAGACAGAGGCTTAATCTTCATCGGAGGCTTAATCTAGCCCTTTTGAATAGTCGCTTTTATTCCGGCTGCTGTAGATATTTCATGAATGAAACTTTCGTTGTATTCTCTACTATTCAGCAAAGCTGGATAACTAGGTCGTTATTAGGATTGATTTGTGCTGAACCCTTTGCGATCGCAGTCTGACCGAATTCGCTTTCCTCTTTGGCTGAAATGGCTGCTGGTCGGCTTGATGGTGCTTGGAGTGGTGTTTCGGTTCGTTAATTTGAACCACAAAGTTTATTGGCATGATGAAACCTATACGTCTTTGCGGGCAGCGGGCTATACACGGGGTGAAATTGACGAGGAGCTATTTCAAAATCGGGTGATTGCTGCTAGCGAGTTGCAGAAGTTTCAGCGGATTAAGCCAGGAAGTACGCCGCTGGATACGCTGCGATCGCTGGCAGTGGAAGATCCTCAGCATCCGCCGCTCTATTTTTTGATGACGCGGTTTTGGATGCAAACCTTGGGAGCGCCCCTAGAGTGGATGTTTCGCAGCCCGTTAACCGTATCGCGATCGCTACCCGCGTTGATTAGCTTGCTGGCATTGCCTGCCATGTATGCCCTAGCTTGGGAATTGTTTGCCTCCCATTCAATTGCATTGCTGGCAACAACCTTAATCGCGCTATCTCCCTTTGATGTGTTGTTTGCCCAAACGGCGCGGCAATATAGCCTGCTCACGGTCATGGTCGTGGTTAGCAGCTATTTATTATTGCGAGCATTGCGTTTGACCAACGCTCCCGCTTCTAACCGTTTGCATCACTACCGCAAGCCGCCACCGCTCTGGCATTGTTGGGCGCTCTATGGCTTCTCCGCTGCGCTTGGACTATACACCCATCCATTTTTTGCCTTAACCCTAGCCGGACACGCGGTTTATGTGGGGCTGGATGCGTGGGTGACTCAGGGCATCGTCCAACTTAAAAACACCGTGACGGGATTTTTAGGCGCGATCGCCGGGGCAATCATTCTCTATCTGCCGTGGCTTGGGGTGATGATCGTCAATGCCCAGCGTGCCTTTGCTACCACGGATTGGACGCAATTTCCCCCCGGCATTGATTACCTGCTGAAACTCTGGACGCTCAGCTTTACCGCCCTGTTTTTCGACCTAGATTTTGGCTTCGACAATCCCTGGACTTACCTGGCAAGAATTCCGGTGTTGCTGTTGATTCTGGTATCGCTGTATAGCCTCTGCCGCAACACTCGTCCGAGCACTTGGCTGTTTGTATTGACCTCCATCTTGGTGCCTTTTTTGCTGCTGGCAATCCCAGATTTGGTGTTGGGCAACAAACGCTCTGCGGTCAGCCGCTATCTTATTTCCTCTTTTCCGGGAGTACAGCTTGCCGTTGCCTACTTTTTGGCGACCAAACTATCTATGACAACCTTTTACAGTGGGCGATCGCAGCAGCTTGCTCCCAAAACTACGCCGCTTGTCCCTTTTCTGTGGCGCGGCACCCTGGCTTTTTTATTAGCAGGTTCTCTCATTTCTTTAACAGTGAGCGCCCTTTCTAACAGTTGGTGGAACAAAGACTTGAGCTATGCCAATGACAAAATCGCTGATGTGATTAATCAAACGCCGTCCCCCCTGATCGTTAGCGATATTGGAGACGACTTTACGAATACGGGGGATCTGATTTCTCTGAGCTATCGATTGAATAAACCCGTCAGTTTTCTGTTAGTCAATGATCCAGAAATTGTCAACACGCCTGAGTTTCAAGCCACACTTCAAGGAACCAACGCGATCGCATTTCGCCCGTCTAGAAAACTGCAAGCAAACCTAGAACAAACCTACGGCAAGCTATCCCGTGTGCTTGTCATGGAACATCTCTTGAAAATACCTTCATCAGAATCTCTTTCTGAGAAAAAATCAGCCCCAATCAAGAGAACGATTAAGTAAATCAATGATGAACGCTGAACGGTTGCTTATTTGGCACGGCTGAATCTGGGGATGAGATTTGTAGGCGATAGTTTCACGAATCGCCAATACATCAGGGCACACCAGAAATTCCACGCATACAATACCGCATAAATGAAGCGTTCATTCACAGTAACAAAATAATCAGGTTTAACCTAGTCAAGAAGAGCTTCGAGTGAAATCTCGTTAATACATCTGTCCTGTCGCATAAAGTACAGATGATATACAATTTACTTGACTAGCTTACATCTGAGGATGGTTATAGATGGAGTTGTTCAGTATTGGTCACTCTAATTGCGAAATGGGGGTATTTATCTCTCTGCTTCAAAAGCATGGGGTAACTGCTATTGCTGATGTGCGTTCACATCCATATAGCCGTTTTTTGCCACACTTCAGCCGAGCAGCCTTGGAGGAAGCTCTAGCGAAAGAGGGTATTCGCTATGTATTTCTAGGGCGAGAACTAGGTGCAAGATCTAGTAATCAAGAATGCTATGTCGATGGAAAAGCGATGTATGAGAAGATCGCCACCACTGATACATTTCATGAAGGAATTCAAAGAGTTCTGAACGGCTTGAAAAAATATAAGCTCTCTCTTATGTGTGCAGAGAAAGATCCATTGACTTGTCATAGGGCAGTTTTAGTCTGCCAGCATCTACGGCATTTCGATTTGCATATCAATCACATCTTAAAAAATGGTGATTTAGAATCTCATGACCATTTGGAAGAAAGAATGCTTACTAAGCATGGGTTTACAGAGTTTGCAGGAATCCGTGAAGAGCAAGGTCAACTTTCTCTATTCACTCAACAAAGTAATAGCTTGCCGACGAGAAAAGAATGTTTGGAAAAAGCTTACAAACTTCAGGGTGACGAGATTGCTTACGTAGAGAAAAAGGACAGCAATTATGAACAATCCGGTCAATCTATTCACGATTGGATTTACCCAAAAGAGCGCTCAAACGTTCTTTGAAACTCTTAAGAAAGCTGGCGTTAAGCGAGTTTTGGATACTCGGCTAAATAATGTATCTCAACTGGCAGGATTCGCAAAAAGAACAGATCTAGAATATTTTCTGAAGACTATTGGTGATATTAGTTATGTTCATATTTTAGATTTAGCACCAACTCAAGACATTCTTGATGAGTATAAGAAGAAAAAGGTTGATTGGTCGGTATACGAGCAGAAATTTTTAAAGCTAATCGCTGATCGTCAAATTGAGAAAAGGGTTCCCCTAGACTTGATCAATGGTGCTTGCTTACTTTGTAGTGAGGCAAAACCTCATAACTGTCATCGCCGTCTAGTTGCTGAGTATTTGAACAGAAAGGTGGGAAATATCAATATATCCCACCTTTGAAAAGTGACAGAATATGGCTTGTCTTAAGAAAATTATTTGTCTTGCCAACTCATGGAAGTTGGAAGAACGGTGTATTTCCGGAATTCTTCTTGATACCAAAAAGTGGGTTCGCCCTGTATGTGACAGTTTATATCCTGAAGATGGGAGAGTTCCGAGGACAATTCGGCAAATTGAAGGTAGAGAACCAGAGTTGCTGGATATTTTGGAAATTCCCCTTTCCAATACTGGGAATGATTTCGGCTTTGAATGTGAAAACCTTTCAATATTGTCCGGTGAGTGGAAGTTGCTAGGAAGATTACAGCCAAGTGAATTAGTTAGCTACTGTGAGAACTTACCGCACATACTGCATAACTCCTCAAAATATGTTAATCCCTCTCAGTTAAAAGCCTTACCTTTTCATCAACGTCGTACTTTACAGTTGATTCAAACTAGTAAATTTTCTGTAACGAAAAGCTCTATGGGAAATACTGGATGGCGAGGCTCTCTACAGGCGGTTAGTGGTCAGATTTTAAGAGACGCAAAGATTACTGACCCCGTTTTTGCTGAGAAGCTAGAGACAGGATATCAGCTTACAGGGAACTATTTAGTGACTGTAAGCCTTGGTATGCCCTACGCACCTCGTGATGATTGGGAAGGCGAAGCGCCATGTTGGAAGTTAATTGCAGGAGTAGTTGAAATCTAGTGCACGAAGGTCTAAAAACTGTTTTGCAGAAAGAAAACAGTTTTTAGATGGGTTGGGTCATGTGAAGTGTGCTACCCATAACTAGAACTAGGCACGACCGTTTTCGATAAATTCGATAAGTAGATTCATGAGCAGCAGAGTTTTATGGCTATCTAGTGGCGGGTTCTGGCTGCAAAAAGCCTGCGGTGACGCAATCATCCAAAAGTTGCTGGACAAATATCCACAATTCTGGGGCACCTGCGGCGATCGGTGCCATCCGCTGGAGGACACGATCGCGGGTAATGCCGTTGGCTTTCCAGGTGCCGCCCTGGGTTTGCTGGTTGTTTAGCAAGGGTTGAAGGCGATCGAGAGAGCAGGCAAACAAAGCATCGGAAGTGTGTTGGGCTTCAAATTCTTCCCACAGCGATCGCAATTCTGCTGCTTGATCCGCTGGCAATAAGCCAAATAGGCGATCGGCGGCTTCAGTTTCGCGATCGCCCTTACTGGCATTGTGCTGGAGATCATAACAAAAGGTGTCGCCTGCATCGATTTCCACCAGATCATGCACCAGCAGCATTTTGATCACTCGCAATACATCTACCGGCACCGGGGAATATTCTGCTAGCACGATCGCCATCAGGGCAATGTGCCAGGAATGTTCAGCGCTGTTTTCGCGGCGAGAGGCATCGGTGAGCCAGGTTTGCCGCAACACGGTTTTGAGTTTGTCTAGCTCGATCACAAACTGAATTTGTTGGGCAAGTCGAGCGGTATTGGTTCTGGGCAGAGTATTCATGGATGGATTGTTTATGCGTCGTCGCCAGGATAGGGCGTAAGGATTTCTACGCCGCCTTCTACCACTGCGATCGTGTGTTCCGCTTGGGCAGAGAGCTTGCGATCGAGGGTATAGGCAGTCCAGCCATCCTCTTCATTTAGATCAACTTCCCAAGTACCTTCATTGATCATGGGTTCAATAGTGAACACCATGCCGGGACGCAGCCGCACTC
This sequence comes from Leptolyngbyaceae cyanobacterium, assembly GCA_041749615.1. Classification (GTDB taxonomy): domain Bacteria; phylum Cyanobacteriota; class Cyanobacteriia; order Leptolyngbyales; family Leptolyngbyaceae; genus ULC077BIN1. Next base: position 3,150 of record JBGTAZ010000121.1, on the reverse strand, counting down.
CTTTCCCGCGATCGCCATAGTGAGGAATTTGTGGAGCCGTGTGAAACACATTGCTAATGCCATGCCCGACAAAATCTTGTACGACCGAAAAGCCTTGAGCCTCAGCATATTCTTGAATCACCGCGCCAATGTCGCCCACTCTGGCATTCGGTTTCACCGCTGCAATTCCGAGTCGGCGGCATTCATTGGTCACCTCGACTAGTTTTTTAGCAACCGGAGAGGGTTCGCCCACCAAAAACATTTTGGAGGTGTCGCCGTGATAGCCATCCACAATCAGCGTCACATCAATATTTAGGATGTCGCCGTCTTTCAGAATTTCCTTGGCGCTGGGAATCCCGTGACACACCACTTCGTTGACGCTGGTGCAGATCGACTTCGGAAAAGCAGGGCGATCTTTGTCGCCGCCATAGCCAAGGGGAGCGCTTTTGGCTCCATGTGCCTGAGTCCAGCGTTCGGCTTCGTCGTTCAATTCCAGGGTGCTAATGCCTGGTTTGACGAAGGCGCTGAGGTGATGCAAGAGTTGACCTGCCAAATGCCCTGCTCGGCGCATTTTGTCAATTTCTCGGCTTGATAAAAGGGTGATGATTTCGCGTGCCATAAGGTTTTATTTTATCGGGAAAGGTTCATTCTTGCGGAAGTTTGGCGGAAACTAGCAAAACAGAGTGAGGTGGCATTGAGTAGAATATTGCAAGCATGTTCCCGCCAAAGAGTGAGGTATTGAAGTGGATGAGCTTAGGACGGCGTTAGAGTTGGCAACGGATGAAGAATTGCAGGATTTGACGGAGATTCTCTTTCGCCCCAGGTTCAATCCATTGGATTATCTGAGGCTGTCAGACCCACTGGATATTCAAAGCCGCGATCGCGATGGCTGGATGGATGCGTTAGAAGATCGGTTCCGCTATTTGGCGGCGGATGGGCTGACGGTGATTAGTCGCAAGACCGATCAACTCAGCTATCGCCAAATCTTGATTCAGGTTTGTCGCCATCTGCGCTTGCCCTACAAAATGTCGATGTCTACGGTGGATTTAGAAGCGGAAGTTTTTCTCGGGTTATTAGAACGAGCATGGAAACAGTTGCCTGCGGCACAAAAAGGGGAGTTTACTATTCAGCTTAAACACTCACTGACAAAGGCGCAACTGTTACCGCAAATGCCACTCGCGGTTCAGCAAGATCCGATGAGCTTAGTGGTCAAGGGCGGTACGGCGATCGCGGTTACGTCTGTTGTGCGCCCGATGGTGATGCAGTTGATTGCTAAACAGTTTGCAGTCTATGTCGCCCGATATCAGGTAGCCCAAGCTGCTGCGGTCAGTGGGGCGATCGCCACCCAACTTCACACCGTGGCACTGCAAACGGCACGGCAAGGAATGGCGGTGAGCGCCACCCGATATGCCGCAGTGCGCGGTGTGTTTGCCTGTTTAGGTCCCGCATTGTGGATGTACTTTTTTGCCGATCTGGGCTGGCGATCGGTGTCTAGCAACTACGGGCGAGTGATTCCCACCATTTACGCCCTTGCCCAAATTCGCTTAACCCGTGCAGAATATTTTGAATTTGCTTAGGCGCTGGTTCAAAAAGACTCCTCCCTTGCAGGTTCACCCCGATCCATCCCTGCGGTTTGCCTGGACATGGGTGCAAGCTAGCTTGTTGGTGTTACCGTTCAGCGCCTTGTTTGGCTGTGTGGGCATGATGGTGGCAGCGATCGCGGTTTGGCGACAGAAATCCACTCAACTCATGGCATCCCGCATCAACCAAGGGTTTGCCCTGCTTGGGGGATTGATGGTGTTTAGCGCCGCAGTTGCAGAACACCGTGGAGATGCATTTCTAGGCTTGTTTAATTTTTTACCTTACTTTTTTTGTTTTGCTAGCTTGAGTCCGCTGATCCAAACTCCAGAGCAACTCCGCCGCTTAGGGTGGGTGTTGGTGGTGCCTTCTGTGCTGGTCTGCTTGATTGGCTACCTGCAAATGCTGTTGGGTTGGTTGGGCTTTCAGCAATTCCTGCATATTCAAGTGCTATGGATTGTGATCGACTGGCAGTATGACTTGAAAGGCACTCCGCCCGGTCGCATGTCGGCGGTGCTGACCTATGCCAATGTGCTGGCAAGCTACTTGGTGATCACGTTTAGTTTGGGCTTGGGCTTTTGGATTGAGGCGATCGGGCGCAGCCGGCGGTTGGGTGCTGGAGTGTGGAATCGGGAAACGGCAGCGTGGGTCGGACTGCTGCTGCTGAATGGGGGAGCGCTGATTTTGACGAATTCGCGCAATGCTTGGGCGATCGCGGCGGGTGCCTGCTTTATCTTTGCAGTTTACGTGGGTTGGCGCTGGCTGATTGCCGTCGTCGGGTTTGTTGTGGGCGCAATCTTAGCCGCCGCTTTTGCACCGATTCCTTTACAACAGCCATTACGAACCCTCATTCCTGCTTTTTTCTGGGCACGGGTCACCGATGATCTCTATCCCAACCGCCCAGTTTCTACCCTCCGCGCGACTCAGTGGGAGTTTGCTGGGTCACTGATGCAGCAGCGCCCAATTTTCGGCTGGGGATTACGCAACTTCACGCCACTTTATCAGGCTCAAACAGGCTTTGTTTTGGGGCATCCCCATAACTTACCGCTAATGCTGCTGGCGGAAGTGGGCATTCCAGCAACCGCGCTGTTTTTAGGCTTGGTTGGTTGGGTTTTGGCTAGAGGAATTCAATACTGGCGGGTGTTTTTAAATGAAACAAGCGATCGCCTACTTTACTTCAGCTTCCTAATCGCCTTTTGCAGCATCACTATTTTCAGCTTGTTCGATGTCACCCTGTTTGATGCCCGTGTGAACATCATGGGCTGGATGTTGCTCATCGGCATCTGGGGGAGAGCAAGTGCGGAGTGCGGAGTGCGGAGTTCTGAGTTCTGAGTTCTGAGTTTTGTTCGCGAAGCGTCTCCGTAGGAGATATTTTGAGTTTTGAGTTCTGTTCACGCGGGATCTCTGTTAGAAGGCTTTTGTTTGCATTAATCTTCTGTTCCCTGTTCCCCATTCCCTGTTCCCTATTCCCTCATCGGCGTTGCTGAATGCAAGTATGATTTTTGACTGTAGTCAGGGTAGGTCTTGTGCCTACCCTGACGTAAGTGGAGGGCAACCACAAGGGATTGCCCCTACAAATTTCCTCCCCAGATT
>JBGTAZ010000120.1:0-21787 GCA_041749615.1 Leptolyngbyaceae cyanobacterium | reverse complement strand
ACTGCCTGATCGAATGGCACTGCCTGCGTCTGCCAGGGTAACTCTATCAGTAGCGCTAATTTGAATCGCCCCAGCACTTCCGCTTCCTAGGGTTTGACTTTGGATTAATCCGGCTCTAGTAACGGATAAAGTCTGGGTTTGAATATCGATTATGCCACTGCTACCGGCGGAACCTGCCGCCACACCGCCCAGAATAGAAGCATTGCTTAAAGTGATTGCATTGGTATTTAGGCGAATGTTACCGCCGTTACCTTGTCCAAAAGTAGTGGCTGCGATCGCGGCTCCATCCTGCACAATCAGTCGGGGAGTTTCCACTGTAATTGACCCGGCATTTCCAGAAGATGCTGTGGTAGTTTGAGTGAAAATTCCGGTTGGGAAAGAGGCAGTCGTCAGGCTGGTTATATTCTCTGCATTTCCAGTCGGGAGATAGCCGCCAAAGTACCCTCCGGTTGGTACACCTACAACGCCTCCTGGTCCATAAATACTGGGGCGAGCACCCAATGGCACAGTTCCGCTTAGCTCAACGCGATCGGATGCGCGAACACTGACGTTGCCACCAGACCCACTACTGTGAGTAGAGGCGGAAATTTGAGTGCCATCGCGCCCCAATACAGATCGCGCTTGAATGCTAATGTCGCCCCCGCGTCCGGCACCAAATGTATCGCTAGAAATGACGGGACTGGCAAGGCTTGCACTGACTCTGGCATCAACCTCCCGAATCCGCGTCAAAAAATCGCCGCCCGCGATCGCTGTAATATTTCCGGAGCCTAACTTGCCACTGCTGTTAAGGCTCCCAGTATCGATATTTCCACCTGCATTGAGGCGAATGTTGCCGCCCTGCCCCTCAGCAGAAAAGGCAAAATACCCGTTCCCGATTGTGCTCAGGTTCCCTTGGGTTGAAGTCAGGGTGATGTCTCCGGCTCTCCCCCGTTGGGAAAAAGAGACGAGAAAGTCAGTTGCAATATTCCCGTCGGTGTTTGCTAAGGTAATTGCGCCACCAGGCTCAGCGCTACTGGAGTAGGTGACGACGGGTCCCACCGTAACATAGCCCTGGGTTGTGGCAACCGAAACGCTCCCTCCCGCACCGATGCTATCGGAGTATGAGAAGAGTGTGCCCGTGGCAATAGTGCCGTTGCTGGTAGAAAGACTGATGTTGCCGCCCGTTCCAGCACTGGCGATCGCTTGAATATCACTTTCTGGAGCTAGCCGAATACTCCCGTTGGTGGTGGAAATCGTCACATCGGCTGCATTGCCGCCGCCAAAGGAGTTAGCCAGCAACTCATCCGATCGCACGTCACCATCATTCGTCGCCAAGGTGATTTTGCCACCCGACCCGTTGACCGCGAAGGCATTAATACTCCCAATGTCGAGGTTGCCGATGGCGGCAGAACCCACGCGATCGCCTGCTCGAATCTCCACCTCTCCGGCATTACCACCAGCAATAGAAAAGGTATTGATTTTGAATGTATTGATGCTGCCGTTTGCGGTTGATACTGTCACCTCGCCGCCATTGCCGACTCCCAACGAAAAGGTGTTGAGTTCATTGGGCAGTGAAATATCACCGCTTTGAGACGCAATGCGAACGTCACCGCCGTTTCCACCCACGATGGAAAACGTCAGGATGCTTCCTCCTACTGCAACGTTGCCATTGCCTGTCGATAAATTTACTAAGCCGCCGTTCGATAAGCCAAACGCTAAGATGCTACCCGCAACATCAATATTTCCATTCCCTGTGGACAGAGTTACAGACCCGGCATCGCCAGGAAACCTAAACGGCAGAATTGTGTTGACGCGGATGTTCCCAGTCGTAGTATCCAAAATCACAGGTCCACCGTTCGTGCTAATGTCTCCTGTGACAGTGATTCCTGACCCTGCCGCACTGGGTTGAAACGTTGCCCCATTCACGGTTGCTGGCAACCCTGTGGGGGCGTAGAGCAGAGCAGAACGCCCCGCTCTGACAATGAAGGCATTCGAGCCTCCTAATGCCGATAAATCTGGGTCAGGATCAAGCGGGCTGAACAGAGCATCATTACTAGTGATATTGACTGAGCCATTGAACCGCACACTGCCCAACGATTCAACCAGCAGCGCCGCGCCAGTGTAGTCACCAAAAATCTCCACATCACCAGCCGCACTAATGATGGGGTCATACAAGCTGCGGAACTGAGCCGCTCCACCCGACACACTTTTGACCTGAAAACTGCCTGCCGTTGCAAACCGGGCATCTCCCGAAATGATGCCGTCACTGAGCAAGCTAAGATTGCCACCACTTTGGAAGGGCACTTGCCCCGCATGACTCAACGCTAAAATGTCGATCGCGCGATCGCCCTGAATCGTCAAATCTCTGCCAGACTGCGCCACAAACGGAGTCGTTGAGGTATCCCGAATTTGCACCGTGTCTTGAGCGTTTAGAGTCAGATCTCTACCCGCGACTAACTGACCTTGTAAATCTAGCTGGGTCGCTTCCAGGATCAGGTCTTGTCCAGTGGTGAGATTGCCGCGATTGGTAATCGTACCGGATGAAATACTCCCCGATTGCAATCCTAGCGGCACATTGATCGCGAGTAGAGGCGGTGCTTGAGGATTGGCGGCACTAAACTCGCTGCCATCCGAAAACTTGAAGCTATTGGCAGTGCTGGCAAAAAACGAGCCGCCAATTTGCAACCGGGCACTCTGTCCAAACACAATGCCGTTGGGATTGAGCAAGAATAAATTGGCGGTGCCGTTGGCGCGAATCAATCCATCAATGTTGGAAATGGAATTTCCTGTGACCCGCGTCAAAATATTTTGAATCTGCGGCGCAGTGTTAAACCAGGCAGATCCACCCGTGGGAATCGAAAACTCGCGGAAGCTATGAAATAAATTCACGCCGCGCACGGTGCCGCCGTCAATGGTGCAAACCGTGCATCCCGGTGTAACGCTGGAGTGGATCGGCAGGGTGCTGTCGGGAATGATTTGAGCGGTGGCAGGCATAGCGATCAGCGGCGTGAGTAGAGGGGCGATCGCTCGACCCATCAGATTCGCTCGACCCATCAAATTCGCTACACTCCCCAAAAATCGGGCATTGCTGAATCTGGGGAGGAAATTTGTAGGGGCAATCCCTTGTGGTTGCCCTCCACTTACGTCAGGGTAGGCACAAGACCTACCCCTACAGTCAAAAATCATACTTGCATTCAGCAACGCCAAAAATCGATCCCTTGCAAAAAGACTCATAAACGCAGCACACATCAGGAACCCGACCAGTCAAGGCTAGCTTAGCAACTAGTCGTCTAGAATGACGGCTCAAGACCCCACTCACACCAAATCTTCAAAAACGGCGATCGCCATTTTCCCCTAGCCCAACAGCCCTCCAGGGCTAGGCGCTAAAACGCTTAATCCATTCGGAATGCATTCCAAATGAATCGGGGTCGTGCCAATCACTTCTCCATCTACCACCACTTTTTGTGGTGGAGTTGTCGTGATTGTAATTTCTTTGGCGCGCCCATGCAGCACATTTTGCTGTTGAGCATCGGCTCCCACCAGTGCAGATCCCAGCATTTTTACCATAGTGGTGACCGCTTGCATCTTGGTTTCGCTGGTGCCGATAGTAATGTCCAGCAGTCCATCGTCGTAGATTACCTGTCCGGCTCCTTGTGCCAAAACAGAGGTCGGAGGAGCGGCATTCGCAACGGTAATCGCTGATGCCTGAATGTGATAAGTTTCTCCATCCGCTTCAATGTCTGCATCAAAGGGTTCCTGCGTATCTAACGTTTGCCAGCCTGCCATCAAATATGCCATCGCGCCCCACTGATTTTTTAATTCGCGACTGGCTAAATCTACGGCTTCTGCCTCATAGCCTACGCCTGCCAGCAATATCATCGGCAACCCGTTACAGCGGGCAGCATCAATCAGGCGAGTGTGTCCGGCTAAGATCACCTGGCAAGCCGCCCGAATAGGTAAGACGCGAGGAAGTCCTAAGGCAGCCGCAAATGCATTGGCAGTTCCACGGGGAATCACCCCCAAAGCAATGCCTGTGCCAATCAAGGCTCCGGCAACGGCAGAAACGGTGCCATCGCCCCCAGACGCAATCACTATATCGGCATTGGCGGCGATCGCGTCACTCACCAGTTCTTTCGGTTCCACTTCCACCGTAGTCAGGTGAACATGCAAACTCATGTGGGGGCGCAGCAGTTGCCGAATCAAATCCAAATCTTGAATACCCGTTCCTTGCCCCGCAACGGGATTATAAATCAGATGGGCAACTTGGCTTTTTGCCAAACGACGGATAATCGCCTCAGCCGTACTGAGATTCGTGGCGAGAGGTACATTATGAACATTACACACCCGTAAGAGCGCCAGAATATCGGGTTCGTGGGGCTGGGCATACAGTGGATCGACCAGAAAGATGACTGCCATCACATTTCCAGCACAAATCTCTGCGGCAATTTGGGTGTCGCCGCCCAACGATCCCGATAGCTTGCGGTCAATGGGTAACCCTGTGGCATCTTGAATCCGCTGCCCGGTTGTGCCAGTGGCAATCAGACGATGACGCGCCAAGACCGGTGCATAAGTAGTGGCAAAGCCGACAATAGCGTCTTTTTTAGAGTCGTGGGCGATGAGGGCGATAGTTGCAGACATAACAGCTTTGTAGCGAACCGTAAGTTTATTAAAACACTGTGCAAATGATACGGTATGTCTGCAAAGTTTAAGAGATTCCCCCACTCAATTCTATTGGCTGCTGCCGCCTGTGCCTGACTCGTCCCCAAGCTTCAATATCGAACGCTTGTTATATAATGAAATGACCATGCCAAAAATTGTTGACCACGACCATTACCGCAGAGAGCTTTTAGACCGATGCTTCGATTTGTTCGCTGAAAAAGGGTATTCCACGATTACCATGCGACAAATTGCAGTAGGGTTGGGGGTTTCTACAGGGACGCTTTACCATTATTTCCCCAGTAAGGAAGCCATTTTTGAGCAGTTGGTTGAGGAGATGATTCAGCAAGATATGCTGCAAGTGTCTAGTGAAATGGCAACCGCTAAGACCGTGGGCGATCGCATCAAACGCGGCTTTGAGTTTGTCGAACGCAAGCAAGACTATTTTTTTAAGCAACTGTTAATCTTCACCGATTACTATCAGCAAATTCGTCAAGACAGCACCCAACCCAATATTTTAGAACGAGTTTGTGAGCGCATCCAGCCCCAAATTTCGGAGATTCTGGGGATTGACGACCCGCAGGTAGCTGAGTTCGTTTTCACCTTTATTGATGGCATTTGTGTCAGCCAGATCTATGGTCGTAGCGCTACTGGCTTTTCCACTCATCTGCAACTGCTGCTCAAAATATTAACGGCTTATTTTGAGAAATATCAGCCGTCTCTTTTGGAATCCGAAAAACTGCATTCTTAGCGATCGACAGATTCACCCGATCGGACGACTCGCCTAAAAGATTCCCTCCGTGTATGATAAGACTTACAAAGTATAACAACTGTTCGATATAAATAGCTTGATCGGGGTGGCGCTGCAAGTTAGTTGCTATGCGTTTCTTATATCGAATGTTCGGTATCGATTGATCGCCCTATTTTTACTGGCATAAACGAGGTTCATTATGAGCTTGCAACTGTTTTCAAAATCATCGAACCGTTGGAGTGTAGGTCTGGCGATCGCGGCGACCGCGCTGGCAGGCACGACCGTTTTCTATGGAGTGACCCAATTGGGACGAACCGCTCCTCCATCCCCCCCTACTGCAACCCTGCCGAAGCCGACAAAAGTAACAGCATTAGGACGGTTAGAACCCCGTACCGAAGTGCTGAAATTATCTGCGCCTCAAGGACTGGATGGCGATCGCGTGGTTGAGCTTTTGGTGAAGCAGGGCGATCGCATTCAAACTGGGCAGGTGATTGCAGTCCTTGATTCTCGCGATCGCTTGCAGCCAGCCCTGCAAGAAGCACAGGAGAAAGTTCGTAATGCTCAAGCGCAGTTAGCCCAGGTGCAAGCCGGAGCCAAAAGCGGTGAAATTGCTGCCCAAAAACAGCAGATTTTGCGGCTTCAAGCCGAACTTCAGGGTGAACTGGCGACCCAACAGGCAACTATTTCACGTCGTCAGTCGGAACTAGAAAATGCCCGTGCAGAGTACGATCGCTATCAGTCTCTCGCGACGGATGGGGCAATTTCATCCTCCAATTTTGACCAAAAGCGATTGACGTTTGACACGGCACAAGCCCAACTGAGAGAAGCGCAGTCAACCCAAAACCTGAAAGCAGATTCACTACGGGCGCAGATTCAAGAAGCACGGGCAACCCTGGATAAAATTGCAGAAGTGCGACCCGTGGATGTGCGAAAGGCGCAAACAGAAGTGGATATGGCGATCGCGGCGGCAAGGAAAGCTGAGGCAGAATTGCAGCAGGCTTACATTCGTGCCCCGATCACCGGGCAAATTCTCAAAATTCATACGCGACCGGGCGAAAAATTGAGCAGTGATGGCATTGTCGATCTTGCCCAAACCGATGACATGGTGGCGGTTGCAGAGATCTATCAAACCGATATCGACAAAATTCGCTTAGGACAAGCCGCAACGATTACCGGACAAGGGTTTTCGGGCGATGTCAAAGGCACCGTCTCCGAAATTGGGCTACAGGTGAGCCGCCAAAATGTGTTCAGTGCGGAACCGGGCGAAAACCTCGATCGCCGCGTGGTGGAAGTCAAAATTCGGCTGAATCCAGCCAGCAGCAAGCGCGTTGCTGGATTGACAAATTTGCAAGTACAAACTGCGATCGCGCTTTGAAATGATCATTCTTTAGAGAGGATTTTATGGCTACCTCCATCAATACAACGGTTGTGAAATTGGCTCGATCACAGTTTGAGGCAGCGATCGATGTATTAGCTCATTCTTTCTATTCCGATCCAGTGTTTCGGTATTTTTGGTCTGAACAAGATCCTGCTCTCTTTCAAACCTTGCAATGGTTCATCAAAATCCTATTGCGCTATAGCCAGCCCTATGACCACATTTACACGACGGCTGATCTTCAAGGCATTGCCATGTGGCTTCCACCCGGAAAATATCCCCTAAATGACTTGAGACTTTTGCAGCTTGGCTTTTATGCTTTACCCTTCAAGCTGTCATGGCGCAAGAGTTTACAGTTTCTATCTGCGTTTAACAAGATTGAGAAATTGCATAGGGGCGATATGCCCAAAACCCACTGGTACTTATTTTTGTTGGGTGTGGCACCCGAAAGCCAAGGACAGGGCATTGGTGGTTTGCTGATTGAGCCGATTTTGAACCAGGCAGATGGAGATAAATTACCTTGCTATGTGGAAACCTCAACGGAACGCGGAGTCCGTTTCTATCAAAAGTATGGGTTTGAAACGGTTCACACTGTTTACTTTGAATCTGCTCCTCCTTATTGGTTGATGCAGCGCCAGCCACAACCGTAGTTTTTCAATTCTGTTGATGCGCCAGCGCAAACTTGAGCAAGCATTGAATCATACTTTTTCTACTGAAGGCTGAAAGAAGGCGTATGACAATTCACCTAGGTCCCGATCCCGATCGCCCTTATCCGATGGCAGATCAACGTCGAGTTTGCTTCATCAAGCCGTTCATCAAATCGCCCAACATTATCGTTGGAGATTACTCTTACTATGACGATCCGGTTGACCCAGAAGGGTTTGAGCGCAATGTGCTTTATAACTATGGAACCGATCGCCTGATTATTGGCAAGTTTTGTGCGATCGCCACCCGCGTTCAGTTCATCATGGGCGGTGCCAACCATAAGCTAGATGGCATTTCCACCTATCCATTTCCTATTTTTGGGCAAGGCTGGGAAGGCGAACTGGAAACCCTGATGAATCTGCCAAGTCGCGGCGATACGATGATCGGCAATGATGTCTGGCTGGGCTATGAGTCCCTTATTATGCCAGGAGTCACCATTGGCGACGGTGCCGTGATTGCAGCGAGATCAGTGGTCGTTAAAGATATTCCCGCTTACGCGATCGCGGCTGGCAATCCGGCTCAGCCCATTAAGCAACGCTTTAGTGATGATGAGATTGCCCAACTGGTAGCGCTTCAGTGGTGGAATTGGGAGATCGAAAAAATCACGCGCAATATCTCGCTCATCATGGATGGCAATGTGTCAGCGCTTTGCCACGCTACGTAAAAATGCATTGAATTTTCTATCACTTCACCCTACCAACTCACTATGCCTAAACTCCTTCGTAAAACGCCGCTTGCCTGGTTTCAGGTGACTCGTGAAAAAACTCGGTTGCTGGTGGCGATCTCTGGAATCGCTTTTGCCGACATTCTCATGTTTGTCCAACTCGGCTTCAAAGATGCCTTGTTTGATTCCGCTGCGGTGCCCTACCAAACCCTGCAATCAGATTTATTCATCGTCAATCCTCAGTTTGAAACCTTGTTTTCTACCAAAACATTTTCACGAGAACGATTGCTGCAAGCCGCCGCAGTAGGAGATGTGGAATCTATTAGTTGGCTGTACATTGCGATCGCCCAATGGCGCAACCCAACTACGCGCACATCCCGCCCTATCCTGGTATTCGGCACCGATCCAGCGTCCAGGGCATTCAAGCTGCCAGAAGTTAATCAACATTTAAGTGAACTACAACAGCTTAATCAAGTGTTGTTTGATCAAGCCGGACGACCCGAATTTGGCGATATTGCCACGTTGCTTAAAACAACCTCGCCTCTACAAACCGAGGTCAATAATAACCTCGTGCGTGTGACGGGCGTATTTACTTTAGGGGCATCCTTTTCAGCCGATGGCAATGTCATCACGAGCGACTCCACATTTCTACGAATTTTCCGCGATCGACAGCCCGAAGATATTGATGTGGGATTGATTAAGCTAAAGCCAACAGCGGATATCGAACAGGTGCAAGCTGCTCTCAAAGCCAGTTTGCCCAATGATGTTTTGGTAATGACGCTGCCAGAATTTGCCACTCGCGAAAAAGACTATTGGGCAAATGCAACCCCGATCGGCTTCATTTTTGGACTGGGAACCATCGTGGGTTTCATCGTCGGTGTGGTGATTGTCTATCAAATTCTCTACTCTGACGTGTCCGATCACCTACCGGAATACGCGACCTTGAAAGCAATGGGTTACGGTGATTTCTATTTTGTTGGCGTACTGATTCAGGAAGCGCTGCTGTTGGCACTGTTGGGGTTTCTCCCTGGAGCCGTTTTATCTACAGGGCTGTATGTGCTCGCTCAAGGTGCCACCATGCTACCGATCGCCATGACCATTGAGCGTGCCACAAATGTATTTATTCTCACTGTCGTCATGTGCGTTGGCTCTGGAGTCATCGCCATGCGAAAACTTCAGTCAGCCGATCCTGCCGATATTTTTTAGCTGGCAACTGGTAGCGATTAGTTTTGAGTTTTTAATTTTGAGTTTTGAGTTATTCATCCTTAAACCTTTTGTGATTTATATGCAAACACTCTCGCTAGATTCTACGCCTAACGCCTCATTAACTGACTCTCAGCCTGTCATTTCAGTTAGCGATCTCAATCATTATTTTGGTGAAACCAACCTGCGTAAACAGGTTTTGTTTGACGTGAATTTGGAGATTGCACCGGGCGAAATTGTGATCATGACAGGACCTTCTGGTTCAGGAAAAACGACGCTACTCACGTTAATGGGCGGACTGCGATCGGCGCAGGAAGGTAGCCTTAAAATTTTGGATCAAGAAATTGTGGGAGCAGGTAAGCAAAAACTGCTAAAGATTCGCCGCAACATTGGCTATATTTTTCAGGCACACAACTTGATGACTTTCCTCACCGCAAAGCAAAATGTGCGAATGTCATTGGAATTACATGATGAAATTTCAACCCAAGATCTAGATAAAAAAGCAGCGGAAATTTTGCAGCATGTTGGCTTAGGCGATCGCTTAAACTACTACCCAGAAAATCTGTCCGGTGGGCAAAAACAGCGGGTCGCGATCGCTCGTGCCTTAGTTAGTCGCCCTAAGATTGTGCTTGCCGATGAACCTACCGCCGCACTCGATAAAAAATCAGGTCGCGATGTGGTAGAAATGATGCAAGCACTCGCAAAAGAACAACATTGCACAATCTTAATCGTCACCCACGACAACCGAATTTTAGACGTTGCCGATCGCATTGTCTACATGGAAGATGGTCGTTTAGTCAGCGATGGCGTTGACATGACTGCGAAAATGCATTGATGTCAGTGAAGCGTTGTAAGCGGCGCGATCGCGCTTTCGATAATCAACCAGAGGGGCGATAGCGCTTTGATTCGCTGTCCTTCGCAGTGGCGATCTCCTTCGCAATACTTTTTCAGCCTACTCCTAGGAGTGATAAGCTCTTGTTTGACTGAGCGCGACTCGTCTGAGCGATCGCCGAACGTCTTACGTCGAAGCCGAACCCTGACATCTGCCCCCTGAAAGCTGAAACCCGATATCTGCCACCTGCCACCTGCTTTACCCAATGAATCGAACGTTTTGGATTACGGCTTTAATTTCCTTCACCAATTCCCTTAGTTTTACCATTCTGATTCCGATTCTGTACTTGTATGGCAAGCAGTTTAATCTGACAGATTTTCAAACGAGCTTATTATTTTCGATTTATTCTGTTGCTCAGTTCTTTGCAACGCCTGTAATTGGCAAGTTGAGCGATCGCGTTGGACGCAAACCACTGTTGATCATCAGTTTAGCTGGCACGGTAGTTGCCAACTTCATGGCAGGCACCGCCAGCACTGCGGGCATTCTCTTCTTTGCTCGGTTTCTGGATGGCATTACAGGCGGCAATGCATCCGTCGCTCAAGCGGTTGTTTCAGACATTATTCTGCCGCAAGATCGAGCAAAAGCATTTGGAATCTATAGCGCTATCACCTTCGGATTAGCCTTCATTTTAGGTCCTGTGATTAGTTTGATCGCCCAACAATTTTCCTTGGGAATGGGCTTTTTAGTTGCCAGTGCTTGTGCGTTACTATCGCTGTTAGTTACCATTTTCTTTCTGCCTGAAACATTGGAAACGAAAGCGGCTAAGGCAAGTAATATTTTTGATATTGGACTCGGCAACTTAATCAAGGGGTTAGCGATTCCTAAAGTGGGTATTTTACTCATTATTAATTTTTTGATTGGCACTACTTTTACGATTTTTACGTTTGCGTTTCAACCTTATTTTATCAACGTGCTCGGTCAATCTAGTCAATCGCTGACGTTGATGTTTGTGATGTTTGGCGCGATCGCAATTTTAATGCAAGTAACAGCCATTCCTTCGTTAGTCAAACGCTTCGGCTTGGTGAGTATTTTACTCACTTCAATTCTGGCTCGTAGTACATCCTTTGCGTTGATGCCATTAGTTCCTAATATTATTTACTTTGTGGGTATTAGCTTCGTTTTTTCGGTGTTTAATTCATTTGTACAGCCGATGATTACCACACTAATCTCACTGAACTCAGATGCGAAAACTCAAGGAACTGTATTAGGACTAAATTCTTCTTACTTGAATGTTTCTAATGCATTTGGTCCAATTATTGCAGGGTTGATTGTCAATCAAGCAGATTTTAATACCTATAAATATCCATTTTATTTGGCGGGAGTGCTGACATTTTTGGTATGGCTGTTTGCGATCGCCAAGCGTGATCAATACACTCCTACCGTAGAGTCATCTCCTTTGTAGCGTTTATCTTCCTTGAGCCTTGCTTGATTGTCATGCCGTATTCTACCCAACGCACAGTTTTTGCATGGGTACGCTAGACTATCAAGTCTGGCAAGCCATAACAATCATAGGAAAAAAGAATGGGAAGACGCTCAACTGCGACGAATACTGATGCTCAGGAGTCTTTGGATCAGCCAACGACGGCAAAAAATCAGTCCAAAGCGGTTGAGGTGGCTCAGGAGGCGATACCGAAGCATGGCGACCCTGAAAAGAATGAAAAGAAACGCGATCGCGAACAGCGCTCTAATGCTAATCAAGCGGCGATCGCCCAGCCTCCCGCAGCTTCCCCACCCTGGACGATTGAAGACAGCGAAGAACTCTATCGAATCAACGGCTGGGGCGAACCCTATTTTTCCATCAATGCCGCAGGGCATGTAACCGTCTCTCCCCAGGGCGATCGCGGTGGCTCCCTAGATTTATATGAATTGGTGAATTCCCTTAAACAGCGAAACCTGAATTTGCCCCTGCTGATTCGGTTCTCAGATATTTTGTCCGATCGGATCGAGCGGCTGAATGCAGCCTTTGCGAAGGCGATCGCCCGGTATAACTATGAGGGTGCCTATCGCGGCGTGTTTCCGGTGAAATGTAACCAACAGCGCCATTTAGTCGAGTCGCTGGTCAAATTTGGCAAGCCTTACCAGTTTGGTCTGGAAGCGGGTTCCAAGCCTGAACTGATGATTGCCCTAGCAACGCTGCAAACGCCGGGAGCCTTACTGATCTGCAACGGCTACAAAGACCGGGAGTATATTGAGATGGCGATTTTGGCGCAGCAGTTGGGCAAAATTGCCATCATTGTGCTGGAGCAGGTGGAAGAAGTGCCGATGGTGATTGCCGCGAGCCGCAAATTGGGTATTTCTCCGGTGGTCGGGGTGCGGGTGAAACTGAGCAGTAAGGGCATTGGGCGCTGGGGTACTTCGGCGGGCGATCGCGCTAAGTTTGGCTTGACGATTCCTGAAATCCTTCAGACCGTGGATTTACTGAGGGAAGCGGATTTGCTCGATTCTCTCCAGCTTTTGCACTATCACATCGGCTCCCAAATTTCGTCAATCTCGGTGATTAAAGATGCCATCCGAGAAGCAAGCCAGGTTTATGTTGAACTAGCAAGGTTAGGCGCGGGAATGCGCTATCTGGATGTGGGCGGCGGTTTGGGTGTGGATTACGACGGCTCTAAAACCAACTTCTACGCTTCTAAAAACTACAATGTGCAAAACTACGCCAACGACATTGTGGCGGAAGTGAAGGAAGCCTGCGTTGAGCGCGGTTTAGCTATGCCGACGCTGATTAGCGAAAGTGGACGGGCGATCGCGTCTCATCAGTCGGTGTTGGTTTTCAACGTATTGGGGACGAGTGACGTACCCACCGGTGCACCTGAACCCGTGGGCGCAGCAGAACACCTGATTATCCGCAATCTCTGGGAAACCTATGAGTCGCTCACAGTGGAGAACTACCAAGAGGCTTACCACGATGCGGCTCAGTTTAAAGAAGAAGCCGTCAGCCTGTTCAACTTTGGCTATGTGAGTTTGCCAGAACGTGCCCGTGCCGAGCGGCTGTTTTGGGCGTGTTGCCAAAAGATTTTGGAGATTGCCCGTCAGCAAGACTATGTGCCCGATGATCTAGAAGATCTAGAAAAAATCATGGCATCGATCTACTACATCAATCTGTCGGTGTTCCAGTCTGCGCCGGATAGTTGGGCGATCGATCAGCTTTTTCCAATCATGCCGATTCATCGACTCGACGAAGAACCCACCAAACGCGCCACCCTCGCAGATCTTACCTGCGACAGTGACGGCAAAATCGACCAGTTCATCGACCTGCGCGATGTTAAACATGTGTTAGAACTGCACCCGCTTCACGCGGAGCAACCCTACTATCTGGCGATGTTTTTGGGCGGTGCCTATCAGGAAATTATGGGCAACCTGCATAACCTGTTTGGCGATACGAATGCCGTTCACATCACCCTCACGCCCAACAAAGGTTACCAGATTGATCATGTGGTCAAGGGCGACACCATGACCGAGGTATTGGGCTATGTCCAGTACGACTCAGAGGATATGGTCGAAAGTATTCGTCAGCAAACCGAACATGCTCTCCAAGAAAAGCGGATTACACTGCAAGATTCTCAACTGCTGCTGCAAAACTATGAGCGTAGCCTCAGCCGCTACACTTATCTCTCGTCTTAAGACTGCCCTCACCCTAGCCCTCTCCCAGTGGGAGAGGGAACCGGAAATACCCGAAAGTCATTCTCAATCTGCCTGACCACGGTCAACGCCGAATAGCTAACTCCAGCGGTGCCTTCACCGGGATGGGTGGAGTCGCCCACGAGCCAGAGGGATTGAATCGGGGTGCGGTTGGCAAAGCCGAAGGGTCCAAAGGTGGGGATGCGCTGCCCAATGCCGCCCACGATGCCGCGATCGCGTGCCGTATACCTGGCAAAAGTGCGGGGTGTTCCGGCTTCTGTAACTTGAATTGTTTGGTCGTTGAGCGTGAAAAACTGGCTAAGACGGGCGATCGCTTCATCCATGTAGCGCTGTTTTAATGAGTCATAATCGGCTTCCCACCAAGCTTGAGTGTCCGTGAACGAAGAAGCAATGATGGTTGCTTTACCGTCTGGCGCACGCCCATCTCCCGGTTTGCTAACCGATACAAACAGGGAATTATTTTCAGCGATCGCCCCATCATAGTCATACAAAAATTGCAGGTGAGGTGGACAATCCGCCGGAATGGCGCTTTGATCTACACCGAGGTAGATCACAAAGGCACCCGATGACAGCGGCAATTCTTCCACGCGCTGCTGATAGCCCTTCGGAGCCTCGTCGCCCAATAGCTGCATCAGGTTTTGCACGGTCACGTTTGCCACGACATGATCGGCGGGTTCCGTCCAAATTTCGCCCGTTTTCTGATTGCGAATGGTAACCCCAGTGGTGCGACCGTTTTGGGTATGAATTTGCTTGACAGTGTGGCGTACCAGTAACTTGCCGCGATCGCGTTCCAAGGCAGAAACAAGGCGATCGCTTAACGTCTGCATACTGCCCTGCAAGTGAAACAGTCCATGGGGCGCTTGAGAGACTGCCAGTGCGGTTGCGGCATACAGTAGAGCAGTTTCGTTGGTATCTACTTGGGAGTACAGTTTAAGTTGCATATCGAGGAAGGTTTTGAGGCGGCGATCGCGCTCCAGTCCATATCCTCGCAATGCATCTCCCACCGTGGAAAAGGTGTGAGGCAAAGTCAGCAGCGTATCGGGACGAACCGCCTTCACCAGTTGCAGCAAATCCCACGCACTGCGCGGCGGCAACACTGGATCGCGCCCCTGAAACGCCCAACTATAGCGAAATAGATCTGCCAGTAGGTGCCAAAAGGGTTCACTGCCAGGAAACTGCCGCGATCGCTCTGCCTTCCACTTTTCCGGATCGCGCCAGACGCTAATCGGGTCTGTTTCTCCTGGCAAATAGACCGCACAGGCAGGATCGCAGTGGGTTGCGACAGGTAGGTCAATCTCTAATTCGGCAAAAATTCGATGATGAATGCCGCCTGGTTCCAAGCCTGCCACTTGGGTTGCACCCACATCAAAGGTGAAGCCCTGCCGCTTAAACGTAGACGCACAACCACCGGGCACCAACGCTTGCTCTAGGATTAATACGGAGTAGCCTCGATGGGCAAGTAATGCCCCTGCCGTCAGCCCACCGATGCCTGCTCCAATCACTACAACCCGCTTACCAGTCGTCATGCGCCACTTTACATTTATCAACTTTCTTCATGGTAGCTAGAATTTGGACCCATATTATTCTGTGCGCTTGAGTCTACGCTTTGACCGCAGCACGGCGACGGCGATAAGCCGCTAAGCCTGCTCCAGCGATCGCTAGACCTGCCATGGTGCTGGGTTCAGGAGCCGCTTCAGAACTTCCGCCTGTGGAACCCGTGGAACCTCCTTCTGTGAAGTAAACGCTGAGGTGAGAGTCATCTTTGGTCTTGCGGACATCAAAGAGGAGTTTTTCAAAGGGGGAAGTCCAAGTACCAGAGGTTACGCCCTTTTCCAGTTGATAGCCAACTAACGAGGTGCCTGTTCCGCTTTTGAAGACTAGCATCGCGTTTTGCCAAGTTGGCTGAAGGGTTTGAGCGATATTCCAGAGACCCTGTTGCCCAGATCCCTTACCACCATAACCAGCAGTTTCACCAATTTTGCCGCCAAAATTCCAATTGGTGATTCCAAAAAAGCCTTCTTCGTTAACGGTAAGCGGCTTGTTTGGAGAAACAGAGTCCTGATTTGCCGTGTTGCTGTATTGACAACCAGAAGATCCAGATACGTTATCCGCAGTGCCAGAAGGGCAACTAAAGGTTGCTGCATGAACGGGAGCCGTGGCAACAATGCTAGCAGCGATCGCGAAGCCCACAGCCATGAAAGCCTTTGCAGAGAAGAAGGGAGAGAAAGTGCGTTTCATAGTAAACCTTGAGGGGTGAGTGGTAAAAAAGCGTTGGTAAACTTCGTTTTACCTGTAACTTAAGCTACCAAACTTCTTTTAAGCACACTACAGAAGCTCCACTGATTCGAGGAATCTTTATCCATTCTGCTTAAATGTAAAAGGATGGAAACCTACTGACAGCAAAGATAATCTCATCATCGATGGTTGTATTTCTACTTAGATGGCTGAGTGTAATTACTATCGTGATAGTGCCTCGACATCACGGGTTGGGGCAATGGAAAAATGCGCTTTTAAGATTCGTTGCAAATTTTCGTTGCAGATTAATGGGTGTTTTTGGAAAAATGCGCCGTTTTAGAAAGCATCGGCTACGCTAGTCTGCATGAATCCATGCAACGGTTTGAGTCGCGAAAGCAATGCGGTATTCTGGAAATTATCTCTTCGATGTATAAGTGATAGTTGTTCAAGATTTGGCGCTACCGGGATTAAGCGAGTTTCAATTCCTGCATCAGTTTGCGTTTGTACATCGGGTTGTTGAGGCGAAATGGCATATTCATCCACGTATTCACCAAGTACAGATTCATCAAGTCAGCATTCATCCAATAGCGCCCAGCCCAATCACCATCCGCCTTCTGTTTTAGAGTTGGCTCGGCGGGGAAACTTTCGGGCGATCGCCCATTGGCTCAACAGCATTCTGGTGTCTCAAGGGATTCATGTGCAGGCGGAAGCGTCTCGTGCAGGCTGCCTCAAGCTTATGGTCAATCTTCAGCCTAACAGTCGCTTAAGTCGGTCGGTGAGTGCCCGTCAGCGCCTGGTGCGTCATATTTGCTATCGATTGTGGACTCTAAATTCTGCTGAAATTCGAGAAGTGCGGATTTTTGGGCGGATGGCAGGGCAACGAGATATTTTGTGGCGGCAATCGGTGCGACTGAGCGCTACCAAAACCCCAGGAATCAATCGGTTACGCAAATCTGCTCAAGTTGCAAAAACTCCTGCCCAGAAGCGATTTCAGCTTCTGCGATCGTTTTTGGTGAATCGCTTCGCGCTCGCAGGCTTTATCTTTTGCTATTGGCTGATGTATTTAGATGCGACTGGGCATCAGGTTGACCAACCGACGATCGCGGCAACGCCAACCCAACCGCAAACCGCAGAACCGCAGTCTGCCCAACCCGCGATCGCCCCTCAAAAACCCCAGAATCTAGATTTTGCAGTGCCGCGCCAATTCAGCGGACAGATTATTCACGAGGCAACTCCGCCAGCAGGCGCAGAAAAAGTGATTGCGCTGACGTTTGATGATGGTCCGTGGGCGACGACCACGGAACAAGTTTTAGATATTCTCAAACAAAACAACATCAAAGCCACATTTTACATGGTGGGTCAAGCGGTGCAAGAGCATCCAGAGCTTGCGAAAAAAGTTGCCGAAGCCGGACACGCGATCGGGAACCATACTTGGCGGCACCTGATGGATGATATGGATGAGTTGACTGCTGCCGAAGAAATGGGCAATGCCGCTCGGTTAATTTATCAGACAACCGGGGTGCGGACGGCGTTGATGCGTCCACCGGGCGGCAATCTCACCGGATCACTCGTGCCCTATTCTCAGAAAAAAGGCTATTCGGTCAACATGTGGTCTGCCGATTCTAGCGACTATTACCTCTCTACCCCGCTGATTATTGATAGAGTGCTGTCGAATGCAAAACCGGGCGGTATTGTGTTGATGCATGATGGCGGTGGCGATCGCAGCCAAACCGTAGAAGCCTTACCCCAAATCATCTCTAGTCTGCAAAAACAGGGCTACAAATTTGTTACTGTACCCGAACTGATGCAGCTCCAGGCAAAATGGCAAGCAATGACAACCCCAACGCCAATTAAAGAAGTTCCGGTAACGCCAGTGGTACAGCCCGAAACATCACTGCCGTCTGCAAGCCCTACGCCTTAACCTAGCTGTTAGGCTACTCTAAGTTATCTGTGAGAGCGTAGCTTACAGTCCTTGATTTAGCATCTAGGGCGTGTCATTGCACTCACCCTAGAATTTTTGTCAAAAGCGGAGAGAGTTAAAGACGTGAGGTCAGTAGATTTACCCTTACTAGGTGCAAAAGAGTTGTGCTTCCTGTAGTCGTCGTCGCCGTAAACCCTCTTCCGCAGGGCTTCCAGGGTCACGATATTTCACAAACTGCTCCGCAACCCAATCATGGTTATGCCATTGATCCGGTGAATCACACACGGCTGTAATAGATTGACGATTAGGGGCTTCATAAAAGGCGGCACCGACATTGTAGGCAAAGCTGTAGAGCGCTCCCCGCTGATTCGCATTCATTTTTCCCCAATTGGGAATTTTCTCCAGTGCCGATGTACATTCAGTTGCGATGTGCGATCGCAGATATTGGTCTGCCTGCTCAGGAGTAATGGTGTCGCCTTGTTGAACTTGGCGACCATCTGGATAGACTGTAGTGCCGTAGCCGATCGTCGGTACAGCCCAACCCTCAATCGGATCTGCGTAAGCATTTTCTCTGTAACCCTCAAACTCTTTGATCAACTCAATCCCACATTGCGGAATGGCATTGGAGGCTGGACTATTTGAGGGTGTCGCTGAAAAATGGGGCAGGGGGCTGGTGTTGCCCGATTCAGAGGATTGCATGGGTTGACCGCATGGGTTGAACAGACCGGACTGGCGATAGTGGATGGGCGCTTGACCTTTGGGATACCGTTTTGAGTTTTGTTCGCGTAGCGTTGACCTAGGAAATATTTTGAGTTTTGAATTGCAAGACAAAGAAACATTGCCGCTCCCTGTCAAAATCATGAAGAATCAAATCATGAAGAATCAAACTTTTGGTATTGTAGCCAATCCTGCAAACGATAGAACCACGACTGGGCGGATGCATATTAGGAAAACTGGAATGCTTGCCAATAAAATCAATCAGGGAAACTGCCTTCAGTGCCTTAAGGGTGAGACGCTGAAGGCAGTTTATTGACGACTTTATCCACAATTCCGTAGGCTTTTGCCTCCTCAGCCGACATATAGAAATCGCGATCGGTGTCTACTTCAATTCGTTTGAGCGGCTGACCGGTCGATTCCGCTAGCAGACGATTCAGCAAGCTTCTTAGATACAAAATTTCTTTCGCCGCGATCGCCACATCACTGGCTTGCCCCCACGTTCCTCCCAGCGGTTGATGGATCATAATTCGCGAGTGAGGTAAAGATAGCCGCTTCCCTCTGGTGCCGCCTGCTAGCAATAGGCTTGCCATAGAACTCGCTTCTCCCACGGAGACCGTGACCACATTGGAGCGTAAAGAGCGCATTGTGTCATACATTGCCAATCCTGCGGTTACGTCACCCCCACCAGAATTAATGTATAAGTAGATGTCTTTTCCGGGTGCCTGCGAGTCTAAATAAAGCAATTGAGCGATGACATTTTCCGCCATCTCTGCGGCGATTTCTCCGCTGATAAATACGATTCTTTCGCCAGATAGCCATTCACCCACGCCTTCACTGGTCTTGCGATCGCTCTCAGACGGTGCCGCTTTCGGGGTTTCTGTTTGGTTCCGCCGGGGCTGCGATCGCTTGAAATTTTTGCCGAACGCCGCTTCAGGGCTAAGAGGATGGAGGACGGAGAGAATCAGAGATGCAGTCAATAAAAAAGCTTTAGCACTGGTGTGGGTAGTCAAATTATTGATAAAAAGTAAGGTCGTACATAGACTACTCCAAGTTTGTGACGAAGACCATACATCCTCCTTCAGGGTTCAGGCAAAAACCACCGCCATCAGATCTTCTGCCATTTCAAAGTTGGCGGTAACGCTTTGCACGTCGTCTAAATCTTCCAAAACATCCATCAGCTTGAGGACGCTGCGTGCCTGATCCAAATCGGTGACTTCTAGCGTGTTGTTAGGAATCCAGCGTAGTTCTACCTGAGTGACAAGGTAGCCGCCCTCTTTCAGGGTTTGGCTGAGGGCTTCCAAATTGTTAGGGTCGGTAAACGATTCGGCAACGGTGCCCTCGTCGGTTTCTACCAGTTCATACGTGTCTGCGCCGCCCTCCAAAAAAGCTTCCAGCAGGGCTTCTTCGTTGATTTCTGTGGGAGTATCAGATCGCCGCCCTTTTCCAGTTTTAACCGGAGCCAGCGACACTTCCACAAAGCCTTTTTGGTCAAACATCCAGCCAACGCAGCCGATTTCTCCTAAGTTGCCGCTGTTTTTGCTAAACGATACCCGCAGATCTGCCGCCGTGCGATTGCGGTTATCGGTTAAGGCTTCAATCAAAATGGCAACGCCACCCGCGCCATAGCCTTCATAGCGAATCGCTTCGAGGACGGCGTTGTCTCCCAGTTTGCCTGCCCCTTTGGCGATCGCTCGGTCAATATTGTCGTTGGGAATTCCGGCTGCTTTTGCTTTGTCGATCGCGGTTCTCAGTTGAAAGTTACCGGCTGGATCGGGAACGCCATTCCGAGCGGCAACGATAATTTCGCGAGAAATTTTGGTAAACACTTTACCTTTTACCGCATCGACTCGCGCTTTCTGGCGTTTGATGTTTGCCCATTTGCTGTGTCCTGCCATAGCTCGATTGCAACCTAGCGCTTAACTTAAACAGTGATTTCAATTCATAGGATACCGAAAGATTTACGCCACTGGTTGAAAAGTAGTTTGGATGAACCCCATCAGCGGTGTGCGATCGTTCGGGCTGATACCATTGTCAGGGAGTCATGTGGTCTGTTTGGATAAGGAGCAAGAAGTTATGATAGCGACGGCAATCGGTAAGGTCGCGATCGATGAAGGGCTAGAAAGCTTTCTGCTAGTGCTGTGTGTTTCGCTGACAGTGGCAACGCTGCCCCACATTTTCAACTGGTTTCCCCGCATTCCCTACACGTTGATGCTAGTGATCGTGGGATTGGGCTTGGCGCTATTAGATGTGCGGCTGATTAACCTATCGCCAGAACTAATTCTGTCTATCTTTTTGCCACCGCTCTTGTTTGAAGCCGCTTGGAATTTGAAATGGTCAAATTTAAAGCAAGAGGCGACCCCCATTCTGCTCTATGCAATGCTGGGCGTGGTGGTGTCGATCGCGGGCATTACTTGGGGGTTAGCTCAATTTACGAGCTTTTCGATCGCAGCCGCATTGTTAGTGGGGGCGTGCCTTGCTGCGACCGATCCGGTTTCGGTCGTGGCGTTGTTTGGCGAGTTAGGCGTAGATAAGCAACTCTCCGCCGTGATGGAGGGGGAAAGCTTATTTAATGACGGCATCGCAGTGGTCGCGTTTGGCGTTCTCGTTGGGCTGGCGATGGGCAACGCAGATCTGGCAGTTCAACCCGTGCTGCTTCAGCTTGTGGTAGTCATTGGCGTGGGGATCGGAACAGGATTGCTGCTCGGATTCGCGATTTCTTACCTGACTCAACGGTTTGATTTGCCACTCGTGGAGCAGTCATTAACGCTAGTTGCTGCCTATGGAGCCTATTTGCTAGCAGAACGGTTAGGCGGATCTGGCGTGATTGCAACGGTAACGACCGGGTTGATTTTGGGTAACTTTGGCTCTCGCATTGGCATGAACCCCCGCACCCGCGTGATTGTGACGGAGTTTTGGGAGTTCTTATCATTCTTTGTCAATTCAATTGTGTTCTTGCTGATTGGCGATCAGATGCAGTTTTCAGAACTGGGCGAAAATTGGCAGGCGATCGCCATTACCGTCATTGCCATGCTGATCTCGCGGGCGCTGTT
>JBGTAZ010000119.1:0-4403 GCA_041749615.1 Leptolyngbyaceae cyanobacterium | reverse complement strand
CGCAGACTATCTCACCGTCGATCGCTTCCTCCCAGTCAATTCAGGTAATGGCTCTGTTTATGCTGGCTGGAACGGCGGTTCTTTTGCAGAAAGCAACAACGAACTGTGGGTTGCGTTAGCAGAAAAAGCCTTCGCCCAAGTGAACCAATCTGGCTACATCGGACGCAACAACGCTAACAGCTATGCTGCTTTGGATGGCGGCTGGATGGCTTCTACCTTGAAGACTCTCACAGGCGCATCTTCTTCCAGTCAATTAGCGACCTCAATGACTTCCGCTCAGTTGATTACTCTAGTCAACGGTGCAGTTCCCATCACCGCAGGATTTGTTAGCGGCGCTGGTTTTGGAGTAGTCAATGGTCACGCTTACACCATCACCTCCTACAATGCGACAACTGGTCGCTTCCGCCTAAATAACCCTTGGGGCAACACCCACGCGGATGTCACCTTTAGTGAACTGAGAGCACTCAACGCTCGCGTCGAATGGAGCAATGTCTAAGATTTTCTTACTTGATTAACCCCAAGGATAACTAGGAGCAATCTTCTGGTTATCCTTTCTTCTCACTTTAGCCACAGATTAGTCCTAGGGGATAGCATGTTCAGACTTTTTATCTTATTGACTCTTTCTACCAGTGTGCTTGCTTGCACTCGCCTGATTGCCAACGGTTCTCCCAGTCCTTTACCTACTCAACGCGCCATGTCCTCCACTTCTGTTGCTATCAAACGGACTAGCCTGATCGCCAGAGAAGAAACCTTATCTCCGTTAGGTACTGCTGCAAAATTCGATCGCCCAATTCATTCAGCCGCCGTGTTCATCGAACTGGAAAATCTTCAAGAAACCGATTCAATAGTCCGCATTCAGAAAATCGAGATTAGAAATAGCGTCAGTGGACGAGTTGAATTGCTCAACCAAAAACCTGAAGAAATTCTGTTGCGACCCTTGCAAAGTTCTACTCGCGACTTTCATTTGACTCAATCAGGCACTTATTCAGGAGTGGGTAAAGTAAAAGCGATCGTCACCCTTCAGTTGAATAATAAAACTCAAGTTATAGAATCGGATGCGGTTGAAGTGCAGAGATACTAGATGCTTTCTATGCCTCTACAAGTGTTTCAATGCACTCCGGGCGATCGCTGCTTGCCCGATTCACCCTTCAAACCGGAACCCTCTCAAACCGTATTGTTTCGGGGATTTCTCTGAAAGCCGATGGTGGGATTTGAACCCACGACCGCTCGATTACGAATCGAGTGCTCTACCACTGAGCCACATCGGCAAATAACTACTAGCAATGTATCATAGCAGCCTAAGAGGGTGTTTGAGAAGTCGGCTGGGTCGCAAAAAAAATCTCAGTGATTTGGTTTCAGATCATTCATCCTAAATTTTGAGTTTGCAATTGCAGATTATTATTTAGGTTGGCAATCAAAGATTGGATAGTGCTGCTACGATTCCAGGGTGATTTTTGCACGCAATTAGGGTACGTTTTCTGTGTCAAGTTAGTTACCTTGGATAAAATTGGGTGCAAGCGGCATGATCAGTAAACGAGTTTTGGTGGTAGATGATGAAGAGCGGATTCGCGAAGTGGTGCGAATGTGCCTGGTGAAGCTTGCCCACTGGGAAGTGATTGCGGCTGGGTCTGGGGAGGAGGCGATTCAATCGGCGATCGCCGAGGTGCCCGATGTCATCTTACTCGATGTTTCAATGCCGGGAATGAATGGTCTCGAAACCCTGCAACACCTGCAACGCCACCCTCAGACGACTGCAATTCCAGTGATTTTTCTGACTGCCAAAGTTCAACCCAATGAACAACTCCAGTACAAACAATTGGGTGTTGCAGGATTAATTGTTAAACCTTTTGACCCGATTCAGATCTCAAAGGAGATTAGCCAACTATTGGGCTGGACGGAATCGATAGGAGCGATCGCGACTTAACGTTTCTTCACAGTTTGGGGCGATTTCTGCAAACTTTCTCCACATTGTTTACTTACTCTAGAGCTACGGCTTGAGTTGCTTACAGCTATTTTCAGATGAATGTGCCACGCTTGCAAACTCTATAAGCCCCCTAAATCCCCCAATTCTGGGGGACTTTGGCTCTAGTTCCCCCCAGAATTGGGGGGCTAGGGGGGCGAAAACGGCTGTAAGACAAGACCGTCGGTCAGTGAAAACTGCTCCATTTGGGTCAAATTGTTGAGAGCAAACAGTTGGAGTAGTTGATATGACTGCCAAGCAAATTTTAGTGGTGGATGATGATGCGGTGATTCGAGAAGTAGTAGCAGCCTGCTTACAGCGTTTAGGAAGCTGGGACGTGTTAACGGCAGCGTCAGGAAAAGAGGCATTGCAGCAAGCTAAGACTGAAAAGCTAGATGCGATTGTTTTAGATGTGATGATGCCTGAAATGGATGGGTTTGCCGTTTTGCAAGGTTTACGCTCTCATCCAACAACCCAACCGATTCCAGTCGTGCTATTAACTGCCAATAGCTATTTGCCCAATATGGATCGCTTACCCAACCTGGGGGTAGTGTTAATCATTTTTAAGCCATTTGATCCGGTTGATTTTGTTCGACAAATTGACCAAGCGCTGCAATAGTCACTTTAACGGGGTCACTCCATTCCGTCTCTGCGTCCGAGTTCGTAAATGGCACAACTCAGACATGCGAGGATGCCAATGCTGATTGCCCAGCTTTCTCCCAAGGCGGCTTCTACTCCAAAGTTACACACTCCGCCGAACAGAAAAAAGGGGGAAATACTAAAAATAGAAGCGTAGAAAGCATTTTGGTTTTCGCGTCCTGGGCGATCGCGTTCAAATTCTTCTTCTGAGAAGTAGAGCGATCGCTCGGCAAAATTGAACCAGCGGCTGAGTTGATGACTTACCCATTCGCTGAGGGGGGATAAACCTAAATAAAGTGCCAATGACCACAAACTCGTTCCGGCGATCGCGACTGGGCTAACCTCAAAGGTGAAGGGAACAATTTCGATCATCATGGCAAGGACAGCATGAAACAAAACGGATGAGACGGTGATCTATAATTACCGAAAAGTCTTTGATTCGCAAACTTTACTTCGCAACTGTTTCAATCGGTCAAATGAGATTGACGTTGCTGTCTGCTATCGCTAGCAGAAGCGATAGACTAACCCTGTTCTTTCATCCTGGTCAAAGGAGATGATTGTTGACTAGCTCCTTTCCGCTTAATCCATCGTCTGTGAATCCGGCGGAACTGTTTAACCGGGCGATCGCCCACCACCAATCCGGAAAATTTGCTGAAGCCGAGCAGCTTTATGGTCAAATTTTGCAGCAGCAGCCCCAAAATGTGGATGCGCTCTCCATGCTGGGGGTGATTTGCTGTCAGCGGGGCAACTTAGAGCAAGGAATTGTGCTATATCGGCAGGCGTTGACCCTGCGCCCACAGCATCGACAAGCGCGAGAAAACCTGAACTTGGCGCTGTGGAAACAGGGAAAACGGTTGATGGATGAGGCGATCGCCCATTTCAATCTGGCGATCAACTTTGAACCCGCCAATGTGCAAACTCATAATGTTTTGGCAAGCATCTATTTAGGGCAAGGATTATATGAGCCAGCGATTATGCTTTACCAACAATCCTTGGCAGCAAATCCTACCAATATCACGGCGCTCAACGGCACTGGAGCGACTTTGCAATTGCAAGGAAAATCGAGTTTGTCAGTTCACTTTTATCAACAGGCGCTTGCCCTACAACCGGATAACATTGACAGCCTGATTGGCATCTCTAAAGCGATGCTGGATCAGGGCAATTTAGACGAAGCGCTCAGCCTTGTAAACCGCGCACTCACTCTCAGCCCTAATCAGGCGATCGCCCGTTATAATCGGGCGCTGATGCTGTTGCAGCAAGGCAATTTTCGGGAAGGATTTGTGGAATATGAGTGGCGGTTTAAGACGGCTGAGTTTCCACCCTGCCCGTTTAAACAGCCCGTGTGGGATGGCAAACCACTGGCAGGGCGTACCCTGCTGCTCCATGCAGAACAAGGTTTAGGTGACACGCTGCAATTTATTCGCTATGCGGCGATCGCCACTCAAAGCGGTGGGAGAGTCATTTTTACGTGTCACCGTCCGTTGATTCCCTTGCTGTCTACGCTGCCAGGAATCGCAGATTTTATCCCGTTGGGGTTGCCGCTACCGGCGTTTGATGTGTATGCGCCGCTCATGAGTTTGCCTGCAATTTTGGGCACAACCTTGGAAACGGTGCCATGCTCGGTGCCCTATATTCACCCGCCTGCTTCTGATTGGCAACTGCCGATCGCGACACCTTCCGCAAATAATCACCTCCTAAAAGTTGGGATTGTTTGGGCAGGCGGGAATTTGTATAAACAAAACTATCGGCGATCGCTGTCTCTAAATCTGTTTGAGCCACTTTTAAGCGTTCCCAACATCGCGCT
>JBGTAZ010000118.1:0-5722 GCA_041749615.1 Leptolyngbyaceae cyanobacterium | reverse complement strand
AGGGGTAGGTCTTGTGCCTACCCTGACGAAGATGGAGGGCAACCACAAGGGATTGCCCCTACAAATTTCATATCTCGATTCAGCAGCGCCCATTTTTCCTCCTCAACCTCTTTTTCCACATCAAAAATCAGTTTTTCTGCTTGAATGGGTTGAGGAAAATCAGCCGAAACAAGCAACTGGCTTTTCAACACTTCATCAAAGAGAGATGACAACTGTGATCTATCAGGCTGATTCTCGACTAACCCTCGACATTGTGGGTTGAGAGTGAGTAGGTTGGAGAAGCCAGGGGGAACACTGAGGAAAAGAGATTTTGCGAACTGATGAGTCAGCGCCCGCGATCGCCCAACGGCAGCTAACCCCACTTGCTCTGATTGCCCCAAGCTCAAAAGCCATATGCCCTCAACCGATGCAGACACGCTTGAGTCGTTTATTGATCGCTGGCAAACCTCTAGCGGCAGTGAACGCGCCAACTATCAAATGTTTTTTACGGAACTGTGTGATGCGTTGGGAGTCGAGCGTCCGAATGTGAATGGCAGTGCGGCGATGGTGCCCTACTGCTTTGATAAACACATCACGATCTATCACCCCAGCGGCAAGAAAACACCGGGCTACATTGATTTTTACAAAGCCGATCATTTTTTGATTGAGGCGAAGCAGGGCGGCGATCGCGCGGGTGAAGGAACGGCAAGACGCGGCACGAATACTTACCTGAAAGCAATGGAGGCGGCATTTGTGCAGGCGATCGCCTATACGCGCAATCTGAGCAGCAAACCGCCGTTTTTGTTGACCTGTGATATTGGCGATCACTTTGAGCTTTGGCTCGGCTTCAACGGGGATTATGGCGGCTATGGGGCACGGCGGGATATTGCGCTCACCGATCTACGCCAGCCAGAGATTTTTGATCTATTTGTGGATATTTTTACCGATCCGCAAAAGCGCAACCCCGAAAAAATTGCGGCGAAGGTGACGCGAGAAGTGGCGGCAGATCTGGCGGAATTGGCGAAGACGTTGGAGAGAAACCCTCACCCTCAATCCCTCTCCTCACGGGAGAAGGAAGCAAATCTGGCTCCTCTTCTCCCTGGGGAGAAGGGGTTGGGGGATGAGGGCAATGAGGGCAGACCGCAACAGGTCGCCCATTTTCTGATGCGCTGCATTTTTACGATGTTTGCGGAAGATGTGGGCTTGCTGAAGGAGCATCTGTTTACGGAGGCGTTGGAGACGCGCTGGTTGCTCAATCCCAAAAGCTTTAAGCCGGAAGTAGAAGCACTCTGGCAGGCGATGAATGATGGCACCCCGTTTGGCTTTTATGGCAGGTTGTTGCAATTTAATGGGGGATTGTTTGCCGAGGCAACGGCGTTTGAGTTGGATGCGGATCAGCTTGGGGTGTTGCTGACAGCGGCAAAGCGGGAATGGAAGGATGTGGAGCCTGCGATTTTTGGCACGTTGCTAGAACGAGCGCTGGATACGAAAGAGCGCAGCAAGCTAGGGGCACACTATACCCCGCGATCCTATGTGGAGCGGTTGGTGCGCCCGGTGGTGATGGAGCCGCTGCGGGAACAGTGGGATCTGGTGCAGGGGGAGGTGAAGCAGATTTTGGGAGACGTGAACACGGAGCCGACGGCGGGGCAAAAGAAGAAAGCGGCTGTGGTGCTGGAAGCGTTCATTACTCAACTGTGCGAGGTGAAAATTCTTGATCCGGCGTGTGGCACGGGCAACTTTTTGTATGTGACGCTGGATTTGATGAAGCAGCTAGAAACCGAGGTGTTGAAACGGCTGGAAGACATCACCGGACAGGCACAAATGCGACTTGAGATAAACCGGATTCAAATTACACCTAAACAGTTTTTGGGGATTGAGCTAAACCCGCGTGCGGCTGCGATCGCGGATCTGGTGATCTGGATTGGCTATTTGCAGTGGCACTTTCGACGGTTTGGCAACCTGCCCCCAGTGGCTCCTGTGCTGCGCGAATACCACAATATCGAATGTCGAGATGCGGTGCTGGCGTATGACGGCAAGGAACCAGAGATTGACCCGAAAACGGGCAGGGTGAGAAGCCGCTGGGGCGGACGCACGATGAAACATCCGGTGACGGGCGAACAGGTGCCTGATCCCAGTGATCAAATCCCGATTTACCGCTACATCAATCCGCGCCCCGCAGAGTGGCAAAAGGCGGATTATGTGGTGAGCAATCCGCCGTTTATTGGCAATGCCAGAATGCGCGATCGCTTGGGTGATGGCTACACAGAAACGCTGCGCCAGGTTTATCCAGATGTGCCGGAAACGGTTGATTTCGTCATGTATTGGTGGCACAACGCCGCAGAACTCACCAGAGCAAATACTATTACTCGATTTGGCTTCATCACCACCAACAGCATTCATCAAGTTCGTCAGCGAAAAGTGATTGAGTTTCATCAAAATCAAAAAGATCCGATTCGCTTGATTTTTGCGATTGCTGATCATCCTTGGGTAGAAGATGAAGGTGCAGCAGTCAGAATTGCCATGACCGTTGGACAGGCGGATGCATCAAATATTGTCCGAGTCGCCCAGCTTGGAACCGTTGTTCAAGAAATTCATGCCGAAACACCAGAAGATTCGGCAGAGAAAGTTGATGTTCAGTTTCAGCAAGTCACTAAAATATTTAGTGCTCTTCAATCTGGGGCTGATGTCAGTAGCACAGTAAAACTAAAAGCCAATTTAAGTCTGTCATGTCCTGGAATGAAAATGACAGGCGCGGGCTTTTTAGTCACTCCACAAGAAGCCGCTCTCTTGGGATACGAAACTGATACTCAGCTACGCTCTGTAATTAAGCCATATCTCCACGGCAGAGACGTTACAGATCGACCCAGAGGATTTTACACAATTGATTTATTCGGATTATCGATTTCACAAGTGCAAACGTTATACCCATCTGTTTATCAATGGGTTTACGAGAGAGTTAAACCTGAGCGAGATACTAATAATCGCAAGGCACTTCGTGACAACTGGTGGATATATGGTGAAGCAAGAGCTACTTTAAGACCAGCTTTGCAGCAACTTGAGAGATATATTGTCACAGTAGAAACAGCTAAACACCGTGTATTTGTTTTTCTAGAACACGATGTTATTCCAGACAATATGCTGATTGCGATCGCTCTCGACGATGCTTATTACCTCGGCGTTCTTTCTAGCAAAATTCATGTCACATGGTCACTTGCAGCAGGCGGAACTTTAGAAGATAGACCACGCTACAACAAAACTCGTTGCTTCGATCCATTCCCCTTCCCTGACCCCACAGACGATCGCAAGCAAAAAATTCGCGAGTTGGGCGATCGGCTGGATGCTCATCGGAAGCGGGTTCAGGCACAGCATCCCGATGTCACCATTACCGCCATGTATAACCTGCTGGAGAAGATTCGCGCTGGGGTTGAGTTGACTGACAGCGATCGCGCTTTCAACCACAAAGCGCTGGTTTCCACGCTGAAGCAAATCCATGATGAGTTGGATGCAGCGGTGTTTGAGGCGTATGGCTGGGAAGACCTGGCAGGAGGAGCAGAGGGAGCAGAGGAAGCCATCTTAGAACGGCTGGTGGCGTTGAATGCTGAACGAGCCGAAGAAGAACGCAATGGCTTGATTCGCTGGTTGCGTCCAGAGTATCAGGCACCGGGCGAAACTCAGACTCAGCGAGTAATTGAAGGCATTACCGAAATCGAAGTTGAAAGCGCGATCGCCCCTGTAGAACAACAGAAGTTTCCCAAAGCTTTCAAAGACCAATTGGCAGCAGTACGCGATCTACTTCGCACTCAAAGCGGCGAATGGACAGTGGAGCAAATCGCCGCGCAATTCAAAGGAGCCTCTCGCCAAAAAAATGTTATTCTCACCTGCCTCGAAACCCTAGAAGCCTTGGGCATTGTTGCTCGATATTCAGAAGCCGATGACCGACTCCATTGGTACTTGCAAAACGTTTAGAACCTGCAAAATGCCTACCCGTCTTTGGAGTAGAGCTTGCTGATTTGTTGTTACAGGTGAGGTCACCTGCCATCGCTCCACTGGGTCGTTAAGATGATTTCAGTGTAAAGTTTCTAATCCTGTTCTCTCACCCTTATTCCCTTCTTCTATGCTTGACCAAGTTGCAGCCGCCTTTGAGCGCCAAGATTACCAGACAGCGGCGCAGTTGTTAAAGGAATTGCTCAAGCGATCGCCGCAAGATCCTTGGGTGCAGTTGTATGTGGCACGCTTACAAGAAGTATCGGGTAAAACCAAGGCGGCGGAAGGAATTTATCGGCAATTGTTGAAAAGCCAAACAAATTCCAAGCTGATTGCTCAGGCGCGTCAAGGGTTGCAGCGGTTGGGTGGAGTTAGGGAATTGCCTAAAGAAACACGGGCGATCGCGCAACCCCCGCGACAGAATGTGACTGCCAATCAAGGATTCATGATTTTGGAGGCGGTTCCTGCTGAATCTCGGAGCGATTTGGGGCAGCGATTCGCGACTGTGATGAAGTTGGATCTGTATACCGCCAAAGCATTGCTTCCCAGTCGTGGCTGGAAGCTTTATCGGGTGGGTGCGTTTGCCGAATTACAGTCCGTGGGGCAAGCCTTAAAAGCAGCAGGCATTCCCATCTTTTGGGCGGCAACTTCAGAAGTAGAGGCAATCCAAGTCTTTCACGTCAGCCACTTTTCGACGCTGGTGCCAAATCCCACGGTAGTTTGCAAAAATGCTAACGGACAGTTGGGTTCCTTGTCCTTTGTCTGGTCAGAAGTGACGCAACGGGTTGAAGGGATTTTGCCGATTTTTTCGCAAGTGGTCGAGTTAGGCTATCGCGATCGCCCAGAATGGACAGATAAGGTAGAAGACTATGCTCACTTTTGCGATTTGCATTTGCCGTCGCGCCGCTGCATTTTGCGGATACACGACAGTCGCTATAACTTTAAGCAAGGTGCTCTTGCTTCCTTTGAAGCCGATACCATTCGCCAACAGTGGAACCACCTACTCACCTGTTTGAATCAGCAGTTGCCCCCAGTGCCCATTTTGTCCGACTTCACTACATTTTCTGAAACTGTAGGTGATTTCACAGTTCCCTTGAGCCGTTTGAAGCCTCAGCTTTTTCTCTCCCGTGCCGAAGATTGCTATCTCGATTCCGCTTTTCACCTCTACAGCACCCTGGCATTGCTCAAAAATTCAGCCCAATCAAACGAATGATCTCTCTAAACGCCAGTGCTTCGTTCATCTTGCATCGTTGCGATCGCGTCAGTGACGCTAACCATGGGCAATGGGAAGGGTACAACCTGAGCAGATTGGGCAGGACTGATCCAGCGGCTTGCCTGATTGAGTGCATAGAGACTGCCACACAGGAGTAAGCGATCGCCGACTTGCAAATCGCTGTTGCCATCGGGGAACCCAATGAATCGACCTTCGCGGCGAATTGCCTGAACTAACACGCCAAACTGACGGCGAATGTGAACTTCTGCAAGAGTTTTGCCCACCACAGGGCTGGTTTCAGGCAACAGCAGCCATTGACAGGAGGCGTTCTCAGTCGGCACCATTGCCTTCCCGTTTGCCAATTCATCGAAGGCAGCCAATTCTTCCGGTTCGCCCACAACCAGCAGGCGATCGCCCGGTTGCAGCATCGTCTTCGCATCGGGATAATCCACTTCTTCGCCGTCCTCTCGCTGAATCGCCATTAGGCTGATCCCGGTTAAGCGACGCAGGCTCGTTTCCTCAACGGTCATGCCAATCAAGGGCGAC
>JBGTAZ010000117.1:0-8829 GCA_041749615.1 Leptolyngbyaceae cyanobacterium | reverse complement strand
TGGATCTAAAATGTATGACTATGAACGATTAGCGTATGCATACATACTTATGAGGCAGCGATTAAAACTCAAACGGATGCCCAGACCGCGTGGTGTGCCCGCCGACCGAGATGAACTGAAGATTCGACGTGGGGTAATGGTGACTCCGAAAGCTTGGGCTGGCCTAGAAGCGCTGGCGCAGAAATTGGGCTACAAATCTAAATCCGACCTGATTGAAGCGATGGGGCGCAACGAACTAGAAGTTGTAAAGCAGAATCCACCTGAGCAGCCGCCTGATCCACCTGTCGCCAGATAGTCTGCCAGACACCCCCTGAGAGTTTCTGCCGCTTCGTTAGTACAATAGTTGTCCTACTGTCTCCCAGACTGTCTGCCAGATGAGCCAAACAACCTTAGATCGCATCTCTGTCGCCCAGCTCCCCGCTCGCTACAGCATCACTCGCTCTGTGGTCTACAACCGCCTGAATGATCTGGAGATCAAACCAGAGCGGCAGGGCAACAAAGCCTATGTCAACGCCCAGCAGCTCGCTTTGCTGGATCGGCTGCATGAGCATATTCAGGCAGGTGGCATCACAGCTGATTTCATCGCGTCTGCCAGACAGTCTGGCTCACAGTCTGCCAGACAGTCTGGCTTACAGTCTGTCGGACAATCTGGCCTACAGTCTGCCGGACAGATGGCTCTCGACGCTCAGACGCTGACTGTTCTGGGGGAGATGGTGACTCGGTTTGTACCTGCACCTGATCCGCTGGCGAATCTGCGGGCAATTCAGGAAGCTTGTGATCAGGGGTGGTGGCTCAGCACCTCGTAACTGGCTCCGCTGCTAGGGGTGAAGAGTTTGAGCGGTCAGACTGTCGAGCGCTATGGGTTCAGGTTTACGCGGATGGGGCGCAATGGGGCGGAGAGTGCTTGGCGGGTGGAGAAATAATTAGTGGTTCAATGCACGGGCGAGCGCAGCAGAGTCGGTGCTAGTCAACAAGCTGGAGCTGGGCGGAGCTGGGCGGAGCTGGGCGGAGTCCTTTGGGGACAGTCTCAGGAAGATTAACTGTTGCCATGTGGCATCAAGTCGCCTTAAAGTTGTCGGTGAGATAGTGGTTTAATGCTGTAAGTAATATTTGCCTGCACACTTTATTTATTAAAAGATCACTTAAAGTAAGGAAATTAGCTCACATCTATCAGCTCAGCTTGCATAAGATGAGAGTTTAAACAATCTAATCAATGAGATGTCTTAAAAGTAAAGGGTATCAATGGCTACAAAATTAATTCGGCTAGAGGATGGCACTTTGATTGAAGTCGAGATGCCTGTTGGACAAGTTCAGCCCATTTCAGGTGGTTCTGCAGAACGAATTACGGACGCGACTCTAGACAAAATCCGACCAATTCTTGTAAAAACTTGCCGCCCTGTACTTGCTGCCTGGAAAGAGATCGAGGCCGAAGATATGGGAATTGAACAGGCTGAGATTGTGTTGGGGCTGAGCTTTGAGACGGAAGGAAATATATATGTAACAAAATCGAAAGCGGCAGCAAATTTGACGGTTAAACTGATCCTCAAGCCCAAAAGTCTGACATAAATGACAGTGGATTTAACAAAGTCTGTTGTACTTATTACTACTAAAAGCGATGGCAAGAATCCCCGGTTTGGCACAGGGTTCATTATTCGCCGGTGCAGAGGGGCAGCTTATGTTGTGACCTGTGCCCACGTTGTTAAAGATAGAGGAAGTGAGCAGATCATCAAAGCTGATGATATTCCTGCCAAAGTTATCGCTTCTGGGGAAAAGGTAGGCATTGACCTAGCGGTTCTGAGAGTAGAGGGACTGAGCGGAAGTCCACTAAACTGTAAATCCTGTGGTGATAAAGATAAAGCCTTCCAAACTGCTGGTTTTCAACAGATGCAAGGTGAGCATATGGTGGTAAGAACTCTACACGGAAATTTAGGGGAGAAGGTTGGTTTACAGTCAATGCTTTCGAGGCAACGAGTTTATGCTTGGGATTTACGGATCACAGATAGCTACTCCTTGCAGCCTGGTTATAGTGGCTCTCCAATCCTTGATTTAAGCAGCGGCTATGTCTTAGGAGTAGTCAGCCATCGTTTGGATGAGGGCAACTACGGATTGGCTATTTCTATTGAAGCTTTGGCAGAGTTTTGGAATGATATTGAAAGTGAGGATCTGAAGTTTTTGCTGTGGGGACTAGGATATCGAGATCAGACTCTCCTATTTATGCAAATGCTAGAAAGAGAGTCTGTAGCTGCTCTTCTAATTTATGGCCTACCCGAATATGGACAAAAATGGCTCCTCAATCGGTTGGTAGAACAGTATGTTCCTAATTCAATCAATGGTCAGATTATTCGAGTCGATCTCACTCGGCGAGTTAGACGGAGCAGTATAGAAGCTTTGTGGGATGACATTGCTGATCACTTGGGGTTAGTAGGAAGCGATCATTCTCTAGAAGAGATCATTGATGGAGTGTGTCGATGGTGGCAAACTCAGGATGTCTTTCTTGTCTTTCACAAAGTTGATTCTATTGCACAGCAGGATTTCCACAGCTTAATTGAGAAATTTTGGCTTCCGTTAGTCAAGCGAGCTATGGACTTGCAAAGCTTAGATAATACTCATAGGTTACTGATGTTTTTAGTGGATTACGGGGATTACTCTAGTAATTTTAAGATCCCGTTTGTGGAAAAACTAGATGTTTCTTGGAACCCCCAAATTCCTGTGCGATCGCCTAAGATCGCTACGTTTTCTAATAGAGATTTGATGGACTGGATTCAAGGAGTTTATCATAAACTGCCTGCCGATCTGACCAGTAAACCATCACAGTTTACTCAAGCAATTTTAGAAAAAAGTTATGATGGAGTACCAGAACTGGCTTTGGACGAGATTTGTTATCGATTTGGCTACGATTGGCAGGAGGAGCAGGGGAAATGGTTAAAGCTTTAGAACGGAAACAATTAAAATATATTGGGCAACAACAACCAAAATTGGGAGAAACCGATCCGAAGACAGGTCAGCTGCTATACCCTTACCTGCCTAGTAAGAAGTTGGTGGAGGCGGTGAATTTAGCCATTGTTCTCGAACGCCCCTTGCTTTTGAAAGGGGAGCCAGGTTGTGGTAAGACAAAGTTAGCCCGTGCAGTGGCTTATGAATTAGGATTACCTTACGAAGCTTGGTATGTAAAGTCTACGAGTCGAGCACGAGATGGGTTCTATACCTATGATGCTGTGGGGCGGCTACGAGATGCCCAGCTTGCAAACTCAGGAATTGATGAGGACGCAGCTTTTCGCGCCAAAGATGCTGATGCTTATGTGGAATGGGGACCACTAGGGCGTGCTTTCCTAAATGACGAACCTACAGTTGTTCTCATTGATGAGATTGATAAAGCTGACATCGATTTTCCTAACGATCTTTTGTTAGAGATTGATGAGTCTCGATTTACGGTAGCAGAGGTGAAAGCGTCCAGTCCATTTAAGGAAATTCAGGCAAAGGTTCCGCCCATTGTATTTATTACCAGTAACGATGAAAAGAACTTACCAGATGCCTTTCTGCGACGTTGTTTATTTCACTATGTCAAGTTTCCAGAACGACAGCAACTGGTTGAGATCATTAACGCTCATTTCCCAACTTCACCACTAAAAAATACTGAAACCATTGATGCAATTCTTGAACGTTTTTTGGAATTACGGAAGAAAATGGAATCTGGTATAGCCCGTAAGAAAGTCAGCACTAGTGAACTGATGGACTGGGTAAAAATTCTTAGTCACTATGAGGAGGATGAGATTCTGTCTAAGCTGAAAGAGGAGCTTTTATATCCAGGTGTTTTGCTGAAAACCTGGGATGATTACCGTCTTTATGGAGAGCAGGCAAAGTTGAAGTGAGAGCTATGAGTCTTGTCACATCCCAAGAAGAATTTCCATTGCTTGATCTCTTTACTCGATTGCGAGAGGCAGGCTTGCTCTTGGGAATTGATGAATATCAACTATTACTGCGAGCTTTGAACATGGGTTTTGGCTCCACTAACCAAGAAGTATTGGTTGATCTTTGTCGTACACTTTGGGTGAAGTCTTTAGATGATGACAAACTATTTAACTATTATTTCAAGCAAGTACTCTTACCCTCTTCATCAACAAATCCTATTACTAAAGATGATGATGAAAATAATTGTAGAGACGAAGAAACAGAATCAGATTTTCTATCTACTCAAACTGATAGAGAATCAGAAGTTTTAGATATCAAATCTGAGGAAGAGGCTATAACCAATATAGTACCTGGCTCAATTTTAGACGATTCTTCTATGCCAATTTCAACTGAACTTATAGAGGTAGAAGATGAAATTCAGGCAGCAGAGGTGGTAAAGATGATCCCCAGCTCGAATGAAGATATCGGCACTCACTTTACTCAGAGTGATGAGTATTTCCCAATTAATCGACGGCAGCTGAAACAAAGCTGGCGACATTTACGAAGAATGGTACGAGAAGGGATACCGACTGAGCTTGATGTAGAAGCAACAATTGAAAACATAGTACAGCAAGGAATTTTGCTAGAGCCTGTTTTGGTACCTCCACGTTTAAACCGAACTGAACTTCTCTTACTAATCGATCAAAAAGGCTCAATGGTGCCATTTCATGCTTTATCTCAACGTTTGGTAGACACAGCTCAGCAAGGTGGACGACTAGGAAGAGCAGGAAGCTACTATTTTCACAATTGCCCAATGCAGTTTCTCTATCGAGACTCCGCACGGCAGCAAGCAGAAGCAATTTCAAACATTTTGTCTCAACTTCATCCAGAGCGATCGACTGCGCTAATTTTTAGTGACGCGGGAGCAGCACGAGGTGGATTTAATCAAAATCGGTTGCGCTTAACTCAGGAATTTTTAGCACAGCTTAGGCAGAGAGTGCGTTATTTAGTCTGGCTTAATCCACTGCCAGAACCACGTTGGGTTGGAACTACAGCAGGTGAGATTGCAGGTCTACTACCAATGTTTGAGATTAGCCCCTGGGGAGTGGAAAGAGCAATTGATGTGCTGCGCGGAAAACCAGCTTATGTTGAAGGCTGGAGGGGGTGAGTGCTATGAACCCTTCAGCAAATAAGATGAAACCCCAAGTTGCCCACCGACGTATTGAAATATTTCAGGAACGTTTTGGGCAAGCACACTTCTATTTTGCTTGCCATGCTGCTTTTTCGCTGGCACTGACTCCAGATTTACTGTACAGGTTATGGGCTAATTTTCAATGGGATGTCCATGGAGAGGCACTTAATGTTCCCTGGATTGCAGTATCAGACCTCTTGCTATCAAATTTATGTTATGAAGTTGGGAATGAGCTTTATGAGATAGATATTGAACTAAGAAATATTCTTCTTGAGGAATTGGAAACGAATAAACAATTTGGGAAGAAAAGAATTTATGAAATATCAGATTTTTTATTGGCTTATGTTCAACAGAAATCCGGCATTTGTGACATACATATACAAGATTTTAATCAAATGCAAAAATGGACAGCTCTTGCGTATACTAGACCAGACATGGCAGTTTATGAATTAGCATTAGCATTCTCAAGACTGGAATCTCAAGATCGTACAGAATACATACGTCTTGCATCGGTTGTAGATACCTTCTCACAACCATTAGAAGAGTTTCAACCAATACTGATCTATGCTCAAGGTATTGCTCAATGGGCTAGAAGTAGAGAAGAGGAAGCAAAACAGAATTTCAGCAAGCTTCCTGTGAAGGATGGTCGGATAGAGATTAGTGGAATAGAGCTAAATGTTCCTCTGGAACTAATAGAAAAGCGTGCTCTTCGAGAAAGATTTCAGAAGCTTCCTAAACAACCTATTAAGCATCAAGAAGAAGAATGGGAATGTGTCCATATTCTAAAACATACAGATACAGTTAACTCGGTTGCCCTTAGCCCTGATAATCAAACTATTGTTAGTGGAAGTAATGACAGAACAATTAAGGTTTGGGATTTGCAAAGTGGAAAGTTGATTCACTCCCTTTCTAGTCATAGTAGCTCTGTTTATTCAGTTGGGATAAGCAAAGATAGTCAAACCATTGTCAGTGGGAATCAAGATGGAGCAGTTAGGGTTTGGAGTCTTTTAACAGGAAAAGAAATTAGAAATCTCAGTGGACACAGAAGCGCAGTTTTTTCGGTTTCGATAAGTTCTGATTCTAAAACAGTTATTAGTGGAGGTGAAGATAAAATCGTTAGGATTTGGGACTTAGAAACTAGTGAATTAGTTCATTCCTTATCTGGCCATTCTAACTGGATAAGGGCGGTTGCAATCAATCCTGACAGTAAATATGTAGTGAGTGGTGGAGATGATATGGAAATTAAGGTTTGGGATTGTTCTAGTGGTACGTTAATCAGGAATTTGAGAGGTCATTCAAGATGGATTAGAACATTGGCATTTAATACCACTAACGGAACCCTTGTCAGTAGTGGTGATGACGCGAAAATAAAAATTTGGAATATATCAAGCGGCGAATTATTGCGTACTGTTTCTGAATTTGTCTTGGATAGAATGTATTGTGTTTCTGTATCTCCTGATGGGAGATTTATTATAGGTTGTGGTCGAGATAAAAGGATTAAGATATGGTCTTTAGACACATGGAAATTGCCTCAATCTATATCGGGCCACTCCAATCAAATAAATTCGGTTGTTTGTAGTAGTAGTGGAAGTTTTATTGTCAGCGGCAGTAGTGATAATACTCTAAGAGTATGGAAATCGCTCAAAAAAATGTAAAAATGATTTAGTACGAGCCAAAGTTTTATGAATGAAACACCTGGGAAATTTGATCAGCTTTCTACCTTGATCAGTATGATATTGGATTCTTTATCTAAACTTGCATCACCAATTGTTTTATTAACCCTTGTCAGTGTTCTGATTTTTGTAGCATACGCAATTAGTTCTATCAAAATTATAAATCAAGGTAATGAAGCTTTAGTAGAACGGTTTGGGCGATATCATCGAAAATTAAGCCCTGGGCTTAATTTTATTGTTCCCCTTATCGATTCTATAGTTTTGGAAGCGTCTACGCGCGAACGGGTATTAGATCTCAAACCTGTAGAAGCAATTACGAAAGATAATGTATCCTTATTGACAGATGCAGTTTTGTACTGGCGTATTTTGCAGCTAGAGCAAACATATTATGCTGTTGAAGATGTTGAAGCAGCCATTGGGAATATAGTTGCAACTGCTTTGCGATCTGAGTTAGGAAGAATGGAGCTTAATGCAACCTTTTCATCTAGATCTGAAATTAATCTTACTTTGCTTCGACAATTAGATGATGCGACTCTCACTTGGGGTGTACAAATCACGCGGGTAGAGGTTCAAAATATTACCCCAAGCAAAAAACTGCTAGAGGCTTTAGAGTTAGAGCGTGCTTCTGAGAGTCTAAAGCGAGGAGCTATTACAGAGGCAGAAGCAAAACAACAAGCTGATCTCTTGAAAATTGAAAGTACCATTAATGCTATGAGATATCTTGCTGAGGCAATGCAATCCCAGCCTTATGCTCAAGAAGCACTAAGAGCGCTGATGACTCAGGATACTATAGAAGCTAACTTGAAGCTTGGAGAAAGCGCTAACTCTAAAGTTATTTTTATGGATCCGCAAACATTATCTAAAATTTCCGAAATCAATAGTCCGGACAGAATTACTCCCTTTCCACCCATAAGACCGTCACGTCTGGAAAGACCTCAAGAATCCGACGACGCGCAGCCGTAAAGTGAGCGCCGCTGGTCAGCACATCGTCAAGTAGGACAATGAGGCTTCCGGCCTGAGACTGTTCTGCTACACCCGTCTCAATCTGCAT
Source organism: Leptolyngbyaceae cyanobacterium (assembly GCA_041749615.1). Classification (GTDB taxonomy): domain Bacteria; phylum Cyanobacteriota; class Cyanobacteriia; order Leptolyngbyales; family Leptolyngbyaceae; genus ULC077BIN1. The sequence goes on along the minus strand of JBGTAZ010000117.1, from coordinate 1,025 downwards.
CAGCGCGTAGATCTGCTCTGGATCGCGCCCGTCCGCCCGCAGGTGATAGCTTTCCATGCTCTGACTCATAGAAAGCAAGGGCAACCAACTCACTTGCTCTAAACCTGCTGCTACCGCCTCAGCAACCTGTTCCATCCGGTCATCATGTTCTGGGTGTGAGCGCTCTTTGGATGGCGGTATCGGCACCAGAGTCAATGGCTGAGCTGGGTCACGCCGATTTCTCAACAGGTCAATCACCTCACTGGCAAATCGTCGGATCGCCTGCTGCTTGTAGCGGAGCCGCTGATCTGGGGCGTTCGGCGACATTTTCAGATTGAGGACAAGCTGATTCGTCTCTGAAAACCGATAGCCTTGCCCAATCGTGTAGGTGCGAGCATAGAATAGAAACTCTTGCTCATGGTTGGGGCAATGCACCAACACAATCGACTCATCGGTTTTGCGCCAGCGGAATGGTCTACCCTCAGTCATGCCTAGCCAAATGTTCTAGGATCTCGCTGCCATCCACCACCCGGATTGCGCCCTTCTTGAGGAATTTTTCTGGCCAGTCCAAACCGCGCTCAAAGCAGGAGTTGAGAATAAACAGCTTGCGGCCCTGCTGAATAGCCGCCTCTGCCTGGGTGAGTGAGCCACTGCTTTCAGATGCCTCCACAATCACCGAAGCTTCACTCAGCGCCGACATGGTTTTATTGCGCTCCGGGAAGAAGAAGCGGTTGTAGCGATAGTCGCGCTGCGAGTAGAGGTAAAAAGGCACTTGGCTGATCAACAGGAAGCGGCGGGCAATTTCCTTTTGCAGCTCTAGATTCTGACGCGGGTACACCTCATTGAGCGCTGTGCCAATTACCGCGATGGTTCTACCCCCTGCTTCCAATGCTGCGGTATGGGCCGCTGTGTCGATGCCCTCAGCCAGCCCCGACATCACGGTAAAGTCATGCTCCACCAGCAGCTTTGCCAGCTTCTTGGCTCGCTGAATACCCAGCTCTGAAGCCTTCCGCGCCCCCACCACCGCGACCGAGCGAGAGGAAAGC
>JBGTAZ010000116.1:0-8468 GCA_041749615.1 Leptolyngbyaceae cyanobacterium | reverse complement strand
GACCCATTAATGTGTGTCCCTACTCGCTAGGGAAACCAATTGAATGGAAACGGTGGGGTGATGGCTGCGTTCTAGGCGGATGAGAGCAGTCCCTACTCGCTAGGGAAACCAATTGAATGGAAACACATTCTGCGTAATCTTTTGCTTCTTGCAGAGTGTTAAGTCCCTACTCGCTAGGGAAACCAATTGAATGGAAACAAGTGACCAAAATGATTCACGATGCTGAAAAGGAAAAGTCCCTACTCGCTAGGGAAACCAATTGAATGGAAACCAAGCCAGTATTCATTCGACTCATGGGCGTTGTACAGTCCCTACTCGCTAGGGAAACCAATTGAATGGAAACGTACTAGATAAATAACTTTAGGGTTAGACATAATTAGTCCCTACTCGCTAGGGAAACCAATTGAATGGAAACCAACGCTCTGACTTCTTTTAGTACCGTTGCCATCATTAGGTCCCTACTCGCTAGGGAAACCAATTGAATGGAAACAGTTCTTTTACTTTGCTATCAGCTTGATCTTTTGAAGTCCCTACTCGCTAGGGAAACCAATTGAATGGAAACAAGAAACCTATGCGGCTCAATTACTGCGAATGGGCTAGTCCCTACTCGCTAGGGAAACCAATTGAATGGAAACTGTACGCAACTTTTGGGCTGACCGTGAAGTGACCATCGTAAAGTCCCTACTCGCTAGGGAAACCAATTGAATGGAAACCTTCTAGGCTAAGGACAGACTTTTAAAGAGAATAGCTAGAGTCCCTACTCGCTAGGGAAACCAATTGAATGGAAACTCGAACCAATTGAAACTTTAGAACAGGTCGTGAACCACGTCCCTACTCGCTAGGGAAACCAATTGAATGGAAACAGCCGAAAGAATCTAACCACTTCAATCGATTGAAGTGGTTAGGTTGCTGACTGAATCGACCTCAGCGAATGACGAATTAACCTTCTACTCAGACCCCATTGAATTCTGCTGCATCCAACCAAAAAACACCTCCGCTTCCGCCACCAGAATCGCATCCCCCGACTCCAACCATTGCCGCATCTTGTCCACATGAGCCGCAGAAGGATGAGTAACCTGCCCCGCCTGCTGCCCATACTGCTGCCAAGCCTCCAACTGAGCCACCCGTTTATACGCCTGCACCGCTTCAATCTCAGCTAGTTTCTGCTTCACAAACTCAACCCCCTCCTTCTTCTCTTGAGTATTACTACTTATTGCTTGAGTATTTGACTCTTGTGTACCGCTCAAAGGCTTGCCAGATGGCGCATTACTGGACTTAGGCTCTAATAAGCTTGGACACTTTGGCGCGTCTTCTTCGCGCTCAATGTCCAACTCTGGGGGGTGCGGGGGGTTGTCGTTCGACTGAGCGGACTTCGAGTGAGCCTCAGCCGAACTCCTCACGCCGAAGTCCACAGGCATCAAGTATTCGGGATGCCATAAATCCTTATGTTTATAGAGCGTCCCTCCTCCGATACCGCTTTGGGTTAAAGCAGTAAACCTTGCCGTCGCCCCCATCGGCAGAGTGCCAGAGTCCAGCATGAGCGCGATCGCCCGTTTAATTCGCCCCCGTGCATCCTCTAACTGCTGCTCATGCCAGGTTGAAGTTTCCGCTGGCTGAGCAGACCGATTCGATTTAGCCTTCCTTCCCTGGTAAGGGAAATAGCGGGGTGAGGTTTCCACTGACTGTGCCCACTCCTCCGCCCGCTTTTGGATCTCATGCCGATGTCGGCAATAGTCCCGATAACCCGGTAGTGCAATTGCCACCTCCACCATCTTCTTCACCAGCGCCTGACCCTCCAGGCAACAGCCATAGAGAATCCTGGCAAAGATGTAAGTTCTCATCGCAATCCGTCCCAGAATCCGATTGGTTTGCCCCGAACCAGTCCAACCCAGTTCAATCTCCGCATTCAAATCATTCAAGAACTTGTCCACCTTGCCCGAAAGACTAAAGCGCCGCCGTTTGGCTACTTTGAGCATTTGCCTAAGGGCTTTAGACGTGACTGAGTTTCGATACTGACATAGCTGCCACTGCTGCACAAACCTATCCTGAGTGCTTAAGATCGGCTGCCAATCGGAGTCGAGCAGATAGGAACCCAACTGAAGCGGCAGTCGATGAGCTGCATAGAGCGTCGGCCTACCATCGACGAAGCCGCGATCATTGGGAAACAGTTCAAGCTGACCGGGAGAGCACACAAAGCCTGCGTTCTCCAATAGGGCTTGCACCGCCCCCGCCAACTCATAAGACTTCTGCGCCCGTTCAAATGGAAAGTAGAGATGCAGACCGCCACTGTAGGAACTGGTCACGGCAATGTAACTGACCAGTCCCAGCACTTCTAGGGCCGCCACCAGACGCGCGATCGCGAACGGGTCACGTCGGGGATGGTAGAGACTGCCGCTGTCAATATCGAACAGCAGGTAGTTAGTTTTCGGTCCAAAGCGCACCCCGTAGAGATAGCTGCCTTGCAGGATAAAGCGATCTGAGAGCGGGTGACGACTCTCGGTCTGCCACGCTGGTTTAGCGGTGGGCTGGGGATGTTCTGCCCAGATGTAGTCATGGCGATGGGGAAACAGTGCCATGAAGGTATCTTCTCCTTCCGCCACTGACTGAAACTGAGGACTGGCATGGGAACGTCTGGGTTGGGTTTTAGCTCCAAACCCCTGGAATGAGGAGATGAGAGGCAGAGTCATGGTCTGTCCTCCCACTGGTCACAAAATCTTCGATGCATGATTAACTCCCTATGCCTGGTGAACGAACGGCAGATAGGAAGCTAAGCAAAATTAGTGAAATTCGTCAAAGATGTTGCATCATTTGACAAATTGCTACTAAAATTGGCATAGCTAAAGCTGGATGACCTAACGTTTGCTTTTCGACGGCGGTAGTTAGAGTCTCCGAATCCTATCCCGAATTAAATCAAGTCTTTCGCCCCTTCTGTTACTAGCAGTGGGGGTTTCGACTTTTGAGAGGGTTTTCTATATCACGGGCTGACCTCCTGGGGGTTTCAAACGGGAAAACTGGTTTGCTCATCTGCGGCTTTGACTGTAGAGCTTGTCTGACTCTAACCGCAGATCTGGGAAAATGTCGCGATCTCTTCTGCTTTTCTATGCCGCGACTCTATCCAGCAACTTATTAACGGTTGCCGCTTGGGTTGCCACCAACTCAGACAGCTTCATGATGTTGAGCGATTGTTGCTCAGCTACTTTTAAATGTCCATCAACTGACTGAGCAAGTCGGTCTACGGTTTGCGCCGTCCGATCAACGCTTTGAGTTAGGCGGTCGATGCTTTGTGATTGTTCGCCAATTTTGACGGCTAAATCATCGATCCGGCTCACCAGTTGCCGATTGCCTGTTTCTATTGATTCAGCCAACCTGGTAAGCGCTTGACGGTTAATATCCGCAAAATCTACCAAAGTATCTAATGTGCGGTCTAACTGCGTTTTGGTCATCGCGATCGCTCTCCTTACTTGCCTTGTGTAGTGGCAGATGTGGGAATAATTCCTTCCTCCTTAGCTTCCTTCACCGCTCTTTCAATTAACAGAACAACCTGAGCAGACATTGAGCGGCGCTCAACTTTGCACAAGGCTTCAAAATCCTGTTTGAGATCTGAAGGTATTAAGACTGACATTCGCTCGTTATCTGCCATGTCTTGCAGCTCTGTTGGGTCATCATACATTTTTACACCTCATTCATGATGTTGATCCTGATCCCGGTTGAGTAATTTATATCATCTATTACTCATAAAATATTATTTATTGTGCTACTATTCATTTCAGGAATCGGAACAACCCAGAAACAGCGCTAGAACGCATCTGAAACGAAGGCTCTTTGTTTCGACTGTTCCGTGTGCGTTCCAGCCGTTCCAACCCAGTGCCCACACCGTTCAGAGGCAACCATGAAGACTTCACTGACCAAATTTTGCAAAGACTACTCCCTCGCCAAAACCACTGTTTTCAATCGCTGTAAAGAATTGGGCATCGACACTTCAGAAGGGGTCAGTCCTGGAGATTGCGATCGCCTGCTGCATGAATTCGACATAGCCCCATCCGAACCAGAACCAGAACCCATCCAGACCACCGTAGAAGTGGGCAACCATCAGATCGTGCTTTCCACTCCAGAACTACCCGCCCAATTCAGCCTGGAATCATTGCGGTTTGGCGAGTCCATCACCTTTGAAGATCCCCTAGTCATCGCCTCCCAATTCATCGCGGTAGCCGATCAAATCAGTGATGCGATGGAAACCGACTTAGATAATCGCAAGGCAAAGTTGAACCAAACCAAGCAAGCTAAAGACGCGATCGCAGCCAAAGCGATGGCATTGAAGCTGCAACAGCAGCGCTATCAGGAGAAAGCCTATCGGATTGATTCAGAACAATCTGACCAGACCGACTCATTGAAGGAAGCCTTGGAACTATTGCAAGCGTTGGGGAAGTAACCGCTTTTCTCTGCTTAGCACTGCTGCTCTTCATCCTTGCCAGTCAAAGGAATCCGAATGAAACGCCCCAAAATCAAACCACCCAAACCCGCGCCGCCTTGCCTTGGTCAATTGCCCCTATTTGATCGCCTGACCACTTTGATTCTCGAAACCGACGCAGACCCCGACTACGACCGAGCCAAGGAAACCTTTACTGAACTATCGCAAGAGACGAACTGACGAGAGGGCGATCGCGGAACTTTGGACGGCAACGCGATCGCCCCCTACAAAAAGCAAACCCACTCAAGGATTTACCCTATGAAAATACCATTTCGCTACCGTCGTCGCCATCAGCCCACGATCCTCAAAGCATTTCTGGGTGTGGCGCTAATCGGATGCGCGATCGCCTCCATCCCCGACACTCAACGCAACTTAGAACGACTTAGCCAGATCAGAGAACGAGCCGCTGCCATCTCCACCGAACAAGAATTGAAATCACTGGATGCCGAGAAAGCCGTAAAAGAAGCTGAAACCGCTGATATGCGACTGATGAAAGGCTGTAGCACCTTCCTGGTCTCTGCTAGCAACGCCGCCAAATTTGGCAACGTTTACCCCGGTGGAAAAGTGGTCAATCCTGCCACCGGCTTAAGTCTCGCGCCGGGTTCTGTGATCTGTGACAACCAAGGAGGCACCGCAATCATGGCAGACACAGGCGGTGAAATTGCCATGACCGATATTGCCATCACCCAAGATTTCAAGCTCGTGCGAAAAGCGATGGACCTGCACGGCATTAACCCGCAAGCAGGCGATGGGCGCATCGGTGGAGCCAACGCACGGCTTCAACACTAATGATTCAGCCTAAATATTGGGAGAAACCCTCATGACGCAAACCACTGCTAAACCTAAACCTAAGCGTAAATTTCGGATTCGCTTCGGAAAGAACCCACAAGCTGAGACTGACAAACCAGACCAGAAAGGGAAAGCCACCGAGCAAAAAGAAGGCTGGAGTCCTCTCCTTCTGGTCATCTGCGTTCTGTTGGGTTTGCTGTTGGCATTCGCGATCGCCTGGAACGTCCAACCCTTTCAAGAATTCATCATCCTGCTAGCCAACCGCATCGACTTCACCAATTTTGCTGAATTCCTGTTTGCCTTGCCCGGTATCGGTGGGGTGTTCCAAGCGATCGCCCAGTTCTTCGCGATCGTGCTGGGAATCCTGCTCTACGCCATTTTTCAGGGCTTAGAACTCGCACCCTACCTGTACAAGCGCAATCCTAAGCGGATGCGCCGGATCATTGAGCAGTGGGCAACCTGGGCAAAATACTGACCCGGCAAAAACGACGGACGGGCGGTGAGTAGCCTTAAGCGCTCCTACAACAATCACCCGATCCGCACCTATCAAACCCTTTGCAGCACTCGGAACATCGTCTACGCCCTGGAATTGGCGATCTGTTTTATCACCCACCCCCCCGTCGCCGATGGCAACCTGTTTACCTTCCTGTGGTATTTGGTCACGTTTCAAGTAGGCAAAATCGATTGGATCAACGTTGCCCTGATGGGTTCAGTGCTGTTCCTCGTCGATCGCATCGTGCGAATTACCCTATCCCTCTATCCCGAAATCTTCCCAGCAAAGGAGGACGCTACCCATGCATAACACCGCAGAAGATTGGAACGAAACCGCTGTCAGGCAGGCAATGGACGAGTGCGATAACGTGCCCTACCTGATGATTGGCAGTTTGGGGCTGGGGGCGATCGCGTTGGCATTTACCAATTACTTTGTCGCAGGTGCCCTCACCTTGGGCGGAGTGGCACTCTCGCAAAAGAAGCAGAATAACGCGATCGCTCGTGCTGAGTTTGCCATCAAGCACAATGGCTCTGCGGTTGCTGCCAGGGGCAATGAGCTTAAGGAGTACACTGAATCCTTTGGCACCAACGCTGCTGCCGAGCAATTACTCCATGCCGCTCAAAAGGGCATCCCTTTGAATCAAGACGGTTGGAATTTGCTAGAAGACCACTACGGCGATCGCTTGGATGACTTGCTAGAGCAATCTCCAGAAGCATTAGGACATCGCTGGTTTGAACCTGAATGGGTGCCACCCAATCGCCACACTGCCCCATCCAAACCTCCCAGTGGGGCTTCATCCCCGCCCAACGAACCCACCCCGATCACGGGACTGATGCATTTCTTTCGACTGCAAAATACGCTGGTCTGGGGCGGACAGGGCAGTGGCAAGACTTCCCTCACCCGGGAGATCGCCGCTGACAAATTGGCACACAATCAAAAAGTCATCGTGCTCAACCCCCATGGCAGCGCCGCCACTTGGCAAGGGATGAAGTTGATTGGAGCCGGAAAAGACTATCAAGCGGTAGAAGAATTCATGAGAACCTATCTGGCATTGATTAAAAAGCGCTATCAAATCTTTGAACAGTCAGGCATCAGTGAGGATGATTTCTTAGAGCAGCTTTTGAAAGCGGGTTTAGTCGAAAGCGTGATTTGTGAGGAAGCCTCTAGCTGGTCTGAGAATGTGGACCAAGAATTGCTGCACGAGTTCACCCGAACCGGGCTAACCGAATCTCGTAAAGTCGGCTTACCCCTATTAATCGTCACCCACGACCCATCCCTGGACTTTATGGGATTGAAGAAAGGAGCACGACTGCGAGACAAAGGCATGGCGATCGTTGAGCTAGAGCCGGGTATCGCCGATTTAGATACAGGATTCCTCAAGGCGACTGGCAAAGGGAAACTGCAACTGCCGGGACAAAAAGACGCGATCTCGTTTGTGTTTGAACCCCCTGTTCAAACAACAACACCGACACTGGAGCAATTTGCACAGGAATTTTCAGCGCCCGACCCAATTCCTCAATCAGAGTTACCTGTCGGAGGGATGGGGAAAGTGAAAGCGCAACCAAAAACGCAACAGCAGCAGTTAGAAGATTCCTATCGACTGAATGCCGCTGTTGAATTTCAAACAGTGGCAAAAGAAGTTGCTCCAACTCCCCAAACCAATAACTATGAGAACTTACCTGAACCGCTCAATGCTATTGCCCGGTATATCCATTCAAAAGGTGGAGAATTGTCAGTAGCTACCTTAAAAGATTGGGGGAGAGCTAAGCGTAAAAACCCACTTGATTCAGAAGCGATCGACCATTTGTTAATCGAGCTACTGGAACTTCACCTAATATCAACCTTCACCCCAAGCGAAGGAAAAGGGGAGTGGGTGAAGTGGGAAACAGGTAGCGGGTAGCAAAGGAAAAACATATCGATTTTTGGGAGGTAACGCTTGCTACCTGGCTGCTACCTCCCTGGCTACCTCCCGCTACCTGGGTAGCGCTTCCCCCTGGCTACCTGCTGCTACCTCTGTTGCTTCCCACTTGCCACACCGACAAAAAATGAAATTCCCTCAGCTTCAAATCGAGGGAGTTTTTATTAGTAAATACGGGTGATGGACTGCGCGATCGCGACTCAATCGACGGCTGCTTGAATTGTTACCGTTGTTGCTTCAAGTGAGATTAGACCCCAGATCAGCCCTACACTAATGACAGCTCTTCAAGAATGAACATCTGGAGGAAAGATGAATCTTCTCACTTGGCTGATTGTTGGTCTAATTGCAGGAATCCTCTCTAGCGTCGTAGCGGGCGGCATCGGTTACGGTCTGGTTGGAGATATTGTGGTAGGCATTGTTGGATCTTTTTTTGGAAGCTGGATTTTTAGACAGATGGGAATCGCTTCACCGTTCCCTGGACTTCCGGGCACGATTTTTATCGCCTTTGTCGGTGCCGTCGTGCTGTTGTTCATCCTGCATCTGATTCAACGGGGACGTGCGGTCTAGAGTCAGATCCTGTCACACTCATCAAAAAAGGGCGTTGCTGAATGCAAGTATGATTTTTGACTGTAGGGATAGGTCTTGTGCCTACCCTGACGTACAGCGGTTCTTGCTTGAGTCAGCCACAATTTGCTAGTCTAAGAGGCAACCCATGCAATATCAAAACTGTCGCCTATGCCAGCCGCCTTATCTGTCGATTTACGTCAACGAATTATGGCAGCGTATGCAGCCAAAGAAGG
>JBGTAZ010000115.1:0-10384 GCA_041749615.1 Leptolyngbyaceae cyanobacterium | reverse complement strand
GGGCGCTAGTTTTTAGGCGATTCCCGTAAGGGATCTGCTTGGCAGAATCGCGTTAGCAGTTGGCAGTGTTAGTTCGCTCTCAAGTTAACGCCTAAACTAGGAGTGGGTGGGGAAACCTGAAAAAAGCCCAGGGGATCTTCGTCCCTAGAACGCTGAGTCGGGGTGCGAATCAGATCCTCAGGCAGCCCAATTCCTGTAAGCGGGGACTTGCTATTCCTCGGTTGAATTGAATTGGCTACATCATTCAACTTGCTCGGTTGAGCCAAGGTCTTACCTGAGCTAGCCGAACCAGGTCGGCTGACCGAAATTGGCTCCGGGGTTAAAAAATCGATCGCGCTACTTTGAGGGAGTCTTGCTGGATAGTTTTCTTGAGCCATAGTTTCTTGAGCCATAGTAGGAATACTCACGGCGATCGCCCCCACAAAACCCAGAGATAAAACAGATAGATATTTCATTTTTTTTTGCGATAGCTTTCCACTTAACAGGCTCATTTAGAAAAAATATGCGCGATCGCTCACCTCAAACCCTCACATCGGCTAAATCTGCGCTTCTTAGAAGCTATCCGTAAGCCACAGACTGCCCTCAAAGACTTGTATTGTATCTTAACAATCACAAGATGAAGGTTTATATTGAACCAACACGCCACCTTATGACCCGCATCCGATCATTCCGCTTCCACCCAAACGGATACGGAGCCACCATTGCAGCAAAAATCTCCCCAGCCATGCTCATTCGTGCGAATCGGGTTAGCCATATGCTCAGTAATGTCATGAAACACGGCATTCGATCTGCCCACTTCCATCCACTTGCTGCCCCCCGCTCCATCGCTCATCACGACTGCCATCGCCTTGGAATCGTGAGAATTGCCTAAGCGCGTCCAACCAATGCAATCGGGATGGTCAAAATAGTCATATTGAGCGCCGTAAGCAAAATGGTGTCGGGCATAGAGAAACTTATCAATTAGCCAGCGATGGGAATTAAGCCACACCTCATGATCTTTGCCGTCTTCCCCTTGATCGCAGTAATGCGCTCCATAGTAGTCGGCATGAAAGACACACGGGTAGCCTTCCCGGCGCAGCAATATCAGCGCATAGGCGAGGGGCTTAAACCAGGGTTCCACCACCGATTCCAGCAGTTGCAAGGGTTGGGAGGCATGGCTTTCTACAAAGGTGACCGCCAAACTAGGCTGCTCTCGCATTAAGCTGCCGTTTAAAATGCGACGCATATCAAAATTCCCGCTGGCACGGCTGGCGCGGTGAAAGTTGTAGTGTAGGGGCACATCAAATAGGGAGAGTTGTCCGTGGGTTTGATGAATAAACTCATGCAGCGATTCCACATCATCTGCCCAATAATCTCCTACGGCAAAGATTTCGCGGTTGGCAAAGTGGCGGATATGGTTGAGCCATTCGACACAAAATGTCGCCCGGAGGTGAGCGATCGCATCTACCCGAACGCCATTTACCCCCGTGGTGTCTAAAATCCATTCGCCCCACTGCTTCAATTCATCTTGCACTTCGGGATGGGTTGTGTCGATCGCGCAGGATGTTGAAAAAGCTTTCAAACCATGACGCGGATCAACGTCCGTTTCAAAGTGTTTATGTTTGAGGCGATAGGGAGTGAGATCGCCCGGTTTATCCAGGTTGTGATGCACACTGTCAAAATGTCGGTTGTGCCAGGTCATGTCGGAATATTTGCCGTTTCGACCCGGAAACGTAAACTGGCTGAGAATTGTGATCGATTGGCTGGGTGTCATTCCGACAGGAATCGCTTCGCGCAGCGCCCACTGGCGATCGTCTAGCCGCTCGGCGATCGCCTCCACCACCTCCGCCCCATCGCCTCCGGTTTTGTGGCTTAGAACAATATCTGCATACACTTGCAGCCCTTGCTGTTGGGCTGCTTGAATCGCTGCTAAATATTGATCACGAGTGCCATATTTAGTGCGAACGGTGCCTTTTTGATCAAACTCGCCCAAGTCAAATAAATCATAGGCAGTGTAGCCCATATCCTGACTGCCCTCGCTGCCCTTATAAGCAGGCGGTAGCCACAGGGTCGTAAAGCCAGCGTCCGCTAGATCCTTGACCTGATTTTTCAGGGTATCCCAGTGCGTTCCATCATTGGAACTATTCGCCTGGAAGTACTGCATTATCACACCATTGATTTCTGTCATGCGGTTGCCTTGGATAAGTGACGAGTTTGGGCTTAATCAATTGATTTTGCGACTTCCCTGATTGATTCAGTCTCAATTGTGCCTTACAGGGTTTGTAATCCTTGAAATAATCCCCAGCAAACGCCTGCAAGAAAGTCTAGATCCAGCGTTTCTAGGCGATCGCTGGGTTGGTGATAGTGTGGATTTCGCATAAATGCCGTGTCGGTGATCATAATCGCACGATAGCCACAATCCCAAAAGGGAGAATGGTCACTCAGGCGCGTTGAGGGGATAAATTGCCCTGCAACTCCAGCGGGAAGCCACTGAGCCGGAGTTCCTACGGTGCGAATAGCGCGGTGTAGATGCATCAAATCAGGAATTGTAGATGCGTTGCCAATCAGCGCAATAAAATCGCCGCGATCGGGGTAGAACTGCTTCAAACCAGGCGGATATCTCTGAGAATCGGGTTCTTTGCTGCAATACCCTAGCATTTCTAGAGAGAGCATCAGCCGCAGGGGTTGATCTTGCTGTCGCATCGCTGTGGCATATCGACTGCTGCCCACCATGCCATATTCTTCTAGATCAAAGGCAATCAGGCGCACCGGATGGCGGGCGGGCGTGGCGGCAAATAATCGCGCTAGTTCTAGAAAGGCAGCAACCCCGCTGGCATTGTCATCTGCCCCAACAGTTCCCGGCACTGCGTCGTAGTGGGCACCCATAATCATCGGCGGCTGATCGGCAAATTTCGGCTGGGCTGGCAGATTTAACACCAGGTTGGTGTGGGTGAGTCCCCGATGGCTGAAGGTGTGGTTTTCAACGGTGCCCCACTGCTGAAGCTGATCGCGAATATACTGCTGCACATAAAAGTGTCCCGCTGTTGCCAGGTAAGGATCACGCTCTCGTACTATTTCTAGCAAGTGCGATCGCACCCGATCTTTCAGGTCATTCATTTCCACCATGCCATCTGCCCTTAAACAAATTCACCGTGGGCAACCAAAATCACTGTGCCGCCTACGGATACCTCAATCCTAGCCTTTGTTTTTTCTGCCTTTAGCAAAATTAAGGAGGGTCTGCCCATTTCATAGCCTTGCTCAACCTGTGCCGTAACGATGGGCGTTCCCAAGTATTCGTACTGTGCTAAATATCCCGCGAAACAGCCATTGGCGCTGCCTGTTGCCGGATCTTCGGGAATGCCGAGAGCATGGGCAAACATGCGGGCGCTGAATTGATTGGCGGCATGGCGAACCTCTGGACAAAAGCAAAAAATCATCTTGGCTTCCAGCGGATCGAGCAAGGCAGGCAGGCGATCGCTCTTGACCTGAATTCGCTGCAACGCCTCCAAGGTTTTGAGCGGCACGATGATAAACGGAACGCCCGTGGACACTTCTTGAATCGGGAAACGTAGATCGATATCGCGGGTTTGAAGACCCAGAATGGGGGCGATCGCATCAGGCGAGACTTCTTTACCAAAAACAGGCGGATTTTGTGTCATCCACAGCACATCCGGCACGCCATTTTCATAGAGAATCTCAACCGGAATTTGTCCCACGGGGAGATTCAAACTAACCATTTCTACCCGTTGTTGAATGACTCGCTGCTGCAAGATAAACGCCGTCCCTAGGGTCGGATGTCCGGCAAACGGCAACTCCTGCACGGGCGTAAAAATTCGCACCGGATAGCCACCTGCTTCTGGCTCCAACGAAGTAATAAACGTGGTTTCCGAAAAGTTGATCTCCTTGGCGATCTGCTGCATTTCCGCCGTGGAAAGCTCGCCTGCGTGCGGAAAGACCGCCAGTTGGTTTCCGGCATACTTCGTTTCTGCAAACACATCCACAATGTAAAAAGGCTGGGTCATGATTTGAGTTTTGAGTTTTGAGTTTTGAGTTTTGAGTTCGGAGTTTTGAGTTTTGAGTTCGGAGTTTTGAGTTTTGAGTTCGGAGTTTTGAGTTCGGAGTTCGGAGTTACTCCTACCCTGCGGGAAGCTGAATCTACGGAGGCGCTACGCGAACGGAGTTTTGAGTTTTGAGTTCGGAGTTTTGAGTTCGGAGTTTTGAGTTCGGAGTTTTGAGTTCGGAGTTTCCCCCTCACCCCTCGCCTTTCGTCAAATATTCAAGTGCTTCGTCGCACCATTCTATCCAGTCGATTTCATAGCGGATGCCGCGCCGCAGGGTGAGGTAGGGGAAGGTTTGTTCACTGGAAAGGCGATCGCGGTCAGCAAAAAACTGTTGTTCAATCTGGCGGTAATTTGCCAAGGTTGCGGCATGAATCTGACGATGGCGGTGAATTTCGTGGCAAATGGGTTCTATACCCACGATCGCCCCAGCAAACACTTTCACCAAAATTTCTTCTTTCACCGTGCTTACCTCGCAAGGCTGGTTTGCCCATGCGACAAACTCCTGTTGCCCCAATTCGGTAATGCTATACAGCTTTCTATCGGGGCGACCTACTTGAGGAATGGTTTCGACTGTAACCCAGGCTTGTTCCTCTAGTTTGGCAAGCTCTCGATAAATTTGCTGGTGAGTCGCTTTCCAAAAGCTGCCAATGGAGCCAGAAAAGGTTTTAGTTAAGTCGTAGCCAGTAAACGGACAGTCTAGTAAAAGCGCGAGAATTGCGTGAGCCAATGCCATCGGGGTTAGCTACCTCCAAAATGATATGCAACTATTGATATATACAGTTTATCGCATATTATCAGATCAAGTCGCGCAACTAATTGCATATTGTACGGGCTGTCAGGCGATCGGCTGATCCGGCTTGAATAAATCTAGCCAACGAGATCGCCCGTATTTGACTCAATATCCTTGACTATAGTTGACCTCTGTTCCTCCCTCATCTTAGGAGCCTTCATCATGACAACTGCCCTTCGCCCCGCCCAAACTCCCGCCTGGGCACCCGCCGTTCTTCAACCCGCTCAAGAATTTGCGCCCACGTCCCTAACTGTTTTATCGGGTGCCATTCCCGCTGGGCTGCGCGGTTCGCTTTACCGCAACGGTCCCGCCACTTTAGAACGCGGCGGTCAGCGTGTGGGGCACTGGTTTGATGGAGATGGTGGAATTTTAGGCATTCACTTTACCGAAGCAGGCGCAACCGGAGTTTACCGCTACGTGCAAACAGCGGGCTACCAACTCGAAGAAAAAGCGGGTCGGCTAATCCTAGCGGGTTACGGCATGGTGCCAGCAGGTCCGCTCTGGCAGCGGTTTAACAAAGATGTGAAAAATGTGGCGAATACGTCTGTGATAGCGCTACCCGACAAGCTATTGGCGCTATGGGAAGGTGGCGAACCCCATGCCCTGACGCTGGATACCCTAGAAACCATTGGTTTGGATGATTTAGATGGCTTGGCAGAGCAGCCCTACTCAGCCCATCCCAAGCGCGATCCAAAAACAGGCGCGATTTTCAACTTTGGGATTACTACGGGCGCAAAAAGCTTATTGCATGTGTATCGCAGCGATGCGACTGGCAAGATTCAGCGGCAAAATGCGATTCCTCTGAGTGGGCTACCGATGATCCATGATTTCGCGATCGCTGGAAACTATCTGGTCTTTTGCATTCCCCCGGTTCGCCTGGATGTGTTGCCCCTGCTTGCCCGGATCAAAAGCTATGGCGAGTCGCTGTTGTGGCAACCCGACAAAGGCACCGAAATCCTGGTGGTGGATCAAGAAACCCTGGAAGTCGTCAGCCGAACGACCACAGACCCCTGGTATCAGTGGCACTTTGGTAATGGCTGGGAACTTCCTGACGGTTCCATCACGATTGAAATTTGCCGCTACAAAGATTTTCAAACCAATCAGCGCTTAAAGGAAATTTCCACTGGCGCGGCTCAAACGGTTGCCGTGGCGACCTTGTGGCACCTACGGCTTGATCCCATCTCCGGCAAGGTGCTGGAAAATCAGCAAGTATTAGACCGAAGCTGCGAATTTCCAGTCAGCCAACCGCAAGAGGTGGGGCAACCCTCGCGCTACACCTATCTTTCGGTTCACCGTCAAACAACCGATGTGCAAAGTGAAGTCTATGACGCGATCGCTCGATTTGATAACCAAACGGGCACCTTGACTGAAGCCGGTTTAGGCGCTCAGCGCTATCCCATGGAACCCATTTATGCGTCTGATACTCAAAATTCTGATCGAGGCTGGATTTTAACTATTGTCTATGACGGCACCATTAATACCAGTGAAGTATGGATCTTTGATGCAGCCCATCTTGATGATGAACCCGTGTGTCGGTTGGCACTGCCTGCGATCGTGCCGCTAGGCTTTCACGGCACCTGGAAACCAGCAGCGTGAGCAGCAGTGCATTAAAGAAGCAGCGTTTTAGAATACCCAAAGCTGGAAAAAACTTATCATCCTAGATAAAAGATTCATTCAAATCCAGCGTTGTGTTGAACTTCAGTAAGTATCGGTTGATACGATAGACAAGTCTCAGTGGACAGGGCTAGGATGCCAATCATAAGTGCATCACCGCATTAAAGCGATTTATAGATCGGATTGGCACCCTTTCACCTCATCCATTAACGAGAACTATCATGAAATTTCAATATCTGTCTATCGTTACGGCTCTGACTGCTTCTGCGATCGCTGGCGTGAGTATGGCTCAGTCTGCTTCTGCGGGTGAACTGGTCAAAAACGGCAGCTTTGAAAGCACCCCAACCCCACTCAGCAACGGTGGTTGGTCAACCTACAGCGCGATCGAAGGCTGGAAAGCAACCGATGGCGGCAAAATCGAAATTCAACGCGGTGCGGCAGGTAAAGCCTTTGACGGTGGAAATCTGCTTGAGTTAGACAGCCATCACTACAATAAAGAGGCATCCGTCCTAGGGGTTTTCCAAGATTTGGTCACCGAAATCGGTAAAACCTATACCCTGTCCTTTGCTTACTCCGCTCGTCCCGGCACTGCTGCCGCTCAAAACAACTTCAGCGTTCTGTTTGGCGACAGCTTCAAACAAACTGTTCAAGGAAGCCAAGGTGGAAACCAAACTCTCTGGAACATGTTCAGCACAAGCGTCACAGCGACCAGTTCTCTAACCCGGTTGCAATTTAACTATGAAGGAACTCGTGACACGTTGGGCGCTTACATTGATAATGTCGGGGTTTCATCCTCTGCAGAAGCCGCTCCTGAACCTACGACAATGGCAGGCATGGCGCTAGCGGGTATTGCTGTAGCCTATCGTAAAAAGTTGGCAATGCGTAAGCGTGCAGCATAATTGCTGTAGAGGCTACTAGAGTGTCTCTGACAAGGGGCTTAAGCCTCTTGTTGGGGAGATGCTGAAGTTCTCAGTTATCCGACCGTTAATGTAAAAGCCTTTTCGCAAGCCAATTCATAACTTCAACTTAAAAACTTTTTGGTGGTCAGTCTCATGACTGCCCACCAAAAAGTTTTTAAAGCTCCTTCACGCCCAAGGCGAATTGTCAGACGTGTTTTCTAAATCCTCAACGATTTTGGGTTTGAGCTTCTCAAATTCGGTTTGCAGCAAGTTTTTGGTCATGTTGGGTTTTCCGACTGATGGTGACGATTGGCTGACGATCGCCCACTGCTGCAACAAAGAACATTGAGAAGGATGAATGGTAATCGTAATCACATGAGCACACTGGGACGGATCTTCTAAGGCAAACAGTAATATCTTGTACTGTCCTTTTTCACCCATCAAACGGAGCATTTCTCGCCCAAACGGAGTCTTTATATCGAGGTAACAGCGTAGCCATCGAGGTCCTTGGGTTTGGCTATGAAAGCGGTTGTAAATTGCCGTTAGCCACAACACCATGGGATGGGGCGACATGGAACACAGAAAGTTTTTGTAGATGCGGTTATAAATTCGATTCACTTGCAGACTGTAAATTTCCTTTTGGGGCAGCATTACCCAAATTGTTGGCACACTTTCCTTACCAGTCGAAAAAATTTGAGGAAATACAATTTGAGCAACAGGCTTATCTTTTGGCCACGTTGCGAGAGAGACAATATCGCCGGATGGCGAGGGTGTAACGGGGCGCGATCGCTCTTCACTTAGAGTCCGCTTCGCCAGGGCTTCGCTAATCCGAGTCCCAATTTGATGATTGGCACTGTAGCGTTGTTCCAGCGGCTCCAAGGCTTTCAAAACTTCGGCGATCGACTGAGGGCGGTTTGCGGCATTTTTCTCCAAACACCCCATCACCAAATTTTCTAGGGCGTTGGGCACCTTTAAGCTAGGATTAATCGATTTAAAGGTGCGGGGCGGTTTAGAGTGATGGGCTTTATACCAGGCTCCAAAGGTGTGAGTTTCTGCTTGCAATGGCATTTTGCCCGTTAGCATCTCAAACATCATGATGCCAAGGCTATAAATATCTGAACGAGCATTTAAGTCTTGCCCTTCCATCTGTTCAGGGGAACAGTAGGGGAGAGTTCCCATAAAGGAACTGGTTTGCCCACTGTCTTCTTGAAGCAACTTGGCAATGCCAAAGTCTAAAATCTTAACCAATTCGCCTAAAAGCGCATTTTGGCTAACCAGAATATTGCTCGGTTTAATATCCCGGTGAATGATGGGGCATAGTTGGCTATCCATCAGAATGCCTTGATGGGCGCATTGTAACCCCAAGCAAATTTGACGGGCAAGACTCAGGAACCGAGGTAATAAAAGGGTCTGCGTGCTAATGATTTCGCTCAGACTTGACCCTTGAAGGTATTCCATCACGTAAAAAGGCACATCGTCTTCGTTAATGCCGTAGTCGGTCACTCGAACGATATGAATACTTTTTTGACCGAGTTGGGCGCAAGTCCGAGCTTCAAATTTGAAGCGATCGCGTAACTTATCGTTCACTATCAGGGCTTGAGACAAAAACTTAACGGCAATGACTCCGCCCAATAAAACGTCTTCAGCGCGATAGACCCTTCCCATAGCCCCTTTTCCTACCAGTTCAACCAATTGGTAGCGATTGAAAAGTAAATGTCCGATGTTGGGGTCTGTTGTCATACGAGCAACCAACGATGAAAGCCCAGCCCTATAACCATTGTTGATATGAGCAAAAGAGTCGAGATGAGCAAAATAGCTTTAGTGTAGCCGATATAAAATGATAGCGGGTCTGTATTTGCTTGAGTGAAAAATTGAAAAAGTCAAACCCGCAATTATACAAAGTACGCTTTTATCTGCTAGTAATCCCATAAAGCTAGTAATCCCATAAAGCTAGCCTAGTGAATCATTTTGACAGTTTTTGAGCCAGCGATCACCTGCCTACTCACTTATTTGGAGTCGTTTACTCTAGCTGTCGCTCCAACGTTACTTCCATCGTACTGGTTAAATAATGCCCCGCCATGATGCCACTGGAGAGATAGTACTTGTTTTCCTCAACCCGATACATCGTTTCAAACCCGCTGCGGCGCTGGCGATCGCCCAATACCCAATATCGCTGCACTATAGACTCTTGGGCAACCCAGCCCTCTCCTTCCACTCGTCCCAATAAGCTATGTTGCAAAACAAACGTATATTGCCGTTCTCCTGCGTCTAAACGACCCCGATACTGAAGTGAAATTTCTTCCCGTTCACTATTCGGAAAAGCTAATTTTGTCACCATGGTGAACCAATAGTCATCCCGGCTCCAGCCTACTAAGGTTTTACCGAGCACTGAAATTGGCATACCGTTCCGCTCTAGCCAGTGCCCCTGCATTGTCCACCGTCCTGGCTGTATTAAAAAGGTATGAGCCACACCGTTATCCTTGAGTTCAACAGCAAACTACAATGCTGGTTCAATTGGCAATCAATGCTATTACGCATCTACAACACTAACAGGTCGATGGGAAAAGGGAAATGACGAAGGGCGAATGACTCCGAACTCCGTTCGCGTAACGTCTCCGTAGATTCAGCTTCCCGAAGGGTAGGAGTTACTCCGAACTCCCTACTCCCTACTCCTATAAATTTCGCCGAGAAGAACAGGGTGGCTAGCTCCCGTGACAGCGGGGAGATTGCCGGGGATCTGATGCAATCGCCAATATGCTAGTACTGCAAAGGCGATCGCTTCTTTAAAATCGGCATTGACACCCACATCATCGGTTGTTACTACGGGAATCGGGTTGAGTCGGGCTTGGAGCCGCCGTTTAAGGTATTGGTTTTTGCTGCCGCCGCCACACAGCAAGACGCGATCGGGGAGGCAAGGTAAAAAAGTTTCGTAGCTGTGAGCAATGGAAACGGCGGTCAATTCAGTTAACGTTGCCAAAATATTCGCCGCTTCAGTGATGCCGTCAGTGCCACAATCAGCAAGACATTGATTTAAATATTCA
>JBGTAZ010000114.1:0-27941 GCA_041749615.1 Leptolyngbyaceae cyanobacterium | reverse complement strand
GCCAGCGGCACTGTTGACCGAGTAACTGCCGCAGCGCATCATATAGACGAGGGGTCTTTTCCATAATTATTTCTGTTGATGTGGTAATCCCCAGAGTACGTGGATTTGCCCCTCATCCGATATTTTGTGTCAGTCAGTCAGGCCGCCTGACTCAAAATTTCATCGGTGCCGCTGGTGCTGCTGCCACCGCTGCCGTAACCCGCGATCGAGCCATGCCCCCCATTGGTTTCGGCTTCACCCAGTCCATCCATTGCCGCAACAATGGTTTGGCTCTTGGTATCAATCATCCGAGCGGTCAGTTGTACCATCGCTTTTGTTTTCTCTGAACCACCCCCAAAGCCCATAAAGCTGCCGCTAGATCGCCGCGTTTCCACGTTAAAGCGAGTCACTGTTCCCACAATCACAGCATCTACCCCTAACGCTCGACCAATTTTCACCGCAGTGGCTTCATCAATCGTGCCAGCAATCTTCTGATCTCGTAGATAGTTTTCTAAGGCACTCCGAGAGGCAACGATAACAGTGCCATCATTGACCAACTTGTTAATCAGGAGTTCGCTCATTCCCCTAGCGGCTCCACCGCCCCGATAAGCATACCAATAGCTAGAGTCACTGGTGTTAGCAAAATCAAAGTCTACGATCGCCACTTTCTTGCGTTGAGCAGAAGTTTGAGCAACCGCGCTTTCGACGGGTATCCAGATTGGCAGTAAGGGAGCGGTGATTCCGATTAGCAGCAAAAGACTGAGAGAACTGGGTGCGATCGTTGAGGCAAAGGATTTGAGATTCATAGCTTAAAGTTCCTTGTTAGTAGCAGGTGATTAGAACAAACTTGACGGACGGTCACAGTGAGCCATTTCAAGCACAAAGCAATCGGTATTTTGACTTGAATGGCTTGGCTGGCAGCCCTATTCTTTTTCCAAAGACACGTTCAACTCATACGCGCCAAGATCAGTGACTTGTTTGGTGAGTTGGGCGGTGACAAATTCAGGTCCCACCCAAACGATCGTCTGTTGTTTTACGTCTTCGGGCTTAACAGCACCATATTTGCTCGCTAAGACTTTCACCAGATCGGGATAAGCCTGATTCAAAGTCGGATCGAATTGCAACTTCACGGCTTCCAATTTCGTTGGTTTGCCACTGTCGTCTTTGGCGTAGTAAAACTCATACTGCTTCAGCCCTGAAATATTACGAACCCTAACTTTGCTAAAACCATACTCGGAGACTTGCTCGGCACCAGGAATAATTTTGCCAGCCGCAGCGGGAGTGAGTCCTTTTTTCAATCCTTTGCCAGCTAACACTCTCGGCAACCACCCGTCTTGTTGGGTGCCCACGATCGCTGTGAATTGCTGTTTAGGGTTACCTTGAACTGTATTATTCGTTTGGGTTGCTACACTTGCCGTCTCAGAGGTTAGGCGAGCGGTTGGATTGGTGCTAGAGGATTGATTCGATGCAGTACAGGCTACGGTTGAGAAACACATGGTACACATGATCGCGAAACCAAAGCGAGAAATTGATTGATGAGAAAGATACATGGTCTTGACTCCTGAAGTGAGTAAAAAACAATTAGTCAATGGGAAAGAAAGACGATCGCCGCTGAGGTCTGAGTAGCCGCGATCGCTACACTCTAAAAAGCACTCATGGACACAAACTTGAACTAGAGAATGATGAGATCTCTAACATAAAGGGCATCACGATTGAGATTAAAGTTAGTGGAATCTTTAATGACACCAATCAGTTCCCAAGTGTTATTCGAGTTAAAGAAGATTTGGGTGTCTTGGGCTGCGGTGCCCATCCCACCAACGTTGGTATATTCGACTTTGTATTGGCTAGCGTTGCCATAAAGTTGAATGCGATCAATATCGCTGTCGGCAGTGTTAATTGGATGCCAATCCTGGATGACAGCATAACCATCGTTTGGCTGACTGTAAGATACCTTAGTGGTTCCGTCACCCAGCACAAAGGTGTCAGATCCATATCCCCCGGTAAGATAATCAACCTGGTAGCTACTGGTGCCAGAATAGTAACTGCCGTCGAGGATGTCATTGCCAAAGCCACCAATAAGGGTGTCAGAACCTAGACCACCTCCGAGGTAGTCATTGCCATATTCCCCATAGAGAGCGTCATTGCCATTCTCGCCCAGGAGAATATCATCGTCATTACCACCGTAGAGAACGTCGTAGCCATCACCACCGTAGAGAATGTCAGTGCCAGACTCACCATAGAGAGTGTCATAGCCGCTGCCGCCATAGAGGAAGTCATTGCCGTTGCCGCCCCAAAGTAAAGACCAGACACCGGAATCGGCAGTCAGGGTGTTATTGGATGCATCTCCGGTGTGGACGTCATAGTATGCTCCATCCCCAAAGTTGATTCGCTCAATTCTATAGAGCAAATCAGTACCTTCGCTCCCCGTAATCTGGACAGCCCCACTGCTGTTAAATGTGGCTTCATAGGTCGTGTAGGCTCCACTGTAGACGGCGACGTCATAGCCACTGCCGCCATTCAGGGTGTCGCTCCCGCTGCCGCCATTCAGGGTGTCGCTCCCGCTGCCACCATTCAGGGTGTCGTTCCCGCTGCCGCCCCAAAGTAAAGACCAGACACCGGAATCGGCAGTCAGGGTGTTATTGGATGCATTCCCAGTGTGGACATCATAGTATGCTCCATCTCCAAAGTTGATTCGCTCAATCCCATAGAGCAAATCAGTACCTTCGCTCCCCGTCATCTGGACAGCCCCACTGCTGTTAAATGTGGCTTCATAGGTCGTGTAGGCTCCACTGTAGACGGCAACGTCATAGCCACTGCCGCCATTTAGGGTGTCGCTCCCGCTGCCACCGTTGAGCGTGTCATTGCCATCTCCACCATTGAGGACATCGTTGCCCAATCCACCGGAGATGTAGTCATTTCCACCTCCACCCCCCTCATAGCTGTCGCCATACAAGGTATCGTTTCCATAACCTCCATAGATCAGGTCGTTACTAGCTTCACCCCTAAACGTGTCCCCGTAAACAACATCGTTGTCACTGTAACCAGCTACAGAACCCTCTGGTCCGGCGACAATGGTGTCATCACCGAGTCCACCGTAGAGTTCATCATTCCCTAGAAATCCTCGAATCAAGTCTGCGTAGGGGGTGCCATAGCGCAAGTCTGAACCATTGGTACCGTCAATGTTAGCCATGCTAGTGTCTCCAAAATAATTGTGTATGAATTTACGAAACCGTTGAACAGAGACGATGTGGTTACTGGTCAGGTGGTGTATGGCTCAGGTTTGCTGCCGTGAGTCATGCATTCGTCCACCTGATTCCTTATAGGGTTGAAAATTTTGGTTTATTCAGCAGGCAGCGATCGCTTCTGCATGATTAACGAACAGAGCGCAGGTTTCTATTTGCTTTACGAACCCGTCAGTGAAGATGCTGATCACAGAACGCTGGTGGACTTTGATATTGACGCTAACGGACATTTCCGATTGCAGAATTAAGCGCTGACCCTGACTAGAAAGAAACTGCTGATGCAACCGCACCTTAGCTGGAAAGCTGTAAATCTGACGCGTCTGCGTCGGGGGCAGGGCATCTGAGCCGATCAACAACAACGCCCCTTTGATGTCGCCAAACTCGCTGAGTGGATAAGAATCCACTCGAATATCGACCGACATACCTGCCCTGATAAACCCGATATCCTAGTTGGTGATGTATACCTTGGCAACCAAACTGTCTGCTGGCACAATCTTCAACACAGGTTCGCTCGCGTTGGTCACGAAACCGGAGCCGTTTGCCTTCAAATCAAAGACAGTTCCGGCAACCGGGGCACGCAGGTCTTGATATTGCAGCATGAGTTTTGCTTGAGCAATTTGGCTATCGACTTCGGCAATCTTTTTCTCGTTCTCTAAGCTCGCTTTGTTTAACTGACTATCAATTTCAGCCATCCTTTTTTCATTCTCTGTAATCCGGCTCAACACTTCCTGCGTAGAAGTTGCCAGCGTATTTTGGAGCTTTTGCTGAGATTGCGCGATCACCAGTCGGAGCCGCTGCTGCTCCTGCGCCAGTTGATCCACCAATCCTGAAGGTGAATCAGCGAGTAAATCGCGCGATCGCACTGGCGTTTGCGTTTGAGAAAATAGGATTCCAGTTGGTGCTCCCATCGGTTTCGTTTGAATGTTTCAATCCGGTCTTGTCGAGTGACTAGATCGGCAAACTCTTCATCCGTAAAGTGATGGCGCACTAACCAGGCTTGTCTATCTGCATCAGAAAGCAGTTGCTGCTAATGATTCGATCAATAATCAGCTCACGGTGCAGTTGAGGGAGCATCTGATATTTCGTGAGCAATCGACGGAGTGCTGCGGGTAATTGGAGTGGAGTCACAGGAATTGAGTTCGCCGTTTTGCGAAGAGTGGGGATGTTCATTGCGGTAATTCAGGCAGCTTGGAGAACGTTGACCGTGTTGTTCAGCCATTGCAGATGTTGTGGCAAAAGTTGGGCTAAGTCATACTGTTGTAAAATCGCTTGCCTTGCTTGCGATCGCATACCGATGAATTGGTCTGGATGATTCAGCACGTCATCAACCCGATCAGCGATCTCAGTTGGCGAAAAGAAGTCAACCAGCACACCATTCTTGCCATCTTCAATCACTTCCCTGACGGGTTCGGTATTAGAGCCAATCACTAAACATCCCGTTGCCATTGCCTCTAGCATCGACCAGGAGAGCACAAACGGACGGGTGATATAAATGTGAGCAGACGACGCTTGTAAAACTTGCAGATATTGCTTGTAGGGAAGCGAGCCAGTGAAATGGAGGCGAGAAAGATCTAAAGACAGGCTTTCTAGCATTAACTGTTTGTAGGTTTTACCATCAGGAAGCTGTTTCCCGTAAGCAACCCGATCCTCGCCAACCACAACGACGTGACAATTGGGGCGGCGTGCCTGAATTAGTGCCACTGCCTCCATGAATTGAGGAAAGCCCCGATACGGCTCCATTCCACGTGTGGCATAAGTGACCACTTCATCGACTGCCGAAAGATCTAGACCGATCTCAGGAAGCTTTAACTTCGCTCCTGCTTTGGGTTGAAAGAATGCGGTATCGACCCCATCATGACGCACAGTAATTTTGCTGCGAAGTTCCGCTGGAAACTGCTGACGTTGCCAGTTGGTTGGCGAGATTCCGGCATCACAGGCGCACAGATCGAGCAAAATCGGCGCATTTTTGACTCGAATCCGGG
This sequence comes from Leptolyngbyaceae cyanobacterium, assembly GCA_041749615.1. Classification (GTDB taxonomy): domain Bacteria; phylum Cyanobacteriota; class Cyanobacteriia; order Leptolyngbyales; family Leptolyngbyaceae; genus ULC077BIN1. Next base: position 22,738 of record JBGTAZ010000114.1, on the reverse strand, counting down.
CTTCCGCATCGGCATCTAGAGGATCAGCAGGATCAAAGTCTGCGTCAGAACCATGAGCCTGATAGAACCACTCAAAGTAGCAGAATAGTTTGGCTTTGGGAAACAGGTCTTTGATAAACAGCGTGGGTCCCCAACCCGAATGACCAAAGACCATATCGGGCACAAATCCTTGCGTTTTGAGTTTTTGTGCCATGCGATAAACCGCTTGACCTTGCAACACCGCCTCTTCGAGTGATCGCACGTAAGGATGAGTTTGGGGTGCAGCCGGACGGCTCTCTTGGTAGAGAACTTTATGCACACCGGGGATATGCCCTTCAAAGCGTGTGGTGCCAAACACAACCTGGTGATTAGGGTCTTGTCCTAACACGGTGGCAAGTTGGCGAAACTGAGCTGGGAAATTGGGATGTAGAAACAAGATACGCATGGAATTTTGCTCCAAGGGGCTGAAGTGGTTTGCTCGACTACGGTTTGGGTTGAGCGATCGCTCACGATGAGTCGATAGTGGACTATTGAGGAGAAATCACGTGAGTCACGCACTCGTCCACCTGATTGCTTATAGGGTTGAAAATTTTGGTTTATTCAGTCGGGGTAAATTCAGCCAAAAATTTTGCTGAGAAATTCAATCCAACCGCGAAACCGACTGTATAGATCGAGCGTTTTATGAGTGGAACTTTGGTATAAGTGCATCATTACTGATCGCCCCCACCATAACTTTATGTCTCGCCGCCATTCCTTTCGTTATTTCATCGCCTTATCGCTATTGACCCTGCTGACCGCCTTTTTGTGCACTGCGATCGCTCCTTCCCGGTCAACCCTCGCTCCTGCTCAATCATCTGCAACTTGTTCAAGCGCGCCTTCTTGCAATCCCGTTCTTCTTGCCGATGCCTCCCTTATACAGCAGGGCAAAGCGCTGTATGATGCCGGGAATTTTGCAGATGCGATCGCCGTTCTACAACAAGCAGCAAAGTCTTATCGAGGACAGGGAGATGCACTAAAACAAGCGATCGCCCTGAGTAACTTGGCTCTGGCACATCAGCAACTTGGACAGTGGCAGGAAGCGAATGGGGCGATTTCAGAAAGTTTGATATTACTAGGCAAACCAGAAGCAACTCAAAACTCAAAACTTAAAACTCAAAACCTCCCCATTCTTGCCCAAACTCTCAACATTCAGGGCGATTTGCAATTAGAGACGGGGCAGACAGACTCAGCGATCTCGACCTGGCAGCAAGCAGAGTCAATTTATCAGCAATTGAATGATGCGAATAGAATTGCTCAAAGTCAATTGAACCAGGCTCAAGCCCTGCGAGTGTTGGGTTACTATCGTCGGGCGTTGACGATGTTAACCGAATTACGTCAAAGAGTACAGAGTCAGTCTGATTCGATGACCAAAGTAGTGGAGTTGCGATCGCTGGGAAATGCCCTTCGTTTAGTGGGCGATCTTGATCAATCTCGCGAAGTGTTGCAGCAAAGTCTGGAGATGGCTAGACGAATGCAGTCTACTCAAGACATTAGTGCCATCCAGTTTGGATTAGGTAATACCGCCAGAGCGCAACAGGAGACCCCAGCCGCGATCGCGTTCTATCAAAATGCTGCTAATTCAGCTACAACACCCATTGACAAAGTTCAAGCTCAAATCAATCTATTCAGCCTATTAATCAACACGGGGCAGCAACCCATCGCCCAACCCCTTCTACCCGCTATTCAAACCCAACTGGCAACGCTACCTCTAAATCAGGCAAGTGTGTATGCACGAATTCATCTAGCTCAATCGTTGCAGCGCATGAAAACAGAGCAGCGATCGCCTTTATCTGCTTCAGCCATTACCCAATCTGCTGCTCAACTACTGGCAACGGCTACTCAACACGCCCGTAGTCTTGGAGATCGCCGTGCAGAAGCCTATGCATTGGGCAATCTCGGCAATCTGTATGAACAAGCTGGACAGTGGAAAGAGGCTCAGGAGGTCACTCAACGAGCCTTAAATCTGGCTCAAGGACTGAATGCATCCGATGTTTCTTACCGCTGGCACTGGCAACTAGGGCGGCTACTCAAGCAGCAGGGAGACATCCCTAAGGCGATCGCGGCTTACGATGCGGCGGTGGATGAACTGCGATCGCTCAGAGGCGATCTGGTTGCTGTCAATCGTGACGTGCAGTTCTCCTTTCGAGAAAGTGTGGAACCCCTTTATCGTGAGTCTGTTGAATTATTGGTGCAAGCTCAAGGCGGTGAGCCGGCTGAACAAAACCTAGACAAAGCTCGACAACGAATCGAAGCGTTGCAACTGGCTGAACTCGATAACTTTTTTCGAGAAGCCTGTTTAGATACGCAAACCGTCTTGTTAGACAAAGTGGTACAAGACAATCCCACGGCTGCGATCATCTATCCAATGATCTTGCCCAATCAATTAGAAGTGATTGTCAAAATTCCTCAGCGATCGCTGCATCATCACACCATCAAGATTCCCAGACAGAAAGTTGAAAATCTCCTACGAGAACTTCAACAAAACCTAACTGAACTGGATGCCACGGACAAAATTCAGGCTCTTTCTCAACAAGTATATCAATGGCTGATCGACCCTATTGCTGCCGATTTAGATCGTCAGGGAGTGGATACGCTGGTGTTTGTTCCCGATGGAGCCTTCCGCAGCATTCCCATGGCTGGACTCTATGACGGTAAACGTTACCTGGTAGAAAAGTATGCAGTGGCAATTAGCATTGGGCTGCAACTGTTGCCCCCCAAGTCTTTGTCAAACGAACGATTGAATGTTTTAGCAGCAGGGCTAATCGATCCTCCCCTTCCATTTCAGCGGCAATTTGCACCCCTCCCTGAGATCAAGTCTGAGTTCGACCTAATCGCAAAAGCAGGAATTTCTACGCGTCAATTGCTGGATCAAGCATTTACTAGTCAAGCTTTAGAGAGGCAAGTTAGTTCAACCGGATTTAATGTGGTGCATTTGGCAACCCATGGTCAATTCAGTTCTCAAGCAAAGGATACGTTTATCTTGGCAGCGGACGGGCCAATCAATGTGACCCAGTTAGATTCTTTACTGCGAAATCGCAATCAATCACGCTTCAAAGCGATCGAATTGCTTGTTTTAAGCGCCTGTCAAACTGCCGAAGGGGACGATCGCGCCACACTAGGACTTGCAGGAGTTGCTCTAAAGGCAGGCGCACGAAGCACTCTGGCTTCTCTATGGCAAATTGACGATCGCTCCACCGCCCTATTGATGGGAGAATTTTATCGTGAGTTAGTGAACTCCAAAGTTACGAAGGCAGAGGCGCTGCGTCGTGCTCAAGTCATGCTTCTCAAGCAATACCCAAACTACAGCCATACAGGATTTTGGGCTGCTTATGTTTTGATTGGTAATTGGCTGTGAACAACGCAATGATTGCTTGAAAGGTGGAAGTGAAGTGGGTCTGTCTCAGCAACGATTCCAAAAGACACACTCAAAAGGTCGGTCACGTAGCGACGACAGAAGCGGGCTTTGGGTGTTTCAAAAGTTGTCTCACATTTAAAGTTTCAGAAACAGCTTGCTTCAATGAGTTGGGAGACAAGTAAGAAATTCGTACACATGATCCTCAACGGACGATTTCCTTCGCGAATCCCCTGACTAACTGCCAACGCTCATTGGAGGTAACGTTTCAATACCGAGGTTTACAATCAGCAAAACTGAGACATTCGCTATCAAGAAAGCCAGCAAGTGCCATCTCCAATACTGCCTCTACCGGGTACTCAATTTCAGCCGCCCGCCGTTCAAACGATTCCCGAATCTTGTCAGGCAACGCCGCCAACATCATTCGGGCAGCAACCGGGCTTAGATGCTCTGTGGTTTCTTGTTCAGCAATGGGTTGCATAGTTAATCCCTTAAGGGTATACGGGCATTGTATGGAGGTTGGCTAATAGTGAGAATGATCCGCTCTAACTCCGATGATAATGCCCGCCATTGCATGAAGTCGAGGGTATGCGTGACGATCGCCACATCTCGATAGTTATAATCCTCCAACCATGACCAGGTTAAGGATTTATGCCCACCTCTAAATCGATCCTTGATGTCTTGAGCCTTTCCAACATATAACAATCCGTCAAGCCGATGACGCACAGCGTAAAGACCAGGCTTTGTAGTGAGACCTACAAAATTCCTGCTGATCGAAGTACATCTTGAGAATGGCACGTTCACCAGGGCATTTAAAACCATTTGCGCTTGAGCTTCAATTTCACTCATCGACTGCGGTTAACTTGTCTAGTTCATCCAACAACTTGGTGATTCTGCCCTTCTTCTTGGTATCCCCCCAAGTTTCGATCTTCCGTAACCGCTTGCCAATTTCAGCAATACGATCAACTAGTACTTGTTCCGGTGTCGCCTTTCCTTCTGGCTTTAGATACTTCACTCGCTCTTTGATGTCACCCAGCGATAGCTTTTCAGTCACTGCTTGCTCCAGCAGCTCTGATCGTTGCTGTTCATCCTTCACTCGTGCAATTGCCCTAGCTTTGGTATATTCCAACTTCCCTTGCCTCAAGGCATCTAAAATAACTTCTGGTAGGTTTAGCAGGGGCAAACGGTTCACACGAAACGACTCAGCCGTGAATTTGCCGACGATCTCCAGCACAGACTCAACCGTTTCGAGTTGGAGGATAACGTTATCCTCCAATTGCAGATCTCGATTTTTTGCATGATTGGCGCGATGTAAAAGAGCCGTAACCTCACTTTTAGGAAGATCCAGCGAAATTGCTAGTAAATCTAGAACACCCTCAGTTTCTTCCACCGGATTTAGATCTTCCCGTTGCAAATTTTCCATTAGGGCGACTTGCAGAGCTTGGCGATCGTCAAACTCTCGAATTACAACCGGGATATCCTTTAACCCAACTTCTTGTGCCGCTCTATAGCGTCTCTCTCCAGCAATTAATTCATAACCGCCGCCCAAAGGACGCACCAACAATGGCTCCAAAATTCCATGCTCTTTAACTGATTTGACAAGCTGAGTTTGCTTCTCAGTGTTAAAATAACGGCGTGGCTGCTTTTTAGGCAACTGAATCTGTTGAATCGGTAAAGTTAGAGATGGCTCAACACTTGCCGGGTCTGCAATGAATTTCTGGGCGATCGAATCCGAAAGTCCCTGCACTAATGATTGCCTTGATTTAGCCATTCAGAACCTCCAAAGCCTTTTTGAATAATTGCTCAAGCTCTCGCCTAGCAATTCCTGCGCTTGAGCCAGACAAATCAAACACAGTTGCGTTCTGTCCATAGCAGTCTGCTAGGATTTGCCGTTGATGAATCACCGTATCCAAAACCCGCACTCCTGGCATCAATCGCAGCACCTCGAGCGCTTCATCCTTCAGTTTCGTTCCCTTCACTGCTCGATTCACAAACAACACAGCTTTTGGTTCTCCCTGCCGAATTCTTTGAGCTTGATGGATCAGCCGCACTGTATCGGAAGCACTTTCAAGATCTACCCCCGTCGGTTGGCAGGGCACCAGTGCCAGATCAGCCGCCAAAATCACGGCTCTAGTAGTTTCAGATAATGCCGCAGGTCCGTCCACAACGACCCATTCATAAGACTCAATTAACTTCGGCAACTCATCTAGCAACGCATCAGGCTGTTGCAGAATCTGACAGGGAATGTCTTGCTCTAAACGACCTAACCATTTGGAGGACGAACATTGGGCATCTGCATCGACAGCCAACACAGATTTACCCTGCTTTTGCAGCCAGCGTACTAGATGCACGGCGATCGTTGACTTACCTGCTCCACCTTTTTGATTAATAATCGCGACGATCGGCATGAATAGGCTCAAAATTACACTCAACAGTGTACGCCAGAACTCTTCAGCAATCAGATTTATTTATGGCAGTATCCACCTCAATTTGCCTCCCTAATGCTCCTCAATTAAGTGGAATTCAACCGAACCAGGATCAATTTGAAAGTTCAACTTTCCCGGTGAACGAGATTCTGGTAACGAATAGCCGCAGGTTACAACTATTAGTTTGGCGTTGCCTCTAATTTGAACCACCTCAAGCGGTGTAATTGTAAATACCTCTTCCCCATCTATCAAGCTACTGCTACAAAAATCCCTCACGCTAATCTGAATGCCCAACTCGGCTTGCAAAACCTGACATAGTTCTCGATGGTTTTCCAACTCGCTCTGCTTGTACGGCGCAAGCAAATCATCACTAGAAACACAAATGAACGTACTGTTTCGACGTGCTTGATCAATCAAAGACTTTGCTTCTGTTGAACTCAGTGTTTGATGGGCGAACCGTCCAATCGGTAGATTTTCCAGGGACAGCTTCCAAAATGAGAGAAATAACATGTCTGGCATGATCACAACCCCAAATCGACATTTTTAACCTCGATTGTTTGCAGTTCCATCTCAAGTTGCTCAACAGTAGAGAGAATGCCCTTAAGCTGGTCGGGCAACTCAGAGCCAATTTTGTGTGTCGCCACACCAATTGGTTGAGTCATGCCTTGAAGCGCCAGTTCAGCCACCGTTTTGTTCTTAGATTTACAAAGGACAATGCCGATCGTAGGTTGATCGTCGGGATGACGCAGAGTCGCATTCACCGCTGACACGTAAAAATTCATTTTGCCTGAGAACTCAGGCTGAAACTCAACCATCTTGAGGTCAATGACAATGAAACATCGCAGTTTGAAATGGTAGAAAAGCAAATCGATGCGGTATTCCTGCCCATCCACTACGATTGGATACTGACTGCCGACGAAAGAAAACCCACTCCCCAGTTCCAAAAGAAAATCACGAATGTGATGCACCAAAGCGCGTTCCAAATCACGTTCTTGTGCCTCTCGATTTAACGTCAAGAAGTCGAAGTTGTAGGGATCTTTCAGAAGCTGCTGCGCCAGATCAGATTGCGGCTGCGGCAACGTTCTTTCAAAGTTAGTAATGGCTCCACCTTGGCGGCGATATAACCCCGTTTCGATTTGGATTGCCAGAATGTTACGGCTCCAGCCATTTGCAGTTGTTTGCTGAATGTACCAATGGCGCTCTGTCGGGTCTTTCACCTTATCCAGCAAGACACAATTATGGAACCAGGGAATTTGTGCAGCAAGCTGCTGCACAATTTGCTCATCTGGATAAGCCTCGGCGAAAGCCCGCATATACTTGAGATTGCGCGAGGAAAACCCTTTGATGTCAGGAAACTCTCGCTTTAGGTCTTTTGCCAACTGGTCAACAATTTTTGTACCCCAACCCTCTTGCTGCTGCCGAGTCAAAATCTCTCTGCCAATTTGCCAATACAACAGAGTCAGTTCTTTGTTGACTGCTAGAGCCGCCTTAATTTGTGCCTGCCGAATCCGTTCTTTCAGCGATCGCAAAAAGGCAGTGTAGTTTTCATCCGCAGGAAATAAGGAACCAGATTTTGACACGAGCAAGTCAACGTAGTGAACAAATAGATGATAGCGGCTTACAGAACCAAATGAGTTTGACAGCTTTGCATTCAGCGCAACACCGCTCCTCACCAACTTCGCTCCGTGCCAACCTCGGTCAAATCAGCCTCAATAAAGCAACATTCCAAGTCCGCTTGAAAGTGCATTTCATCCAGCAGATCCTCAACTTGCTGATCGAGGTCTCGATCGTCTTGATAGGCGATCGTCAACTCGTACTCCCAACTGTCCTGGTGTTGCTTTTGCATCCCATAGCGAGACAGACACACTCGTTCGGTCGTCTCCCTCACTTTGTTTTTGCGCCGCACAAACTTGTTGTTATTCTCCACTCTGAGCCAAAGATGCACCTGTGTTGTTTGGGTAGTTGGCGCTGGCTCCCCTTTAGGGCTGATGTAGCGATAGAACGTGGGACGACTGATTTCCAGGTGTTCACAAATGGAAGTCACCGTTCGGTTGGGATCGCTGGCCAGCGATCGCCCAATGGCAATTTGCTCGGGCGTTAACTTCTGTCGTCGCCCCCCGGTTCGCCCTCTGGCTCTGGCCGCTTGCAAACCCGCTTGCGTTCGCTCCCGAATCAAATTGCGCTCAAACTCAGCCAGCGCCCCGAAAACATGAAAGATCAGTTTTCCTCCGCTGGTCGTGGTATCGATACTCTCTTGCAGCGAACGAAACCCAATTTGACGGCGCTCCAAATCCTCTACCAGCGCAATCAAATCTTTGAGCGATCGCCCCAAGCGATCCAGTCGCCACACGACCAGAGTGTCTTCTGGTCTCACATAATTGAGTGCTTGTTGCAAACCAGGGCGATCGGCTTTCACCCCACTCATTTTGTCTGAAAAGATTTTGTCGCACCCAGCCGTTTGCAGTGCGTCATGTTGCAGGGCCAGGTTTTGGTCATCTGTCGAAACTCTCTCGTACCCGATCAACATGGTCAGAAGTTCTAATGTACTGCAACTGTATCTGAACTCGTTGAACTTGCCCTATTTTAATACACAGATTAATTGACAAGTTGTTTTACAGGACTTGGAGGCTGAAACGCTACTTTGCGCTTATAAACCCCAACCGTAAAACAAACGGTCGTTTGATTGACACCTAACGACTAAAACAATCAGCGGCAAATAACTTGTGCAAGTTTACCAAAACAGCTTTTCCTCAAAATGAGAATTGCTGACAAAATCATCACCTATGATTCGGACTCTCCCATTTATGACTTAAGAGCGGACAATCCAAACCTACGGAGACTCAAACGAAGCAACCGCTGAAAAACTTATACATCAAAGCTTTTAGCCTAACGACCACTTTTTTTGCTGCTAAACTAAGCCTGGATGCGATCGCCCATCTAGGCGAGAATACTTAAGATCTAAGTATTACGTCATCAGCCCGTTCCAGCTTACGGAACCCACGATCGCCTATGAAACTCCTGCTGATTGAAGACGACCAACCTACAGGTTCTATGCTGGCTGAGCTGCTGGTTGCCCAGCATTACATAGTTAACTTGGCAACGGATGGACAAATGGGGCTGGAGTTAGCCAGAGAATTTACCTATGACTTAATTCTGCTAGATGTGACACTCCCCAAAATGAATGGGCTGAGTGTCTGTAAGCATTTACGGGCAGAGGGTTACCAGTGTCCAATTTTGCTGTTGACGGCTAACGCTAGCAGTAATGAGCGCGTTATGGGTTTGGATGCAGGAGCCAATGATTACGTGGTCAAGCCCTTCGATCCACCAGAGCTACTGGCGCGTGTGCGTGCTTTATTGCGACGGGCCGCCGCCGCCACCTCGGTCTTGACCTGGGAAAATGTGCAGCTTGATACGGTCAGTAACGAAGTCACCTGTAATGGCGATTCAGTGAGGCTCACCCACAAAGAATATTGCTTGCTAGAACTATTCTTGCTCAATCCCAAACGTATTTTTAGCCGCAGTGCCCTACTCGATCGCTTATGGGACTTTGCCGAACCGCCTGGAGAAGAAACCGTCAGCACTCACATTAAATGCCTGCGCCAAAAACTGAAAGCGGCAGGTGCCGCAGACTTAATTGAGACGGTTTACGGCTTGGGCTATCGGCTCAGAACGCCAACTCAGGCGGTAGATCCTCCCGTTTTAGCCGCTACAGGGAAGCAACGAGAAGTCAAACTTCAAACGGCTGTGACCATAACGTCCAAAGTCTGGAACAAGTATCGGGACAAGATTTTGGCACAGGTCACGGTCATAGAGACGGCGGCACAAGCCTTGACGATCGCTCAACTCACCCCAGCCGATCGACAGCACGCCCAGCAGGAGGCGCATAAATTAGCTGGATCGCTCGGTATTTTTGGCTTCATGGCGGGGTCGCAGTTGGCGCAAGAGTTGGAGGCGTTGCTGCAACCAGCGGTGACGTTGACAGCAGTACAGGTGCAACACGTCGTCGATCTGGCGGCATCGTTGCGGCAGATGCTGGAGCAGCCTCAACCGACCCCTTCAACGGTAGAGACAAGCGCCTACGCTCCGTTAGTTTTGATGATTGATGATGACTTAATGCTGGTAGAACGGGTCAGGATAGAAGCGATCGCCTGGGGGCTGCGAGTCGAAGTCGCCACTGATTTAACCGTTGCCCGTAAAGTGATCGCCCAGTCTCCCCCCGATGTGATTCTGCTGGACTTGAATTTTCCGGGTGCGGAGAATGGGTTGATGCTGCTGCGGGAATTGATGCAGCGATCGCCCAAAATTCCGGTACTGGCATTCACGGGGCAGGGAGATTTAGCCAGCCGCTTAGAAGTGGTACGGTTGGGAGGCTGTGTCTTCTTACAAAAACCCCTGCCAACCTATGAAATTCTGAAAGCCGTGACGGATGTGTTGCATCAAATGCAGGTATCGCATCACAATCGGGTGCTGGTAGTGGATGATGATGGCGAGATCGCAGCCAACCTGACACACCTATTGCAACCCTTTGGGGTAGAGGTCACTGGCTTGAGTGACCCTCAGCAGTTTTGGCAAGTGCTGACAGCCACCACTCCTAACCTGCTGGTGCTAGACCTGGAAATGCCAGGTTTTGATGGCGTAGAGTTGTGCCAGGCAGTACGAAGTGCCCCTGAGTGGCAGTGCTTGCCGATTTTATTTCTGTCTGCCCATACCGAAGCGGCGGCAATCGAACGCGCCTTTACCGTTGGGGCTGACGACTACCTGAGTAAAGCTATGACTGCTACAGAGCTAGTCACGCGCATCATCCACCGCTTAAAGCGCAGCGGGTTTCAGACTGAGTAACAGCGGGGAATATCTATGCGTTCTACGATCTACCGTCGAGTTGCTTCTTATGGGATCGCGATCGCTGCTACAGTAGTCGCGCTCCTACTTTCCTGGTGGCTACAGCCCTTTCTGGAGTGCACCATTGGCGCATTCTTTTATCTCGCTGTGATGGTAACGACCTTGTATGGTGGCTTTCGACCAGGCATGGTGACGATTGTCCTCTCGACTCTCGCAATCAACTATTTTTTCATGCCGCCCTTTGACCAATTCACAGCGGCTGATCCCGCCGATATCGTGCAGCTAGGGGTCTTCGCGCTGGTGTCCTTCGTCCTCAACCTGCTCAACAGCAATTTACAGCACAGCAAAGCCACGATTGAGCGGCTCAATCCGCAGTTAATCCAGGACAGTCACGATCGCCTGCAAATGACCTTAGCCGCTGCCCAGATGGGGTTGTGGGATTGGAATCTTGTCACCGGGGAAATTGTTTGGTCGCCAGAGCATGAACAGTTGTTTGGCTTGGTGCTCGGCAGCTTCGACGGTCGGTATGAAACCTTCGAGGCGCGACTGCATCCAGACGATCGCGCCAGGAACAGCGAGGCGATCCAGCAAGCGCTTCAGAACCGTACCCCGTATCAGCATGAGTATCGCGTGGTCTGGACAGATGGCAGCGTTCACTGGCTGGAAGGCAGAGGGCAGGTAGCCTATGACGAAGCCGGTCAAGCGGTGCGAATGTCCGGCACGATGATGAATATTGACCAGCGGAAACAGTCGGAAATGGCGCTTACTCGCAGTGAACAGCAACTCCGCGCCATTTTTGATGCTGAACCCGAATGCGTCAAGCTTGTCTCAGCCGACGGTGTGTTAGAGCAGATGAATCCTGCGGGGCTTGCCATGATCGAAGCCGATCGTCTAGAGCAAGTCCGTGGGCAGAATGTCTGTCCACTTATCGCACCTGCCCACCAACAGGCATTTCTAGCGTTCATCCGTCAGGTCGCTGAGGGCAAACCAGGCACCTTAGAGTTTGAAATGATTGGCTTCCGGGGCACTCGTTGTTGGTTAGAGTCTCATGCTGTGCCGTTACACTTTCCAGGTGAAGCAACAACACAGGTTCTAGCCATCACACGCGATATTACTGAGCAGAAGCGAGCCGCCGCAGAAATCAAGCAACTCAATGCTGATCTGGAGCAACGGGTTGCCGAACGCACCTTTGCACTCCAACAATCAAATCTACTCCTGAATAGCTTTTTCGACGCTGCGTCTTCGGCGGCGATCGGTCTCTGCATTCATGACCACGATCTGCGCTTTCTGCAAATCAATGCAACCCTTGCTGCTATTAATGGGCAGCCTGTAGAACGGCATATTGGTCGCACCGTTGCCGAGCTTTTGCCCCAACTGGCACCCATTGTTGAACCCTTGTTTCACCGCGTCCTTGCCACTAGACAGCCCATTCTCAATTTAGAAGTTTCAAGCGAAGTGCCGAGTCAACCTGGACTCATGCGGCATTGGCTAGCCTCTTACTTTCCTATTTTGGATGAAACCAATGCAGTAAGAGCGATCGGCGTGATTGTGGTGGAAATCAGCGATCGCAAACAGGCAGAAGCGAGTCAAGCCCGCCTCGCTGCCATTGTTGCCTCGTCACAGGATGCCATTATTAGTAAAACGCTGGATGGCATCATCGTAAGTTGGAACGCCAGCGCCGAGAAGCTGTTTGGCTACTCAGCCGCCGAAGCGATCGGGCAGCCCATTACCTTGATTATTCCGGTTGACCAACTCGAGGTCGAAACTCAATTTTTGCACTGGATTCGGCAGGGAGAATCCATTCAACGCTACGAAACGGTGCGGCGGCGCAAAGATGGCACCCTGGTGGAGATTTCGCTCACCCTTTCGCCAGTCAAAGATGCTCAGGGTACGATTGTCGGCGCGTCCAAGATCGCCCGTGACATCACTGAGCAACGCACCCTCGATCGGATGAAGAATGAATTTATCTCCATCGTGAGTCACGAACTCCGCACCCCGCTCACTGCCATTCGCGGCTCGCTGGGCTTAATTCTACGGGGAGTCTATGACAAAAAGCCCGACAAAAAACACCGGATGATTGAAATTGCCGCTGAACAGAGCGATCGCCTGGTGCGTCTGGTCAACGACATCCTCGACCTGCAACGGCTAGAATCCGGCAGTATGAAACTCGCCCTGCAAGCCTGCGATGCCGCTGCTCTGATGCAGCAAGCGGCTGACGCGATGCGATCCTATGCCGAAGAACACCAGGTTCACCTCAGCGTTACGCCCCTGCCCGTCTCCGTTTGGGCAGCTCCCGATGCCATCATCCAGATCCTCACCAACCTCTTAAGCAACGCAATCAAATTCTCTGATGCCGGCAGCAACATTGATCTGGCCATAGCAGTGATGGAGTCAGGCAAGCAGGGCAATAGCAGCGTTGATGTCGTAGGGCGAAAACCACCTTCAGCCGCTTTGTCCTCTCCACGCCCCCATCCTCAGGCTGTTTTCTCAATCCAGGATCAGGGGCGCGGTATTCCCGCAGAGAAGCTAGAAACTGTGTTTGAACGCTTTCAGCAAGTGGATGCGTCTGACTCCCGTGACAAAGGCGGCACGGGACTCGGCTTGGCGATCTGCCGCCAAATTATGGAGCAGCACGGTGGGCGCATTTGGGTCGAGAGCGTGTTAGGGAAAGGGAGTACGTTTTACTTCACCTTGCCGCTGGTGGCAGAGGATGTAGGAGCGAAGGCAAAACTATGACAGCCAAACGGGTGCTCGTGATCGACGATGAAGCGATGATTCTGGAAGTGATCCAGGGTTGTCTGGAGGAGTTGGGCGGGATGGAAGTCTTAACGGCAGCGTCAGGGGTCGAGGGCTTACAGGTGGCTCAAACCGCTTTACCCGACGGCATTTTGCTAGATGTGTCAATGCCAGGGATGGATGGGCTAGAAGTGCGGCGGCAGTTGCAGGCAAATGCCGTCACGAGATCGATTCCTGTGGTGCTGCTGACTGCCAGAGTACAACCAGAAGATCGGGCAAAGTTTGCTCAAGCAGGCGTTGCAGGAGTCATTGTGAAGCCCTTTGACCCGATTGCCCTGGCAGATCAGGTTGCGGCAGTGTTTAAGTGGACGCTATGACGGTCAGCCATGACGTGTGATGGAATTCATGACGGACTTCAAAGTTTCCTCAAACTCTTTCTATAGGATGAAGTCAAATTCACCCCGTAGAGGCACGATGTGTCTATCAAACAAATTTTAGTCATTGACGATGAAGCAGCCGTGCAGGAAGTGGTGCAAAGCTGCTTTGAGGATTTGGCTGGGTGGACGGTCATCACAGCTAATTCTGGACGAGTAGGCTTAGAGCAAGCTCTGGCAAAAAAGCCCGACGCGATCGTGCTGGATGTGCTGATGCCCGACATGGATGGCATTACGCTGCTGCGCCAGTTGAAAGCCAGTCCGACCACAGAAGCGATTCCTGTCGTGCTGCTGACGATCGCGAGTGATTTTACTGACCCCGGTGGTTGTGCTGCCCTGGGAGTAGTCGGCGCGATCGCCAAACCCTTTGACCCCTTTGATTTGGTTGAGCAAGTGGCAGACTTGCTCGGTTGGGCGTTAGAGCAACAGGAGGACTGTCTGTGAAGCTTTGCAAGACTCAAGTACGAGCATTTCAAAGACGATCGTTTAAAGGTAACTATGAGTCCGCAACCATCTGAGTCCAGCGCCCATGAACTTGCCAGATTAGAGGCACTCGCCCGTTACCAGATTCTGGATACAGCCGCTGAAGCTGCTTATGACGATTTAACCCAGTTGGCGGCTCAAATTTGCGGGACTCCGATCGCCCTGGTTTCTCTACTCGATCACGATCGACAATGGTTTAAGTCGAAGGTCGGCTTAACGGTTTCCGAAACGCCGCGCGCGATCGCTTTTTGCAACCACACAATTTTGCAGGCAGAACCCCTGGTCGTGCAAGATACCCTCCTGGATGAGCGCTTTGCGACCAACCCGCTGGTGACTGGCGACCCCAACATCCGGTTTTATGCGGGTATCCCGTTAACGACCCCAGACCACTATCGCCTGGGTACGCTCTGTGTGATCGATCGAGTCTCCCGCCAACTCAGCGCTGAACAAATGCAAGCACTGCAAATGCTCAGTCGCCAGGTGGTGAGCCAATTGGAGTTACGCCGTCATTTGGTAGTATTGGAAGCCAGCGAACGGCGCTTACAGCAAAAAGCCCAGCAAGAAACGTTAGTGCGAGTGGTCGCGGAACGCATTCGTCAATCCCTGGATCTGGACACGACCCTGACTACGACCGTCAGCGAAATCCGTCAGGTGTTACAGACCGATCGGGTGTTGCTGTTTCAACTTGAGCCAGATGGTTCAGGCTACGTCGTGCAAGAGTCGGTCGATGACCGCTGGAAGCCGGTTCTAGGGCAAAATTTGGTTGATCCCTGTTTCCAAGCCAGCTATGTCCAGAAATATTTTGAGGGACGAGTCAGTGCCGTTGCCGATATTGATGACGGTAGCATTCAGCCCTGCTATGCCGATTTTCTCAGGCAGTTTGATGTGCGGGCAAATCTGGTCGTGCCCATTCTTCAAACGGGGCATCTGTGGGGGTTGTTGATTGCCCATCAATGCGCCCAGCCGCGCCAGTGGTCTGAAGACGAAATGCAATTGCTGAAATTACTGGCAGACCAGGTGGCGATCTCCCTTCACCAGGCATCCCTCTATCAAAAAGTCCAAACTGAACTCGCAGACCGCATCCACACACAAACCCAACTGCAAGAGCAGGCAATGCTGCTGGATGTCGCTACTGATGCCATTGTCGTGCGGGATCTCAACCATCACATTACCTTCTGGAATCAGGGGGCAGAACGGTTATACGGCTGGTCAAGCCAGGAAGTGTCTGGTCGATCGGCGACTGAAGTGCTGTATCGAGAGTCGTCCCCTCAGCTCGAAGACATCTACCAAATCGTCCTTGCCCACGGATCATGGCAGGGCGAGTTGACCCAACTCACCAAGGCGCAGCAGGAAGTGATTGTTGCCAGCCGTTGGAGCCTGGTACGCCACGCCAATGGGCAACCCAAAGCCTTTTTGATTGTGAATACTGACATTACAGAGAAAACCCTGCTGGAGCGGCAGTTTCTCCGTGCTCAACGCCTGGAGAGCATTGGCACGCTAGCCGGTGGGATTGCCCACGATTTGAACAACGTGCTGGCACCCATCCTGATGGCGGTGCCACTGTTAGAAATGCAGCCTGAAAGTGCCAAACGCCAGCAGTGGCTGAAGGTGATTGATGCCAGTGCCAGACGGGGCGCGAGTTTGGTGAAGCAAGTGCTGACCTTTGCACGCGGCACCGAAGGCGAACGATCGCTCCTAGAAATGAAGCACCTCATTTACGAAATCAAACACATTGCTGAGGAGACCTTTCCGAAAGCCATCAATGTCATGACCGCTGTGCCGAATGAGCTATGGACTATTTGGGGCGATGTGACCCAATTGCATCAGATCTTACTGAATCTGTGTGTGAATGCCCGTGATGCCATGCCCAACGGGGGGCTACTCCGCATCAGCGCCGAGAATTGTGAGCTTGATGTACAGGATGTCCACCTCAATTGGGACGCGCAACCAGGTGCCTATATTAGGCTGACCATTACCGATACAGGCGCTGGCATAGCGGCAGACATCCTCGATCGCATCTTTGACCCTTTCTTCACCACCAAAGCAGTCGGTCAAGGTACAGGCTTGGGGTTGTCTACCGTGATGACCATTGTCAAAAACCACCACGGGTTTATGACGGTCGCTAGCCAGGTGGAGAACGGCACCGAGTTCAAAGTGTATCTGCCAGCAGTACAAGCCAGTGAACCGCAGTCAGCAGTCATCTCGACCTTTCCCCATGGGTCAGGAGAGTGGATTTTGCTGGCAGAGGATGAAGACGCTATTCGGGAGGCAACCAAAACGATGCTGGAGGCATACGGGTATCAAGTGCTGACCGCGAGGAATGGGATTGAAGCGATCGCTCTCTATACCCGACATCAGGATGATATCCAGCTCGCGCTCATGAACATCATGATGCCTGCCATGGATGGAGCCACTGCGATTCGCACCCTGCAAGCCATCAATCCGCAGCTTAAAATTGTCGCCACCAGTGGCTTAACCACCCATGAAACCCTTACTGAGATGGGACTTCAGGTTAACCATTGCTTGTTGAAACCCTTTACTGCTCCAGAGTTACTCCTCACCTTACAACAACAGCTCAAAACTTGAGACCAATGATGCATCGAAAAGCATTGCCCACAGCGATCGCCTGACTTCAAAGTTTCCTCAAACTCTTCCGCTAACTTGAAGGCGTGGGAAAGCGGTTGCTCCAAGCGATCGCTCTTCTATTCACTACCTTTTTTAATGAAGCGATCGAATCATGACTCTCTGCCTGTGCTGCTCTCACATCCTGCTGCGTCACATTCGGCAGAAACAGGTGTACTGGTTCTGCCGCCATTGCTGGCAAGAAATGCCCGCTCTAATAGAGACTCCCCCTATGGTCCCAGCCGCTCCAGCACTACCTGCATCCGTTAGGCTCTTTCCATTTGTGCAGAAATATCGATCTACTCTTACTCTCCGGTCTTCTCTTAACCAAGAAGAAAGAACTCCGACCCGCTTCAATTCCCCTTCTGCTACCTTGAGACAAGGGGTTAAAAAATGGAGTTTACTTCCTACAGAGTCGGTAGCTTAAATTGCAAAATCAAGCTACTTTCCTTGCCTTTCTCCTTCAAAGTTCATATGAACGTATGACCTATTTAAAGATTAAAAAATCCTTGCCTCTTCGGATTTTATGCCTACTAATGTCGGCATCTAATTTGCCAGGAATTTAATTGATCAGCCTGATTGATCTCATATACTTTGGAGGTTTCACAAAGAATAAATTTTAGACAAATTTCAAAAGGCATAAACTATTTTGATAGTTTCATTTTCTGAGCAAAATGAATCAAAAATAAAGTGAATTAAAAGGATGAACATCAGCTTGATATTCATCCTTTTTTACATGGGAATTTGAATACGCCTGCATCACCAATTTTTCTAGTTAAACTAAGACCAAAGAATGAGTTTTGCTCATGTTCATGCTTTTATCCTAATTTGCAAGACGACGACGTTAAAGAACCAGATCAGTACAATTACACATGACCACTACATCAAGCTTAACTTTATTAAATACTTTAGTGACTAAGACATGACAAATTTGTGCATTTTTCCAATCTAGAAATTAGATTATCGTTCAATTTATTAGGTCATTAACACCATGATTTTACAAAGCTTAATGTGTTTGCAGCATGCTGGTTAGACAAAGTACATAAACAATGATTCTGTTGTTAAACCTAAAAGCCAAGACCTTTATGGGACAGACATTTCAAGACTTAAGATCACGTCTATCCTTCGTAAAAAAAGTTAATACTTGGCGCTCTTAAGTCAACTCTTGCGCTGACTTTATATCTCTTCCAATTAACAAATAGATGTAGATTTTTTATTTGAATTTAAAGACATTTTTTAATCAAAAACTACGTATTAATTCTGTTACAGTTGTACCCTTTTACTTGTTATAAATGGATTATCAAATGGATACCAAAACCTGAAAGGACTTCAAATAATGGCTTTAGATCCACACGATTTTATGAGCAAGATGTCCGATCGCATCAGCTTTACTGATACTGATCGAGAATTGTTGCAGTCAAGTGCTAGCTGGGGTGCTGAAATTGCCCCTGACATGGCTGATCATTTCTACACCTTTATGGGGCGTGATGAAGAAATGAACGCAATTCTGAATGCTTCTGAAGGTCGCGTTCATCGCTTACGAGAAACCTTTGTTGATTGGTTTGGCGAAATGTTTACAGGGATGGATAATTGGGGTCATAGTTATGCCGATCGCCGCTGGCGCATTGGTTTAATCCATGTCCGCATCGGGATTGGTCCGCAGCACGTAGTTCCAGCAATGGCAGTGGTGGTTCAAGCCGTAGGTGAGCGGTTGCGCGCCGAAGGTAAATCTGTGGAATTGCAAGAATCTTTGAGCAAGATTTGTATGATTGACCTCGCGTTCATTGAGCAGGCATATGTTGAAGTGTCTGCTGCTGCTGTACTGAAAGAAACAGGTTGGACTGAAGGGTTATTTAGACGGTTAATCACTTCTGGCGCAGGCGTAATGTAAGTACAATGCTCATCACTCAGAAGCGCTCTCAACCCAACCAATCCTGCTCCCAATTCGGCAGCGTTTGCTACATGACTTGTTTGCAGTTTAGCTCGGTAAACACAGTACCCATTCAAGAACGCCTCTCTGAGCCTTGTATGCTTGCGGCAAGTCGAACGAATGCAGAGTCAACAGGCACTTTGTGTGACCAGACCTTAGCATTGCTGGTCAACCAATCTGGTTAAAAGCTCTGATCTAGGCTCAAGCAAATCATCCAGCTTGATAGTAAAAGAGATGGCATTGGTAATCCAAGCAGCGAAATGGCGATCGCTCAGTACTTGGATTTATACCTCTAAAATTACCTGCTTTTACCCGTTAGAGGCAGTAACGTTGTTGCTCCAATTGTCTATTCTGAAAATCTCTCAGGTGTTTATTATGTCTACTGTTGAAATTCCTGTTTCTAACCAATTACGTGCGGAGCTGGGTGACTTTAGCAGCATTGTTTGCTTTAAGTCCGTGGTTGTGGGAACCGAAGAAGCGTTGGGTGAAAAGGCAGCGGCGATCGCCCTGATCTCTGCGGGTCGCCAACGTGGCAAAGAGTTAGTGAATAATTTAGGCTTATCTGGCAGCAACCTCGCTCCAGAAGCCATCACGGCTCTGATGCAGAAAGCCTTAGGAAAGGACGGGACTCGTCTTTGTCTGGTCGATAAGGTTAGTCAGGATGGAGAGGTCATCCACGTCTTCTGTCACGAAACGGTCTGTTCTGCTGGTGAGCCTCAAGGCTCAAATCGCCATCTGACCTTCACTTTGGGGGCGATTCAAGGCGTTCTAGAGAAAATTACTGGCAAGCGGCTACGGGGCAAGCAAACCGAGTCTGTGCTGCGCGGTGGCAGTCACGATGTCCTGGAATTTGTGACTCTGGGCTAACGAGTCAAATCAAGTCTTCACTTTTTACACCATTACTTACACTTCACCAAGGAAAATCATCATGGCAATCAATATTGACAAACTCAGCAGCGTACTCCAAAACTTTGTCAGCTCCACCAGCGATGTCGAAGGAGCGGCAATTGTCACCCCCGATGGCTTGCCCCTGGCAACGAGCTTACCAAAAGCCATTGACGAAGAACGCGCAGCGGCAATGTCTGCTGCCATGCTTTCACTCGGCGAACGCATTAGTAGCGAATTTGCCAGAGGGGAAGTCGATCGCATTTTTGTGGAAGGCAACAAAGGCTATGGCATCCTGACGAGTTGCGGTACAGATGCTGTTTTTCTTGTTCTTGCCAGTCAATCCGCAAAACAAGGATTGCTCATGCTAGAAATTAAGCGGGCATTAGGCGAATTAAAACTGATTCTCGCCTAGCGATCGCCCAACCCAAGTGACAGGCGAGTGCTGACGGCATTTAGAGACTAGAGCACCCGCCTACTGAATTAAAACGCGACCTATTCGTGACTACACCTCTCGTTTTCAGGCTAAGGAACCTTCATGGAGATTATGCGTCTGGTTGTGACGGGTCCAGTGGGCGCTGGCAAGTCCACCTTTATTCGTTCCGTGAGTGAAATCGCCGTGGTCGATACCGACCGGCGGGCGACCGATGAGACCGCTCTGCTGAAGCAAAAAACGACGGTTGCCTTTGATTTTGGGCGGCTGTCCTTTGGACCTGAAATGGCACTGCATCTCTATGGCACCCCCGGACAAGCCCGGTTTGATTTCATGTGGGACATTCTGATTCAAAAAGCGCACGCCTATATTCTCTTAGTCGCCGCCCATCGACCGAGTGAATTTATTGATGCCCGTCGGATTCGTGCGTTTATGCGCCAGCGATCGCCCGTGCCGATGATGATTGGGTTAACCCACATGGATGCCCCAGAGGCGTGGGATCTTGAAAATGCAGCGATCGCGCTGGGCTATTTGAATCCGAACAGACGACCCCCAATCATCGCAGTTGACCCCACCCAAAGAGCCTCTGTGGCACAAGCCGTCATCACCCTGGTGCAACACTCCATGCAAGACTGCTTGGTGTAGCGACCCACTTGAGTCTCCGATCCTGAAACCTACCCTTGAAAACTGTAAGGAAAAACAGTATGGCAGTGACTGGCTATCTATCAGAGTTCTCCCTCGCAGAACTCTTCAATTTTTTGGATCAGGGTAACAAAACAGGCTTACTCACCCTCTGTACGCTCTCCGACGCTCAACCTGAGAACCGCGAGAATCACTACATCTGGTTCAATCAAGGGCGGATTGTAGCAGCAGCCAATCGGCTCGATCAGCATGGGTTAGCGTACATGATTGGGCAACGGGGCTGGCTGGGTGAACACACTGCCTTGCGCGTCGCTCAGACCTGTGCAGCTACCACGCCCATCGGTCTGAGCCTGAAGACCCAGGGCTTGTTGACGGTGGAGCAACTCAAGCTGCTGTTTTACACCCAGGTGATGCGGCAGGTCTGTGCGTTATTTGCGCTCAAGGATGCCTGGTTTCAGTTTGACGGCAAAGCGCCGCTCCCGTTTGCGGAGATGACGGGCTTGAATGCACCAGCTTCAGAAGTGACTCTGTCGGCTCTGCGGGTGCTGAAGGATTGGAGTGCACTGGCGAGTAAACTACCGGAACCGACTTCAGCCGTGATGAGCATCATTGAGGGCAAACCGCAGCAGAAACTGAACCAAACGGAGTGGCAGCTTTGGGAGTTTGCGAATGGGACGATCGCCTGCAAAGAGATCGCCCAGCAACTGCAATTACCGTTGGAGAAAGTGCAACAAATTGCGTTTCGCTTGGTGACGGCAGGGTTGGTGGAGGAAGTTCCGTTAGTCACGGCTAGACCGGCGGCAAAACCAGACGTGCTGGCAGTGGAGACGGCTGCGATGGAAACAACGACGGTCAGCCACTCTTTTCTACACCACTTGGTCGGTTTTCTCAAAGGCAAAGTTTAGCCATATCCCTGCGCGTCAAGCAACACAACGAATGAAATAACGGCTGACTCTTTTGGATTGCCTTTGGGGGCGACGGTACGATCTCCACCAATGACCGCGATGAGCACGTAAGCTCATCAAGTACAATCACCTCGTTGCCAACTGCATTATCTTCTATAAGGGGTATGGCAACGATTCGATACCGTTGGCGAATCAATGAGAGAAAAATCTAGCTCCAACCACCCTAACCATACCCGTTGTACTAATCAAAAATCAGTCGTACATAGCCTCTTTTGATGTGGTTTCAACGGCTGAAAGCCCCATTCTCTCGTAGCACTTCTGCCACTCCCACAGAAGTGCTGCTGCTGAGCCTCGCTTCAATAGATTCTCTGAAACTCAATCCAAATAAGGCTTTCCAGCCCATCTTGCACTTTTTTGCCCGTATCTCGGCGTGCGATTCGTTTCTGCCCAAGTCAAGCCCCTCCACCAGGCTTGAAATAAAGCAGAGTCAGGGTGTTGAACCTTGATAATTCAACTTCTGTGTGGTGCGTCCCTTTGGGACAATTCCATCTCCCCTAGTGCTGGGGTAACAGCCTAGCCCTCAGGTGTGCGACTGACTCTCAATCGTCTGAAGCAGGGCTAAAAGGCGGTCACTCGGAACCCGACCGGGAATCCCGCCGAGCAAAGCTGCATAGGGCTAACGCCAGTGAATCCATGTCTGAACCATCGTCAACGACAACAAGCCCACGCGGGTTCACGGGCTTGCCCAAAAGGGAACGGATTCGAGACAGGCAGTTGCCGAACTGACCTGTTAGCACTCTCATACAATCCCGGTGGAAAGTGGGAGCCTACGTGCAGCGCAAAACGGCAGTTGGGAACGAAGTAACCCTTACCATGGCTCTCCTGATTACTGGATCAAGAGCAGGTAGTCAGCCACAAGCCTGGTGAGGGAGGGATTGTCTCAGAAGCCAATGCCTTGGGGAAAGCCCAAGGATATGCAGACGGAGACACAACCATCAGGAAAGTCGCGTTGTGAGTCGCAATGCACACGTCA
>JBGTAZ010000113.1:0-8833 GCA_041749615.1 Leptolyngbyaceae cyanobacterium | reverse complement strand
TGTCGATGATAAACAGACCGCGCAGAGCAATTCCGTCATCGGTCAATACGTTGTAAGCAGCGCTAATTTCTTTTTTGATGTCAGCAACCAAGGGATAGTTCAAATCGCCAACGCCACCGGATTTGCGATCGCTCTGAATCCAAGCAAGGTGGGAAAATTCGCTATCCACCGATGCGCCCAACACTTCGGTGTTGATGGCTTTGAACTCTTCATAGCGATCGCTAAACGCTGTAATTTCAGTGGGGCAAACAAAGGTAAAGTCCAATGGATAAAAGAACAAGACCACATATTTACCGCGATAGTCAGATAGTTTAATCGTCTTAAACTCTTGGTCAACGACTGCTGTTGCGGTGAAATCAGGAGCAGATTGCCCAACTCGCAAACATCCTTCTTGAGTCATGAGAGGTAGTCTCCTTGAGAGTGCGTTATTGATTTTGATGAGTTTGCGGAACAAACAGTCAAGTGTAGATGCAATATCCACAAGGGCTGCGGCTATTGATTACAAATCAGTGCGAGTATATCATAGTCATAACGATTCTGTGTAAGAGTCATGCGGGATCTGCGGGATGTTCCGCCGGATGAATAAAGCAGGCAACTTAGAATGGATAGAGCGGGGAACTTAGACCCGCAACCTAAAGTCCTTTTGATTAATATGGATAAGACTTTGATTGAAAGGTCTGGTTTGAAAAGTTCGGTTTGACTGGACGATCCAGCTAGGCTTTTTATAAAGGAGAGTATTAATACCTGCTCATAGCTCTATAATGTTTCGATGAATTTAGAAGTACTATGAACTATCTAGGAATTAGCCATCAGTATTCCTGATTTAGAAAAGTTCACCTGTATTGTTGCTTTGCCTGATAGCGTTAAGCTCTATTCGACAAGCCTTTAGATGTATCTGTTCGCTTTGTTTGTAACCCCTTAATTTTGATGCTAGGAGCAGCCATGAAATCATTGATTCGCTGGAGCACGACTGTGGGTCTAGTGGGTAGTACCCTAGTTGGGTCGCTGCTGATGGGCACCTTGCAAGTACTTGCGTTAACGCAGGAACAAATTGTCCAAAAACTACGCCCAGTGCCCGTTTTTACCATTGCTAACACAGATGGCGCTCCCTTGGTGGCGGCTCCACCCAGTGGGCAACAAGGCAACCCTGTTGCGGGCGTTTTCATCACCCAGCAGGATGCTCAAGCCTTTTTGGATGGACTAAAGAACCGTAGCCCTGAAGTTGCCAAAAATGTTCGCGTTGTGCCCGTGTCGCTGGCAGAAATTTATCAACTCAATCAGGTTAGTAAAGAGAAGAAAGAAAAGCTGGACTTTGCCTTTGTGCCATCGCGGCAACAGGTGACTACGGCTCAAGCGCTAGTGAAGCTAGGCGATAAGAAAGATCAGCAATTTACGGGAACCCCACTGTTTGTTGCACGGGGTGGCGCTGATAAGGGCTACCTGACGATTCAACAGGGCAACAAGTCGGTAATTCCAATGTTTTTCAAGAAGGAAGAACTGCAATCGCTGATGGATCGCTTTAAGCAGCAAGATCCTAAAGTTGCTTCCACTTTGGAAATTCAAGTGTTGAATTTGGAAGGGGTGATTGAGGTGTTGCGAACTAAAAACGATCCTCAACTGGATCAGATTGTGTTGATCCCGCCTCGTGAATCGATGGAATATGTACAAACCTTAATCGAAAGCAACAAGAAGCCGGGGGCAACTCCAGCTCGTCCGCAGGTGGCTCCTGCTAACAAGCCTGCCACTCCCAAAAAGTAACGTATTCCCTTACCCCCAACCCCTCTCCCAGCGGGAGAGGGGTACAAAACCAATTCATCTTTTTATGTCTGATGTCAATTTAGAGATTCAATCCTCGTTTCCTACTCAGAAGCGAGGATTTTTTGCATCTGGGCAAGCGGTTTGGCAGTGGTGGCAGGGGGCGCAACAATCCGCGATCGCCGCAACTATTCCCGCCGAGGAAGCCACATGGCTGCTGCAACAATCTTCTGCGTTGTCTAACCTGGATATCCGGTTGGAACGCTTCAAATATCAGCCCCAAATTGAACTCGCGATTCCCTTAGACGAACTGGTGCAGCGCTGGCAGCAACGCATTCAACAGCGAATTCCGGTGCAATATTTGGCAGGCACTACTCCCTGGCGAAATTTTCAGCTTAAGGTATCCAGTGCCGTTCTAATTCCGCGCCCCGAAACAGAATTATTGATTGATCTCGTACTTCGTCACTTGCCCCTCACCCCTTGCCCCTCGCCCTGCCATTTGACCGATCTCGGCACCGGCAGCGGCGCGATCGCCCTAGGATTGGCAACTGCATTTCCCCACGCCACGATTCACGCGGTGGATTGCAGCAGTGAGGCATTGGCGATCGCCCAATTCAACGCCAAAACTTATGGACTGGAGGAACGAATTCAGTTTCATCAGGGAGATTGGCTTGAACCGTTAGCCCACTTGAAAGGTCGCCTGGACGGCATGGTATCCAATCCGCCCTACATTCCTAGCCAAATGGTTTTGAAGTTAGAGCCAGAAGTGACTCAACATGAACCCCACTTGGCTTTAGATGGCGGCAACGACGGGCTAGACTGCCTTCGCCATTTGGTGTCATCCGCCCCTGACTATTTGCGATCGGGCGGCATCTGGCTAGTCGAGCTAATGGCAGGGCAGGCAGCGAGTGTGGTTGACTTACTTCAGGCAAATGGAAATTACCGCGATGTGAAAATCCATCAAGACCTAGCTGCTATTGAACGCTTCGTGTACGCACGCCGGACTTAGCACGCCGAACCTAGCACACCGGACGCAATCAGGCTTTCTTACCAAAAATCATGACGTGCTGCTGAGGCAAAAAATCTTTGGTTTCTAGCCAAGTTAAGCCTACGGATGCCAATTCTTTTCGGGCTTGGCGCTGATTCATTTTGTGCAATGGCTTGATCGGCACTAAGGGGTTTTCGCCGCGATATTCAACCAGGACTACGCGCCCGTTGGATTTGAGGGCTTGGGCGATCGCGGTCATCATTTCGCGGGGATAGTCAAACTCGTGATAGGCATCCACCATCAGCGCCAAATCAACGCTGGCAGGGGGCAAATTTGGGTCGGTGACGCTGCCCAATACAGGCTTCACGTTCTCAAGTTGCTTTTCTTGCTTCAAAGAGTCCAAAATTTCGATCATTTCTGGTTGCACATCCACCGCCAACACTTTGCCTTGGGGCACGAAAGTCGCTATCCGAAAGCTGAAATAGCCCGTGCCTGCGCCAATATCGGCAACGACATCCGTTGGCTTCAGGTTGAGAGACTTGATTACCGGTTGGGGGCGTTCTTCCCGTTCGCGATTTGGTCGCTCTAGCCAACCTGCGCCCAAATGTCCCATAACCTGAGCAATTTCGCGCCCCATATAAAATTTGCCAATGCCATCGGGGCTGTGATTTAATCGCTGTTCGTAGAGAGGGTTAGCGGCTGAGTTGGTAGATGGGTCAGCGGTTGACTCAACCATTGTTAAGGCGATCGCGTCCAAAATTTTGCTGCCCACTGGAGAAACAGTCAGCCCAAGCACTGCAACTAAGGCAAACAGCAGTACTCTTCTTAAGGTTTTATTCACAATCATCTCACTCATGGGATTTGTACACTGGAACGGTCAAGTACAGGAAAAAGCTCATGGCATATGTTTGTGACTTAGGTAACGGACAGCGACTTTATCTTGACACTCAAGAACTGCAAACGATTGTCACGATCGCCAGCAGCAGCGTTGGACAACAACAGCAGGCAACGAACAATCTGCAAACTGGCGCATGGACTTCTTCTCCTGAAGTCTATCGAACTTTTGAAGGCATCGTGGTTAAGCTGCAAACCGCCAATGGCAATCAGTTCATTCAAATTCAGGGCAGCAGTATGGGGTTGGCAACTAGTGCGCCTGCCCTCAGCCAAGCCGAACAACTGCCAACGCAGCAAACTCATGTTCCTGATTCTCCCATGCAGCCCATCCAGCCGATGGAACCCATGAAACCCATACAGCCCATACAGCCCATGGAACCCATGACCATGGAACCCATGCAGATGAATTTAAAGCCAATGGAAATGAAAATGGGCGATATGGAAATGCGGATGGGGGCAATGTCTGCGGGTTCTACAAACGCTGCAACGCCTACTCCAACGCGACAATTTTGCAGTCAGTGTGGAGCATCGATCAAGCCTAGCGATCGCTTTTGCGCCAGTTGCGGTCACAAAATCCTGTAGATGCTGCTAAGATAAGAACGTTCTGAAGGGGAGTAGCTGCTGGTTTTGCCAGCCCATCTGAATCAACATACTGGCGAAAGCCTGGTTCAGGTGACAAATAGGATAGTTTGCAATGATTTTTTAGCGATCGCCGGGTGCTGTTGGAAGAGTGCTTCTCAGCGAACCGCTAGCTAATCTTAAAGTTGTTAACCACGTAAAGCCTTTTTGCAAGCGAGACCTTCACTAAGTTCACTGTTGAGTGAGCTTGGTGGAGTCACATGTCTCTAATCAAGCTCACGCTGCATTTGCACCGTTGATTAGGAGCTTGAGACATGTTTGCTGGTTTCACATCTGGCTTTTTGTTGGTTGGAATATCTGAGTTAGGCGACAAGACTTTTTTTATCGCGATGTTGCTGTCAATGCGCCATTCCCGCCGCCTCGTTTTTCTAGGCGTGGTAGCGGCTCTGGCAATTATGACGATTCTGTCAGTCCTACTGGGGCAAGCAGTTTCCCTATTGCCCAAATACCCCATTTATCTGGCGGAAGTCACCCTGTTTATTGGGTTTGGACTCAAACTTTTATACGATGCCTGGAGAATGTCTCCTAAAGCAACCTGTGACGAAGTAGTCGAAGCCGAATCAGCAATTCAGCATTCTAATCTTGAAGCAAAGGCTGGCACGGCTTGGGGCGTTGTTTTAGAGGCATTTATCCTCACGTTTGTGGCAGAGTGGGGCGACCGCACTCAGTTTGCCACGATCGCCCTAGCCGCATCCTACAATCCTTGGGGCGTGACGATTGGTGCTATTGCCGGACATACAGTCTGTGCCGCGATTGCGGTGGTTGGCGGGCGACTGGTTGCCGGACGCATCTCTGAGCGGGCAATTACGGCGCTAGGCGGCGGTCTATTTATTATTTTTGGCATTGTCGCTGCGTTGAACGGCGTACCGAAATGAATTACTTAGACGAAGGCACAGGCGCAACCGTTGGCTTTTCAGTCGGAACGGGAGGAACTCCAGGCGCTGGAGTCACGCCATTCGGGGTTACAGGAGCGCCGGTTGCCTGCTGATTAATTTGATCCTTGTATTTTGCAGGGGCAAGCTCAGCCGCTTTGGTAAACAATGGCTTTGCCTCATCGACTTTGCCCTGCTCTTTTAACACAGCGGCTTTGCCATAGATGGGGCGAAAGTCTTGCTTGCTGGTTTTAGCGGCTTCGTCATAGATGGCGATCGCTTCGTCATAGCGCTTGCCACTGGCATATACGCCACCCAGCAGCACTTGAACGGAGGTCACATCCACCGCACCGGGCTGCACCTGATTTGCCGGAGTTGCAGTCTTGAGCGTATCTTGCAATAAACTGACTGCCGCTTCAGGGCGTTTTTGCTCCACTAGCAAGCCAACCAACCCTTGTAGTGCCATGATTTCTCCAGGCTTGGCGGTCAAAATGGTGCGGTAGGTTTGGGCGGCTCCTTCGAGATCGCCCGTCTGCTGTTTTGCCTGTGCCAGCAACACCGCATAATACGTTTCATTCGGGTTGAGCTTTGCCAATTTTTCTAAAGGCGCGATCGCCCCTTTAATATCGCCCAATGCCAGCCGCGTTTCTAGCAGCCCTCTTAGAGCCGTCGGGTTTTCTGGCTCTCGCTGCAACACGGCTTCATAGCCCTTCGCCTGTAACTCCAACTCTTCTTTTTTCACCGCTGGGCTTGCGGTCGCTCCAGGGGTTGGCGAACTGGCAACCGGGGCAGCTTGATTGCTCGGAAACAATCCACTCAGCAGCGGCGCGATCGAAATTCCTAAAAAAGCTAGCACTGCTAGCCCCATCACAATACTAACGAGCCAGCGATTGCTCCGTTCAGTCACAGCATTAACCCTCGAACTCCAACGCCAATCATTATGAACGAGAAATGCAATTTAGCAAGGAAATACCGCTTTTCTTTGCATCTGTTTCTTTTCACCTGACAGCTTGATAAAAATAGGTGTAAAAATTGAGAGTCTCGAAGGGATGTGAATTCAGATTGGCTTGGATACCATAGATTGGCTTGAATAAATAGAACTCCTTGCCTGCCTGTCTTGCAATCTGCTCTTTGGATATGATCTGACCTTTGAATAAGATTTTTCCTAAAAGGAGATTGCCTTGCTTCCCAGGGGAACTCTTTTTAATAAGTTACTAAGCCCCTGTCGGAAATCTAACGTTGCTGAGTGGATTACTATGGAATGGTCACAAACTCTAAAAGAGCCGAAATATTGGCTGTTGGCACTGGTTGCAGCACTGGCTGCAATTCATCTGACGTTGCTCAGTCGGGTGGATAATTCAGAACTCTTTGCAACTTGCCTGTTGTTTTGGATTGCGGCAGGTTCACTCGTTTGGGATCGATACCAAACTTTGAATCTTGAAAGCCACTGGATCGCCAGCCTGCTTGGAGCCTTGATTGTCATCGGTATGGTTACAAGGGTAGGGGTATCGCCCGATTCAGCGTCCTCTGGGTGGGCACTGCCGTTGGTGGCAGGGTTGGGCACCGGATTGCTAGCTTCAGGATTCAAAGGGCTAAGGCAATACTGGCGAGAATTTATTATTTTTGGTCTGCTAGCCTTATATCCACTGCTACGGCTCACCCTGGAGGCGATCGATTTATCCGAAATAACGGCAAAAGCGGCATCTTTTGTCCTGTGGTATTCCGGGTTTCCAGTACGGCTGCAAGGAGTTTTCTTGCAGTTGCCTAAGGGTCGCGTGGAGGTGTATGGCGCATGTTCTGGCATTCAAAGCATTCTCCAATTGCTGAGCATTTCGGTGTTGTTTTTGCTGATGTTTCCGTTGCGATCGCACATTCAAAAAGTGTTGTGCGTCGTGGCAGCAGTCGCCATTGGCTTTGTGGTGAATGCGTTGCGGGTCGCACTGATGGCAATTCTCAACAACGCGGGTGACAAAAATGCGTTTGACTATTGGCACGAAGGACAGGGATCGTTGATTTTTTCGGCGATCGCGGTTCTGATCTTTGGGGCGTTCTGCTGGTTCTTTTTCTTACGAAAGCCCGACCCGAAAACAGACCCAGGAGCGCAAGAAAATGCTTAATTCAACCTGGCAACCTGTGCGCCTATCCCTGCTGGCAATCACCGTCGGTGGAGCCTTGCTGGTGTTAGGGCAGTTGCTGACGTTACCCAAAGTGGATAAGGGATCTGCTCAAGCAGTCAACACGCTGCAACCGACTGTGCCCCTGCCAGAATGGCAATTGCTAGATAACTCCGAATTGAAGGCAAGCAGTGATTCTCGGTTTGGCAGGAGCTACCGTTATCAACAGGGCAACAATACCCTCAATGCCGACGTACATTACATGACTAGCGATGGCAATGTCAGCCGCTATCTATTTGTTTACAGTCCTGTACGCACGGCAAATGCTAATCTCAAAGTGAAGTATCAGCCCGAAACTGGCTTTTATGGGGTGCTGTCTGATAAAGGACAGGCTTACTTAACAGCCTGTGTTAACCCGCGTGGTCAAAGCACTGTGACAGAGCAGCAATTTACCCAAAGTCGCTACACTTACGATTTGAAGCCCGATCGGATCTTACCGTGGATTTCGGGTAAAGAATCGTTAATTGATCGGCGTTGTTTATGGACTCTGTTGTCTACTCCTGTGCAACCAAACACTACGCCTGAAGCATCAGAAGCAGCAGCGTACAAAACGTTGGAAACCGCATGGCTTTCATGGCATCAATGGTGGCAAGCAAACTATCCACCCTCTTGATTGTTACTAGAGTTTTTTGGAATTTTATCGTTGATGAATTTGACATTTACTGGGAGAAGCTAAGCGATGGCAATATCAAGTGGTGATGGTGGTGATACAAGTGAAAATCTTTCCGTTTATCGGTTGCGTTGGGTTGGGTATGGGTTGCTTTTATTTGCGTTGGTTGATACCGTCCATTCGTTTGCGATCGCAAATCCTGCCGATCCGCGCTTCGGGATTAACCTAATCGGGCAGTTTGTCGAGCGGGTCGTTGTGCCGCTGTTAGGGTTTGCCCTAGCGTTCTTTGGCGAGTTTTATGGACGGAAAAACCCCGAAAAACTGGCGCTGCGATTTTTATCCTGGGTGTGCTTACTGTTGGCAGTTGCCTACTTTCTCATGATTCCACCCCTGTTGCTGCAAACCTTTGGGCTAAAAAGCCAAGTGAACGCAAAGGCGAAAGAGTTTGAAACAGCCCAACTTGCCCAGCTTCAAAAAGTTGAAGACCAACTCAAAAGCAGCACGCCAGATGACATTAAAAAAATTGCAACTCAGTTAAGCGCCATGGGAGCACCGGTCGATCCGAACAAACCCGATGCGGTTAAAACTCAAATTGAAGGGCGAATCAAATCAATGCGTGCCCAAATTCCTGTGCAAGTGCAACAACAAGTCAGTCAATTTAGAGGCTTGACACGAAATGCCGTGAAATGGACGCTCGGTGCGATTATTTCAGGCGTATTGTTTATTTATCTTTGGAAAAGTAGCCGCTGGGCAAGATAGTTAAGTTTTGAGTTTTGAGTTTTGAGTTCTAAATTGGGCGTTGCTGAATACAAATATGATTTTTGACTGTAGGGGTAGGTCTTGTGCCTACCCTGACGAAGATGGAGGGCAACCACAAGGGATTGCCCCTACAAATTTCATA
>JBGTAZ010000112.1:0-5328 GCA_041749615.1 Leptolyngbyaceae cyanobacterium | reverse complement strand
CGGCGCAATGGTAGACGGGTTTGATTTTGGCAATTCTCCGCTTGCCTGCACCACCGAACGAGTGGCAGGTCGTCGCCTATTCATCAGCACCACCAATGGCACCCGCGCTTTGCAACAAGTAGAATCTGCTCCAATCGTTTTAGCGGCAGCCCTAATCAATCGCCAAGCGATCGTGGAATATCTGTTAAAGCATCAGCCAGAAACCGTGTGGATTGTAGCTTCGGGCTGGGAAGGCAGTTTTTCGCTAGAAGATACGGTCTGTGCGGGCGCGATCGCCCACAGCCTCCAAGCCGCGCTCAATTGTTCTTTAGAAAACCTGGCTGGCAATGATGAAGTGATTGGAGCGGTTAGCCTGTATCGTCAATGGCAAGATTCATTGCTCGATCTGCTGCATCATGCCACTCACGGTCAACGGCTGCTGCGTTTAGAGTGTCATGATGACCTTAAATATTGTGCTCAAACCGATACGTTAAATGTGGTGCCTATTCAGCGGGAACCCGGAGTATTGGTGAGCGAAAAATAATGGGCGATCGCCCAGTAGTAAGACCCGTAAGCAAATTCAGCGTAGCTCAAAAAATAATGCTCTGGTGGATATTGAACCTACCAGAGCATTGCTGATTATCACTAAAGAAAAGGTGGAGAACCTAGTAAGTTTCTACGTGCCAACGACCTTCACGCTTCAGTTGGCGCTGATACTCTTTTAGATCAACTCCATTTTTGGAAGCGATCGCTCCAAGAGCCTCGTCAATCCCATCCTCCATTCCTTTTAAGCCACACATATAAACGTGGGTTTTAGGACTTTTCAGCTTTTCCCAAATTTCCTCAGCGTGTTCTGCCACCCGATGCTGAATATACATTCTGCCGCCTTCAGGGTTTTTCTGTTCGCGGCTAATGGCATAAGTCAAGCGGAAATTATCAGGATATTTTGCCTGCATCTCTTCAAGCTCTTGCTTATAAAGCACATTTGGAGTGGTAGCCACGCCAAAAATCAACCAGGCAAGTCCCTTAAACTGATAGTCAGGGTTCAAAGACCGCTCACCCTCTTTAAACATTCGCCATAGATAAGCGCGGAAAGGTGCAATTCCGGTGCCCGTCGCCAACATAATGATGTTGGTATCAGGCTCATCGGGCAACAACATTTCCTTGCCCGTAGGACCAGAGATTTTAACCTCATCCCCCGGCTTCATGTTGCAAATGTGGGTTGAGCAAACTCCATACACTGTTTCGTTCGTTTCAGGATGCTTATACTCAAGCTGCCGAACGCACAGAGAAACCGTCTTATTATCTAGATCATCGCCATGGCGGGTTGATCCAATGGAATAAAGCCGCAGTTTTTCAGGTTTGCCGTTTTTATCTGTGCCAGGAGGAATAATCCCGATGCTTTGCCCTTCAAGATACTGGAGATCACCGCCAGAAATGTCAAACTTAACGTGCTGACAGATGCCAATGCCGCCTTCTGCAACCAATGGCTCATTGGAAATGCACTTGCCAATAAAAGGAGCATTAGGACGATAGATATTGACCGGAACATTCTTTTTCGCAGCTTTCGCTTGAGTCATGGGCTTACTCTCACTTCCAGATGTGGGATTGCTTTGTCCAGTTTCAATGGTCGCCTCACCTTTTTTCTGTTCTGGAGTAACGTTTCCGTTGCCTCCATGCAACGCACCAACGGGTTGAATGCTAATGATTTTGCCGCCCATCCGGGTGATTCGCCGCATTACTTCATTCATTCGACTGTAGGGAACAGTAATGAATGTGTTGCCACTTTGACGAATTTCGTAGCTTGTTTTGTCAGATTCTTGATTCTGACGCAGACCTGCTATTTCATATCGATACATGCGACTTCCGGATTGATTCGTCGATGCTGCGCCTATTGCGCTTAAATTGTACATTGTGCCTGGATCTCCGATTCACCTAACCTATCATTGTGCTGTAACATGTCGTTTTTAACTAATGCTTGTGATCGCGCATGAATTTCCAAAAGACTTGGGGGAAATGGCACCGAACTTTGAAGCACAATCCACTCTAAAAACATTTAGGCAAAAAACATTGAATCGCTGACCGACCAACTTTAATCCCAAAAATGTTCCCCCTTACCGTACCATGGGTCTTTTAAGAGTATTGCCGAATTCAAGATGAGTTTCAGAATTCACAAGTTGATTACTCCTATAAAAAAGTAGAGCTTAGCTATAAATTTTCTAATAAGTAGTGTTGTAGGGGTGATCCCATTTTGGTAAGATAAAATTAACGGTAGTATTAAATACTTAATCGCAATCGTCAAAAAAACTTGCCCGAAAGATTCGCATCTGGCTGGCTGTTAGATTTTCATTAATGAGCGATCGCAAAATCGCACTTTTTTAGATAACAAGAATCGCTCTAACTCTGCAAGTGTTGCATTAGACGAATCCTTAGTAGATAACCCTTTTGTTTAGAGGAAACTATGACCAGTAAGCCAGACCGCGTGGTAATGATTGGCGTTGCCGGAGATTCAGGATGCGGAAAGTCCACTTTTCTGCGCCGATTGGCAGATTTGTTTGGAGAAGAGTTCATTACGGTGATTTGCTTAGACGATTACCACAGTCTGGATCGGGTGCAGCGTAAGCAAACTGGCATCACGGCTTTGAACCCCAAAGCCAACAACTTTCATTTGATGTATGAGCAAATGAAAGACCTGAAAAATGGTGAAGCTATTAATAAGCCTATTTATAATCATGAAACTGGCTGTATTGATCCGCCCGAAGTGATTGAGCCTAATCACATCGTCGTGATTGAAGGGCTACATCCTCTATACGATGAGCGCGTACGGAACTTGTTGGACTTCAGCGTCTACCTTGACATCAGCGATGAGGTGAAGATTGCCTGGAAGATTCAGCGCGATATGTCGGAGAGAGGTCATACCTATGACGATGTTTTAGCCGCTATCAACTCGCGTCGTCCTGATTTCACAGCTTATATTGACCCGCAGAAAGAGTTTGCAGATGTGGTGATTCAAGTGCTGCCGACTCAATTGATTAAGGATGATCAAGAGCGGAAAGTGCTAAGAGTGCAAATGATTCAGCGCGACGAAGTTGAGGGATTTGAGCCATCTTATCTCTTTGATGAGGGTTCCACGATTGATTGGATTCCATGCGGACGCAAGCTGACTTGTTCTTATCCGGGTATTCGGATGCACTATGGTCCGGATGCTTATTATGGACATAGCGTTTCTGTGTTGGAGGTCGATGGTCAGTTCGATCGCTTAGAAGAGGTGATCTACATTGAGCAACACTTGAGCAACACTTCAGCCAAGTACAATGGTGAGCTTACAGAGTTGCTGTTGAAACATCGCGACTATCCTGGCTCTACGAATGGGACGGGCTTATTTCAAGTGTTAACCGGGTTGAAGATGCGGGCTACTTACGAGCGTTTGACTGCGGGTCAACCCAAGATTGCCGCTCAGGTTTAATGATAGAAAGTTGAACACGGTTTAGTAGTTTGTTTTTTGCTGCTGACTGCTCATTAGGAATTACTGGCTATGACTATTGACAATACGGCTGGCGCAAAT
This sequence comes from Leptolyngbyaceae cyanobacterium, assembly GCA_041749615.1. GTDB lineage: Bacteria > Cyanobacteriota > Cyanobacteriia > Leptolyngbyales > Leptolyngbyaceae > ULC077BIN1. The sequence continues at coordinate 1,784 of JBGTAZ010000112.1, read as the reverse complement.
GATGCCGGAACGAAAGCAACGACACAGAAAGCACGTTCTTCTCGTTCGACGAAAGCTGTAGCGCCTGAATCAACCGAGACTAATGAGCAGGCAATTGAGACGGATACCCTTGAAGTAACTGGTGAAGACGTTATGAGTGCTGATGATATGGTCAAGTTGCAAACTCCATCCCCTCAAGACAAGAAAGGTAGTGAATCGGCGATCGCGCTACACCAACACCCTCACCGTGCGGCAGATGGACCTTTAATGTCTAGCGAGTTTGAGATTGTGGAAACAATTTCTTCTGCTGGAATTCGCCCCATTGCAGCCAGCCATCTTGATTTGGCAGGTTCTTTTATGAATGGTCGCCCGATTGCGGCGAGTGGCATGACGGTACACAACATGCTTCCAGGCGATCGCCCAATTTTTAACAGCGACATCAAAATGGTAGAAGGGCTGATGTTAATGAATCGCCCTGTAATGGTGAGTAGCCCTGATCTGATGCAAGGCTCTTCGCTTCCTGGTGGTCGCCCGATTGCCTCCAACCAAAATGTTGACCCTGAACCAGAAGCCCTAATGGGCTACCTCGACTAGTGGTTTTCCAATTATTAGATGAAGGGTGAGGAGGATAAGATAGAAGGTAATCGCGTTACCCAGTAGAATGACCAAAAAATATATTGTTGATCTGACTTCAGAAGAACGTGAATATTTGGAAGCATTTACCACGACTGGACGACATGCAGCTTATCAAATCACCCGTGCTCGGATCTTACTCAAAGCCGACCAGAATCAACCAGGCGGGAGTTGGTGCGATGCAGAAATCAAAACAGCCCTAGACGTGGGAATTGCTACAGTCGAACGAGTGCGACGATGTTTTGTCGAAGTTGGATTAGAAGCAAGCTTGAAACGGCGGTCTGGGGGTGGACGCAAACGCAAACTCGATGGCGACCAAGAAGCTCATTTAATCGCGTTGCGCTGTAGTGATGCGCCTCAAGGACAGGCTCGTTGGACATTGCGCTTACTGGCAGACCAGATGGTAGCGTTGGGGCAGGTCGAATCGATTAGTGATGAAACCGTGCGTCAGGTGCTTAAAAAAACGAACTACAACCCTGGAAACAAGAGTGCTGGGTGATTCCGCCTGAGCAGAACGCGGAGTTTGTCTGGCGGATGGAGGAAGTCTTAACGGTGTATCAACAGGTCTATGACCCGGACTATCCGGTGGTTTGTCTGGATGAAGCCAGCAAACAACTGGTCAAAGAGACGAGAACCCCAATTCCAGCACGCCCCGGTCACCCTGAACGAGTGGACTATGAGTATGAGCGCAATGGCACTGCCAACTTATTCATGCTCTGTGAACCGATGACGGGGTGGCGACGAGTGCAAGTCACCGAACGACGGACGGCGATTGACTATGCCCACCTGCTCAAGCATCTGGTTGATTGCGATTATCCAAAGGCACTCAAAATTACGGTGGTGCAGGACAACCTCAACACCCACTCACCAGCATCACTCTACAAAGCGTTTGAACCCGCAGAAGCGCGCAGAATTTTGGAGTTGCTGAAGTTTTGCCACACTCCGAAACACGGCAGTTGGCTAAACATGGCAGAGATTGAATTAAGTGTTTTATCTCGCCAATGTCTCGACCGCCGTATCCCAGACTTCGCCACCTTGAAGGCTGAAGTCGCAGCTTGGCAAGAGCAACGCAATCAGGAAAAGACCTGGATTGATTGGCGATTTACAACGGATGATGCACGGGTAAAATTACATCGTCTTTACCCATCAACTAAAAATTGATACAACACTAG
>JBGTAZ010000111.1:0-4285 GCA_041749615.1 Leptolyngbyaceae cyanobacterium | reverse complement strand
TTCCGTGGTTCTCAAGGTCAAACATTTTGCCGCGCCCCCCGCTTACAAAAACTCGGTTAGCGGCGTTTCCACCACCTCAAAACCTGCTGCGTTCAACCAGAGCTTGAGCGCATCGCTGGCTTTGTTCATCACAACGACATTGCCAATATTCACCGTATTGCAGGCAAAGTTGAGGGCATCCGGTTCACTGATGGGAATCCGCTTTGCTTCCGGCACCCGCATTTCGATCAAGCGATTAGAGTAGGAGTCGAATGCAGGCGGATAGTAAAGCAGATAGCCACCCGTCAATGGGCAGAAGCAAGTATCGAGGTGATAGAAGCGCTCATCCATCAGCCGCAGTGACAACACTTCCACATCCAGCCACTTTGCGAGATAAGGATGAGAATCAAGCTCTGAGCGGAAGCCATATCCTGCCCACAGCCAGCGCCCTTCGCGATCGAGCAAGGCATCGCCTGCCCCTTCAAACGGCAAATCCTTGGGCAACTCATGCACTGTAAAGCCTTGATCTTCAAACCACTGTTTGAAAAACGGTTCTTCGCCCTGACGCTCTTTATGGAAAAAGCGGCTCAGCACCACTTCTTTGCCCAACACCAAGCCTGCGTTGGCAGTGAACACCATATCGGGCACGCCCTTCTCAGGCTTAACCAGTTCGACGATCGCCCGGTCTTTAAGCACCTGAAATAGCCCTTGCCATTGTTGCACAGCGCGATCGCGAGACGACTTGTGGACATTTCCTTCCATCCACGGGTTAATCACATAGTCCACGTCATAGTGGTCAGGGGCACACATCAAGATGCGGATTTCAGAAGTCATAGATTGAACCCTTTTAGGAAGAGCCGTAAACAACATAAAAGCTAATCGTCTATTTTATTACACTGCCCTACCTCAACTCCTTTCTGCATTGCATCGTTAAATCATGAACTCTTGACTTAGAACCACCTAGCTTAATTCGAGTCAACAAACAAATTAAGTTAGTTTTTTTGTACTACTGTTGTCGCAAAGCCATCTTTTTTACAAAAATTAATTCCTGCGAAAAAGCTATGGAGAAGCAGTTTTAAATTCAACTGATGCATTTTGTATTAATGGATACTGCGCAGAAATAAAAATGGTTAGCTGCAATACTGACTGTGTAAATCACATTATTTAGTGAGGCAGGGCGTGAAAGTCAAAGAAATAATTAAGCTGTTAGAGTCAGACGGTTGGTATTTAGCCCGGACGAAAGGCAGTCATCGACAATATAATCATCCAAATAAGTCTGGAACTGTGACTGTTTCAGGAAAGTTGTCCAAAGACCTAGCTATCGGTACGCTTAAAAGTATCGTGCGGCAAGCGCAACTAGATGATAATCCGCCGGAGGACATTAACTGATGCGATACGCAGTCGTGATTGAAGCGGCAGAGGGAAACTACTCTGCCTATGTGCCTGATTTGCCAGGATGTGTCGCGGTGGGAGACACGGTAGAGGAGATTGAGGAAATGATTCGGGAGGCAATTGAGTTTCACATAGAAGGAATGCAGTTGAATGGAGAGCGGATTCCAGAACCATCTAGCCTATGCCAGTATGTTGAGGTGCCAGAAGTTGCGTAATTTGTCATCATTTGCTCTTCATCAAGATTTATGATGACCGACTATCTGTATCACTATCCGCCGTTGTTGGCAGGCAAACTCGTTAAGCGCTACAAACGATTTTTTGCCGATGTGGAATTGCTTTCTGGCGAAGTGGTGACGGCGCATTGCCCCAACACGGGACCGATGACAGGCGTTTCAACTCTGGGCAGTCCGGTGTATGTCTCTGAAACCGACAACCCGGCTCGCAAATTGCGCTATACCCTGGAAATGATTGAAGTGTATGATAATCAGCCTACCTGGGTGGGCGTGAATACCAATTTGCCCAACCGAATTACCCAACTGGCATTAACCAACAAGCTGATTCCTGAATTGGGCGACTACAGCGAGATTCGGGGAGAGGTGCCCTATGGACAGGATAAAAAAAGCCGGATTGATTTTTTGCTGACGGGGACTGACAAGCCGATTTATGTGGAGGTGAAAAGCACGACTTGGGCACAGAGCGAGTTGGTTTTGTTTCCCGATACAGTGACGACTCGCGGGCAAAAACACCTGAATGAACTGATGGCGCTGCTGCCCGATGCTGTTCCGGTGATGCTCTATTTCATTAATCGGGCAGATTGTCCCTATTTTGCCCCTGGAGATCGTGGTGATCCCACCTATGGCAAGCTATTTCGAGAGGCGATCGCCCTAGGTGTAACAGTGCTGCCCTGCCGTTTTGAAGTGTCGCCTGTGGGCGTTCGCTATCTGGGGTTGGCAGAGTTGAAGCTCAGTTAGGGGGAATCGCGATTCACCAAAATATAGACTGAGGTCAGTCTTTGCAGTTATGGAGCGATCGCACAGGTGCCTCTCGCCCAGCCCCATTCGTCGGTTCCGACTGAGACTTCTGAACCCGGACGCACGTTGCCTCTTCCTAAATCTACTAGCGAAATCGCCGTGGCAGCTTGGAATGATCCTCGGTAGATAGGCTGTCCTTGATCATTGTTGCGATCGAACGTCAGGGGCGAAACGTAGGGTGGTTGCCCCGATCTCGTCCAGGTAATTTGGGTAAAGCGACCATCCAGAAATTTTGCATCATACTCCCAGCCGTTGCTTTTACGTCCAGTACAGGAAAACGTTTGAATTGCATTGGACTGGGGAGTTGAACTTGGCTGGGGAGCCACATTGGGCTGCTGAGTCACAGGGGGCTGGGGAGTGGCACTTGACTGTGGAGGGACACTTGCCTGCGGAGTCACATTTGGCTGTGTGGGAGCGCAACCCGCACTCGCAACCATCAGGCTAATTCCAGTCAACCCAGCGGCGATTGTTTGGGTCATCTTGTTCGTCATCAATCGTTTCCCAAAGTAAGTTATTTTGAATCCAAAGTGAGTGCTTGCTGTGATTTAGAAAAATCAATCGGTGATGCAGCTTTCATCTTTTTCAAGATATTTTGCAGAGATAACTGAAAGGCTTATTGAACACAGTAAAGCAAGAAAATATGAAACTAATAGGACGAGAAACACTGCCTTCTACTACTTTCGTCTGAACCAGATGGTCCGGCTACTTTTACTCAAAAACTGCTTTTACATCGAGAGGGCGATCGCGGCTCACAAAAAGAACATGCCAAAAAAACGTGCCAAATTGACAAGCTGGAGTACCATGCTCCAGAGGCGTGTTTCGGTTTCCAAAAGTGTCTTCTAGCAGCAACCTGAAAGCGCCTAGGCTTCAAGGTTCCTAGATACGCTTGGTGTGATTGCCATCTCAATTGAAAGCTTTTTTATTGCCGTGCTTAGAACTATTCGTGCGCTGATCAATCGTTTAAATCTGGGTCATTTGAATCTGGCTGAACTGCTGCCAACATTCCTCTTTCAGCCTCGGCGAAAACTGATATTTGCGGGTTACGCCCTCCTGACGATCTCCTTAGCCGTGGGTTTAGCATCCCAGCCCATCCGCCAAGAAACGGCTCGTGCCTTAGAAGTGAACTCCAGTCCAGTCGCCATGGGCACCTGGGTGGGGGCTTCTTTCCCGGTGGAAAACTTTCAAATCTACACCTCTCCCTTCGGGTTGCGTCAATCACCGGATGGATCTTACACCCAGGAATATCATCGGGGATTGGATATGGCAGCGCCCCAAGGCAGCTATATCCGCAATTGGTGGATGGGCAAGGTGGTGGAGGTGTCTGATGATAGCGCCTGTGGAACCTCCGTTGTGGTGGAATCTGGGCAATGGGAACACATTTATTGCCACATGAGCGGACATGTGGAGAAAGAGAACGGCAAGCGCTCCATGGTCGATCGCGAAGGCGCTATCCAAATTTGGGAAGGACAAACCGTGCAGGCGGGTGTGCGAATTGGGCGAGTGGGCATGACCGGGCGCACCACCGGACCGCATCTGCATTGGGGGCTAAAGTTTTCTGGGAAATGGGTTGATCCGGCGCTAGTGCTAAGGGCAATGTATAGCGACCAGGCAAGTGGGCGATCGCTCTCCGCGGTGCCGCAATCGGGGCGTTAATTTACAGCCATTTTCAGATGAATGTGCCACGCTTGCAAACTCTATAAGCCCCCTAAATCCCCCAATTCTGGGGGACTTTGGCTCTAGTTCCCCCCAGAATTGGGGGGCTAGGGGGGCGAAAACTGCTGTAAGTCTGATGCCCTGAGTTGCTCAAATCCTTGGATAATGAAAGAGCGCCATTCATTCCAACCTTGCCATGCAGACCACGGATCGACTGATTGACAATTCCC
>JBGTAZ010000110.1:0-8836 GCA_041749615.1 Leptolyngbyaceae cyanobacterium | reverse complement strand
GGAGAGCATTGACTGCAAATCTATCACCCCCTCACCCGCAAATTATGCAGCATTTTACGAAGATCTCCGACTTGCATGGCACAGCACAGGCAATTTAGGGCAAGGCTAAGAAGTCGAAGATCTAGATACCATTGGAGCAGTGCTGCTAATGCTCAAACAGGTTCTCAAAAGATTTCTGGTGATTCCAGCGGTAAATGCTGAAATCGCGGCGATCGACTGTCAGAATTCTCCCATGACCCAGAGATTCTGCCAGCACGACTAAGGATGCATCCGCCATATCCATTGGCAAATCTGCATAGCGTCTCATCAGTTCAACCATGCGGCAGACATGCTGAGAATCCAATTCAAAAACACCAACCATGTTTTCTGCGATCGTCTCCAAAAAGTTACACTGCGCCGCATGATTCACTCTGTTTAGCAACAAATAGCAGGTTTCTGTGATTACTGGATAGGTTGTGAGCAGTGGTTCATTCAATCGGTCTAAAAGTTGCAATGCCAGCGGATGATCCTGGTCAGTTTGATTGCCCAAAGCAACGAAAAAGCCTGTATCAGCGATGATCATGCTTTTGTTGAAAGATAGAGTGCAAGATTGCCTTGGAGTTTGCCGCCAGATTTTCCTCTGCTTCAAAAGAACCGACGAACACACTTTGCTTCAAGCGGATCAGTGAATCGGAGTTTTGCCCATGAAACTGCTGGTAGTAAACGTCGATCGCTCGTTTCACAATTTCATCTGGTGTTTGCTGAGTTTGTCCCTGAATGTAAGACAACTGCGCTGCCTCATTCTCTGTCAACTGCACATTCAGTTGCATCTGCGCTCTCCCTTTATCTCGAAATTGCTCTTCCAGAATACCCTTTGTCGTTATAAAAGAAATTAAGCTTATTCGGGTAGAGCTTGAAAGCCAGAGAGGATCACAGGTGGGCGATCGCTGCGATCGCCAGTCTCAAAAAAGCTCTCTCGCTGTATTGAGGGGCAGGCGATCGCCGACAGGAGGGCGTGACCCTGGATGACATCGGCGAGGCTCATTTCAATCTGGGCAAAATTAGCGACCAGGGAAAAATACAGGTGATTTAGATGGATCTCTAGGCTGCGGCATGAGCCATTGGCAATCCTTCCGCTACCGCACCTTTGGCATCATGCCGAGGCGATGCAGCAACGCCTCATCTTGAGAGCCTGCTGGATTGGGCGTAGTCAACAACTTTGGTCCAGTAAAGATAGAGTTGGCTCCTGCCAAAAAGCAGAGGGCTTGCAGTTCATCGCTCATGGTCAATCGTCCGGCAGAGAGGCGCACCATTGCAGTGGGAAACAGAATGCGCGTGGTGGCAATCATTCGCACCAGGTCGATCGCGTCGATGGGCGGCACGTCTTGTAACGGGGTTCCGGGTACGGGCACGAGGCAGTTGATCGGAATGGATTCGGGCACAGGAGACAGATTGGCAAGGGATTCCAGCAGATCGAGGCGATCGCCCACCGATTCACCCATGCCGACAATGCCACCACAGCAAACCGAAATTCCGGCTTCGCTGACCGCGCGGATGGTTTCCAGGCGATCGCGATAGGTGCGCGTGGTGATAATCTGCGGGTAGTAATCGGGCGAGGTATCCAGATTATGATTATAGGCAGTCAATCCGGCTGCTTTCAACTGCTGTGCCTGATGGGGTTTCAGCATTCCAAGTGTGCAGCAAACTTCTAGATCCAGCGCCGCCACCTGCCGCACCATTTCCAGTACGCGCTCAAACTGGGCACCGTCTTTCACCTCGCGCCATGCTGCACCCATGCAAAATCGGGTGGAACCGCTGGCTTTCGCGATCGCGGCTTCCGCCATCACCGCTGCCACATCCATCAATGGCTCTGGCTGAAGATCGGTTGAATTATGGACACTTTGGGAACAGTAGCCGCAGTCTTCTGGGCAGGCTCCGGTTTTGATGCTGCATAACGTACACAACTGCACCGCATGAGGATCATGGTGTTCGCGGTGGGTCGTTTGTGCGGCAAAGAGCAGGTCGGGCAGCGGTTGATGGTAGACCTGAGCGATGCGGTCTTTGGTAGTCAAGGATGAGATGGGACTCGACGAAACAGTGTGCATGGGAACCAGTCGCTTAATTTCTAGAAGCCCAGATTACAGCGTTTCTTGGATCTCTGGGTAGATAAACTCGTATCCGGCATCCCGCAATTTTTGATTGGATACACGGGTATTGTAAGACCGATCGCTTGGCTGCGAACTATCCCAGGTGGCTAAAGGTAAGTTATGCGCGGTGAAAATGCGATCGAGTAATTCCTGAGTCGTGAGCGGAACGGTGCCAACCAGATTGTAAATGCCGCTGAGGTGTTGTTGTTGAGCAAAGGCGATCGCGCCCACAATGTCATCGATGTGAATCCAGTTGGAGGCTTCTTTGCCCGTTCCAGCCCGAACGCTACCCGCCGCCCGTCCAAAAATTTTCACCAGTTCGCGTCCACTGCCATAAATGCCACCCAACCGCAAGATGCAGACCTTCAGCGAGTCATTTGCCGCACTGAGTAACACCTGTTCGGTTTCTGCCAAAATCTCAGCTTTGGGGTTAAGCGGCGTGACTGGCGTAATTTCATCGACCCATTCGCCACCGCGATCGCCATAAACGGCATAGCTGCTGGTATAAATCACCTGCTGCACGGAGGACTCTTTTAATGCCGCGACCACGGTTTTTGCGGTGTTTAAGTAAGTTTCTTCATAGGCGTTGGCATTGGGCGCACCGACGGATACCAGCAGCACTTGCTGATTTCGTAACAGCGATCGCACGGCTGCATCATCATTTCCGTTCACCACTACGGCATAGTCTGCCAGGATTTGCAGTTCTGGAAGCCGCTCTACTGTTGTGGTTGTGGCAGTTACTATCATCTTTTCTCGCCAGCGTGGAGCAAGCGATCGCCCCACATAGCCACAGCCCAAAATCACGGCATTTGTCAAAACTTTTACCCTTTCACTGACTGATTATCCCGCGCTAGCAGTCTTGCCGACAGCACACCCCCTAAAAAGCCGAATAGATGACCTTCCCAGGAAATGCCGTATTGCAAAGGAAACAATCCCCAAAGCAGGCTACCGTACAGCATCAGTACAAATAATGACATGGCAATGGAAAGCGGCTTGCGCTCAAAATAGCCCCGTGACAGCAGATAGCCCAAGTAGCCAAAAATTACGCCGCTTGCCCCAATGTGAATCCCTGAAGAACCAAACAACCAGGTGCCCAGCCCACCTACCAGAGCAGAAATGATGCTGACTACAAAAAAGTCGCTAATTTCGCGCAGCATAATCAGCCAGCCCAAGGTGACGAACGGAATGGTATTGCCGATTAAGTGTGCCAGGTTTACGTGTAAAAAGGGTGCAAATAAAATGCCCCGTAGCCCAATCAAATTTCGCGGAATGATGCCAAATTGATCCAATCCACATTGCGCCAAGCTACCGCGCAAATTCATCCGGCATTGATTAAAGCTGCCGTATAGGGAACCGCCACCGCGCAGCACAAACAGGTCAAACAATTCCAATCCCCACGCTAGCAGCACCAATCCCCCCAAGATTGCCGCTTGGGTTTTGATTTCTTTAAGAACGCCTTGTTTGTCTCCGTCCCGTGTCATGGGTTTTCCTTTATCGTGAAGTCGGCTGGATGAAGTCCTCTAATTGAGTTGTAGCGTTAAATTTGCCTGATTGACTATTCCTTTAACAAATAAGTTTTGATGAATTGCACCGTGGTGTAGAACTGAAAATCGGCGTTGGGTTTCTTGGCAAATCCGTGCCCTTCATCCTTTGCCATTAGATACCAGACGGGAGTGTTGTTTTTCCGGACGGTTGCCACCATTTGTTCGGCTTCATTGAGCGGAACGCGGGGGTCATTTTTGCCGTGGATTACGAACAAGGGCTTTTTGATCTTTTCAGCATTGTTGAGCGGCGAGATGTTTAGTAAGAATTCTCGCATTTTAGGATCGCGTTCGTCACCATATTCCACCCGGCGCAAATCGCGGCGGTAGCCTTCGGTGCGCTCTAGAAACGAGACAAAGTTAGAGATGCCCACAATGTCGATCGCTCCCTGGATGCGATCGCTGTAGGTTGTTGCCGCCGCCAGCGACATATAGCCGCCATAGCTGCCGCCCGTCACCATCACCCGACTGGCATCTAGATCCGGCTGTGTCGCAATCCAATCTAGCAGCGCCCCGATATCTTTTACCGAGTCTTCTCGTAAAAAGCCATTATCCAGCTTGAGAAAGGATTTTCCATAGCCGGTAGAGCCGCGCACATTGGGAAATAGAATTGCCGCACCCAGTTCATTTAAGTAATAATTCTGCCGTACCAAAAACACCGGACGAAATTGGGATTCCGGTCCGCCGTGAATATCAATGATCACAGGACGCTTGCCCGTAAATTTTTTAGCGGGACGATAGAGAAAGCCAGAAATAGTTTTGCCATCAAAGCTTTTCCAGCGAACCAGATCCGCTTCCGAAAAGGTGCGAGTGTTGATGCCGCCCGTTTCGCTCTCCGTCCAGCGGGTTTGTTTATTGGTCGTGACATCAATCGAATAAATATCGGCGGCAGACCGGGCAGACACAAAAGTAAAGCCAAGATCGCGGTTGTTGCGGTGCCACTTTAAGCCCAGGATCAACCCATTTGGCAACTTGGGTAGCGCCGACTCTCGACGGGTTTTGGTATCCAGCACATGCAACACGCTCACTCCGTCTTCGTTGGTGACAAAGGCGAGGCGCTTGCCGTCTTCCGACAAATCAAAGTCTTCCACATCCCATTGGATTTTGCTGGTGAGCGGTGTGTAGCGCTGGTTCGCAAAATCATAGTAGGCAAGCTGCTGAAATTCGGAGCCGCGATCGCTGACGACATATAAGCCTTTGCCATCTTTGCTGAACACTGCCGATTCATACAGCACCGTTTCTTTGCCTTTCGGTGTCAGCAAGGTGCGGCTACCCGTTTGCGTATCAAACAGCCAGAGATAACTTTCATTTGCAGACAAATATTGCGACACTAACAACTGCCGATCGCCCGGTGACCAATCCAACGGCGACCAGCCGCCGCCTTCCACCGTTGCCAATAAGCGATCGCTGCTGGGCTTCGTCGGATCAATCACATATAAATCGGCATCTTTGCCTGTGCGCCGGGTGGAGGTATACGCCATGCGATCGCCCTTGGCAGACCACACGCCGCGACTATTTTTTGACTTGCCATCCGTCAGCAGCGTCACATCCCCCGTTGCCAGATCGTAGCGATAGTTCTGGCTAAACTCGTTGCCGCCGGTATCTCGACTAAAGACAAAATAATCGCCCTGAGTTGGCTGAAAGGTCGCGCCAGAAGGGGGTTCCGTAAAAAACGTTAGTTGAGTCCGTGCCGCCAGTGGCGATCGCACTCGATGCACCTGAGCGTTGTTACCAAATCGCGTGGAGATTAAAATTTCTTGCCGCTGCGGGTGCCAACTCGATAAACTGGCTGAGCGAAACTCCGTGTAGCGCCTGATCCCTTCGACCAGCGTCAGCGGAATCGGCGGAATTCCTTCCACTACTAAATTTTCGTTTGGCGCAAAACTTTCCGCCATTGCGGGAGACATAGGCGTAACACTGAACGCGATCGCAAACGGTAAGGCAACAACAGCGCGAAGAAATTGCATCAGTCCAATCCAGTAGGAAATTTAGTTGCCCCTGACTGTAACGTGTCTGCCCCACTAACGACAACTAGATAGAACGTTTGAAGTTCTAAGTTTTGAGTTTTGAGTTTCGCCCTTCGTCCTTCGCCACTCGCCACTCGCCATTCGTCAAACCCAATTAATGCTGCGTAGCCACTTCCACACACCCGTATGTCGTCGCACGGTGATTCCTTCGCTTTGCTCCCGCGCCAATGACATCAATTCATCTGTAGTGAAGCTATACCCCATTTGCTCAGTGATTTTTAGGAATTCTTCTGGTCCCTGAACGTGATCAAACCGCTCTCGTAACGTTTCATCAGAGGCAACGGCTTCCAAAAAACGACTTGCACTTTCTAAAGACATCGCCAAAATCTCCGTAATGGTGCTAACTCTTCTAAACGGGAAGAAGTATATTGCAATAATGTCTCATACTTCAAAATTCAGCACCGCTCACACTAAAAACAGTTTAAAGAATACCTATTAAAGTAAAAAGCACCCTGAGACAGGATGCTGTTCTAAAGTTCTAGATTTGTTTTATCCGTTATTGCCTGATAGATTTCTTGACGGTCGTCTAGGGAAGTGAAGGAATGCCTAATATCGGACAAGGAAAGTCACATTCCAACTGGTGTACCAACGGGTGATTGGCAGAGTTGCATCCTAGGACTAAAACAGTTGCGGATTCGGCTTTAACCACTTGACGAAGCTCGTCTGCCAAGTTGCCAAACCGGAGATGGGTTTTGAGTGATCCTCGCCACTCATCTGCCAGATGACGGGCTTGCCACAGAATATGATCCGCCTGTTCAAACTGGTGCATTTGCCAATCAAAAGCACTGCAAATATGATTCGGAGCCGGTGGCAATTCGGCAACTAAACTAGCACCCACTTTGCGGATGGGTTGAGCCTGCACCGATTCACTACACTCACCAGTGGGTAATGAAGTCGGTAATGAATACGTTGCATTCTCTTCTGGATCTGGGCGATCGAGCGGATCTAAATAGCCGGTGCGATCGCCCCCGGCAGCGGTTCTATCCACCACATAAATGACCTGAACCATCACAGACTTTTGGGTTGCTAAGCGAGTTTGGTGAGCAATCCATAAGGTTAAATCCAGCGCAGTCTGGCTATGAGGAGAGGCATTGTAGCCCACTAAAAGATTAATTTCATTTGAATCTGACACCGCATTATCAGTTCCCTGAGTAGGAACTAGAACCATTCGCTTTGCCATTTCAGGACAGCCAAGCGCGTTTTCAAGCCGTGCCAGCATTGGAAGAATTTTCACAGTTTTTATCCTCTCACGATCTTTTTTTTACGAGAGGTGGGTCAAAGCGACAAACACGTTAAGACTCTGTGCCTTGATTAAATATCAAGCACTGACAGTCAAATACACACTTGCCAGGAGACCCCAATGACCACGACATAAAGCCTCAGCATTGGGCGCTCCTTCCATTGCCGACGGAGTTAGCTGACGGGCTAAGACTGGAAGGTGTCTCTCTTAACAAATTGTTAAGATTCGCCCCGAATAAACCGGTTCCTCCGCTCTGAATAAATGCGTTCAATTTAGCTAGATTAAAGTCTGCTATTGCACTGCACTTCAGATTAGGCTACCCACTCAATTGACAGGTGAAATCGATAAAGATGCTGCTGTTTAGTAACGTTTAGGAACTATTCCTCTAATTTATGGGAAGTCGCTCTACAAAACTGCTACCTTCAAAACAAATCAGCCTCGTGATATATCTGATCTAGACTTGCAAATATACTTTGCCAATATAGCTTGCTGATTTTAAAACAGCTATGTTTCTTTCGACGGGTTACATCAGTTATAAAATATGCCAAACATGCGACACGATGATCAGTTTCTTGCCCACGGTTGGATTTTTTGAGTGTGACTTCTCTTACTGCTTCAGGGCTTGACCTGAACAAATTATTTCCATTTAACCTGGATGATTTCCAGATACAGGCGATCGCCGCACTAGAATCAGGAAAATCAGTGGTGGTGTGTGCGCCGACGGGTTCTGGCAAAACCTTGATTGGAGAATATGCGATTCATCGGGCGATCGCGCGGGGACGACGAGTTTTTTACACTACGCCATTGAAGGCTCTGTCGAATCAAAAGCTGCGAGATTTTCGCGAAATGTTTGGGTTTGATCAAGTGGGGCTGCTTACGGGCGATATCTCGATTAACCGCGATGCTCCCGTGTTGGTGATGACCACCGAAATTTTTCGGAACATGCTTTACGGCACGCCGATTGGGGAAGTGGGCACCTCGCTGACGGGTGTAGAAGCCGTGGTACTCGATGAATGCCATTACATGAACGATCGCCAGCGGGGCACCGTTTGGGAAGAATCCATCATCTATTGCCCGCCAGAAATTCAACTCGTTGCGCTCTCCGCCACCGTTGCCAACAGTGACCAACTGACCGATTGGATTCATCAGGTGCATGGACCCACCGAGTTGATCTACTCCGACTTTCGCCCCGTGCCCCTCAGCTTTCACTTTTGCAATCCTAAAGGGTTGTTTCCCCTGCTCGACGATAGCCAAAAGCGGATTCATCCCCGGCTAAAGCCCAAGGGCGGCAAAATGGCGGGTCGCATGGGTGGTAGCCAGCGATCGCCCAAACAAGACAGCCCTTCGTTGGCATACGTGGTCAGCCAATTGCAACAGCGGGATATGCTGCCTGCGATTTATTTCATCTTTAGTCGGCGAAACTGCGATCAGGCAATTGAGCAAGTGCGTAATTTTTCCCTGGTCAATCCCACTGAGGCGGCGCGGCTCAAGCAGCAGATCGATGATTTTTTGGAACACAACCCCGAAGCCGGACGCGCCGGACAGGTAGAGCCGCTGTATAACGGCATTGCCGCTCACCATGCGGGCATATTGCCTGCCTGGAAAGGCTTGGTAGAGGAGCTTTTTCAGCAGGGTTTAATCAAGGTGGTGTTTGCCACAGAAACCCTGGCAGCGGGAATTAATATGCCCGCTCGAACGACCGTGATTTCTAGCCTTTCCAAGCGGACTGATTTAGGGCATCGCTTGCTGAATGCCTCCGAGTTTTTGCAAATGGCAGGACGAGCCGGACGACGCGGTATGGATGTTCAGGGCTATGTGGTGACGGCGCAAACCCAATTTGAAGGCGCACGGGAAGCCTCCTATTTGGCAACGGCCGCCGCCGATCCACTGGTGAGCCAGTTC
>JBGTAZ010000109.1:0-22756 GCA_041749615.1 Leptolyngbyaceae cyanobacterium | reverse complement strand
GGTTGACTATTCCGGTTCGTTATTTTGCGATTGCGCCCATCGAGTGATTCCAGCCATACTCGCGAGAGTGAGCAACAGGGGGGTTAGCCAATCGCCCCAGCGAACGTACCCGGTTTGAGTTTGGCGACGATAGATAGTTTCGGCATGAATGTCGTAGGTTTGGGGCTGCGATCGCCAAACAATCCGCCCATGGGGATCAATCACGCCAGAGTAGCCCGTGTTGGTGGCGCGCACTGCCCAGCGATCGGTTTCAATTGCCCGCATTAAATCCTGTGCCTGATGCTGTGCCATCAGCACTTCGCTGTAGGGATCAAGATTGGAAGCGGTGAGGATAAACTGCCCGCCTCGTGATGCTTGCCCCCGAAACACTTCAGGAAAAGCAGAATCGTAGCAAATGCTGGCGATCGCTCGACCAAACGGGGTATCCACCTGCTGATTCAACGTTCCAGGGAAGCCATTTTCCGCGACGGTTGTTAACTTGCTAACTAGCCCTCCCAGCCATTCTTGAAACGGAATATATTCTCCTAGCGGCACGAGCTTTACCTTGTCGTAGCGGCTGATCACGTCCCCTTGCTGATTTAACGTCAGCAAGCTACGAGCTACGCCGCCCTTTTGAGCCGTAAATGTGCCTAACCAGGCGACTGTCTGTTTGTCTAACACGGCTTGATAAAACAGACTGGTTGCTCGACTGCGATCGTTCCACAAAAATGGCAGCGCCCCTTCTGGAGTTAATACGGCTTCTGCGCCCTGAGTGACCAAGGTTGTATAGCCTTGGGCGTATCCTGTTTCTGCCTGTTTCAACCCTGCCGAAAACAGCTTGATTCGGGTGGGCACATTTCCTTGAATGATCCCCACTTTTAGGGCAGCGGTCGCCCGATCATGCAACGGCTGGCGGTAGAGTCCGTAGCCCACCAGATGACAGAGGACGAAGACCAAAGCCGCGATCGCGCTCAGCGCAGCGTAGTCGTTCGCCAATAAGAATCGGGCAGATCTATCTTTCGTTGCCGAGTGCCACTTAATCCAAGCTTCTGCAATAAACCCATTGACTGCTGCGATCGCCGCTGTTACGGTCATCGCGCCCGATAGCTGTCCCAAATGCAGGATCGCCAAGTTCCCCGGACTTTGGGTGTAAGAAATGGACGACCACGCCAAGGGAGTTAGGTTACACAGCGTTTCGACTCCGCACCAGAGCGCCGTCCCCAAAAGAACGCGAAATAGACTAAAAGCTACTCCGCTCCTTTCCACCCAAATCTTAGTCCCTGCCCTCATGCCCCACTGCCAGATCACCACCAGCGCCACGCCCCACAGGGTAATAAACGCCCAGCAAAAAAGGGTGATGGCGATGCTGGCAAGCCAGGGAATCCCTAGCCACATCAGCGGATGCAAGCCTGTAATCCAAGACAGCGCTGAACCGTGATATCCAATGCCCCACGCGATCGCGCAGGCAGTCCGAGAGATCAGTCGTCCATTTGCTTTTTGCCCCTCGCCATTGACAATGATCCACAAGGGAGCCAGCGAAACCCATGCCAACCCCCACCAATTCAGCGGAGCCACTGCCAAACTCATGGCAATACCGCTGAAAAAAGCAATGCTCAATAACTTCCAATCCTGGGGCTTCCAAACCTGGAAAAGCAGTGACAATCTCCGCACCTTCTAAATCGAGTAATTTCTAAATCGAGTAATACAGGGGAAACGCTTTGGCATCCTTGGGCTTCACAAAAACGCGCTGCTGAGGTTCCAGGTTCAGTTCATCAAAGCGATCGCGGGTCAAATGTGCCATTAGCACCTGTCCATCATCCAACATCAGCTCCGCCTGAATTTCCCAACCCAGATGGATGATGCGGTTGACTCTTGCCGCCACCGATGCTTCCGTCTGCTGAGTTTCCACCAAAATATCTTGAGGTCGCAAAAACACCTCCGGATGGGGCGAGTCAAACCCGTTTGCCTGGAAAATCCGAGAGTTGCTGGGCAATACATTCACAGGACCAATAAAACTCATGACAAACGCACTCGCGGGATGATCATAAATTTGTGCCGGAGACCCTACCTGCTCCACTTTGCCCTTATTCATGATCACAATTTCGTCTGCCACTTCCATTGCGTCTTCTTGGTCATGAGTCACAAAAATAGTGGTCACATGCACTTCATCATGTAAGCGCCGCAGCCAGAGGCGCAAGTCTTTTCGCACTTTGGCATCGAGCGCTCCAAAGGGTTCATCCAACAGCAACACGTTCGGTTCAACTGCCAGTGCTCTGGCAAGCGCCACCCGCTGCCGTTGCCCTCCCGACAATTGAGACGGATAGCGATCGCCCAATCCATGCAACTGCACCAGTTCCAATAATTCATCCACCCGTGCTTTTACCTGTTTAGGCAAGGTTTTTCGCAATTCCAACGCAAACGCAATATTCTTACGAACCGTTAAATGTTTGAATAGGGCGTAATGCTGAAACACAAACCCAATGTTGCGATCTTGCACACTCCGATGAGTGGCATCTTCGCCCGTTAGCCAAATCTTGCCGCTATCAGGAGTTTCCAACCCGGAAATCAACCGGAGCAGCGTAGACTTTCCGGAGCCGGAAGGACCTAATAAGGCAATCAAGGTGCCGCTTTTAATCTCAAGACTGACCTGATTAACAGCCTGAAAACTACCAAACTGCTTGGATACGTTCTCAACATTAATGCCCACGGAATATGACCTCAATTCAGAGCGAGTAACTGTAAAAACGAATAGCAGGCAACCAATAGTAGGCAACCAATGGCAGGCTAGAGTTAATAGGCTCAGATATTAGGCTCAAACACCAGCACTGCGGGGCTACTGCTCCAGAACCTGCCATCTATCCTAATTTGTGCGGTAGCTGCGATGTCCCACTAAAGCCCAGTTCTTTGATAGGGTTTATGTAGTTTATACCATGAGTGGTTTTTTGCACTACTCATGCAATACAGATCATGCAAACAGAACTTTTGATAAGTCTGCATAGATTAACTGAAATCATGCTTTAGAATAGGAAGGTTGTGAAAAAGTATTCCGTTTGTTATGGCTCAACCGAAGAAGAAAACATCAAAGTCCAAGCGCGATAAGCGACGGGCTACCTGGAAGAGCAAAGCTAGATTGCAGGCACAGCGTGCCCTGTCGCTCGGCAAGTCGATTTTGACTGGACGCGCTGAAGGCTTTGTCTATCCACAGGCTGAAGAAGAGGAAGAAGAGTCGTAGAGCGCTTTTTGAAATGCTAGGAAAGTTCTTCCAAAAACCAGATTCATCTCTGCAAGACCGCGTTCCACCCGGACAGCATTTGGCGAAAGGCTTTCCGGTCTTGACCTATGGGGACACGCCCCATGTGGAGATCAAAGATTGGACGCTGAGAGTGTGGGGATTGGCACAGAAGGTCATCTTTACCTGGGATGACCTAATGGCAATGCCTCAAAACGACTTTACTGCTGATTTCCACTGCGTTACCACTTGGTCAAAGCTAGATGTCCAATGGCAAGGCGTAAAAGTGGTGGACTTCATGAAGCAGGTTGAAGTAGACCCCAAAGCCGTTCACATCATGGAACATTGCTATGGAGACTACACAACCAACGTTGCAATGGATGATTTCTTGCGCGAAGAAAACTTTTTTGCTCATACACTTTTGGGTGAGCCGCTTCCTGCTGAGCATGGTGGACCATTGCGTCTGGTGATTCCTCATCTTTACGCCTGGAAAAGTGCCAAATGGCTAAATGGGTTAGAGTTTCTCGCCCAAGCAGAGTTGGGTTTCTGGGAACGAAATGGCTATCATCAACGGGGTGAACCGTGGGCAGAAGAACGATATAGCGGTTAAGAGTCATTGCTAATTGACCGGAAGGACTTTGGATTGGGACAGGACTTTTCGTGAAATGACTGCGCTTGCTTGCACGTTGTCTTGGAATCCAGCAGCGCTTAGCCTAAATTTGTGCAAAAAAATCCTTCATTGCTATGGATTTGGTTTAATTTCCGCTTCAGAGGATTCTCGATTAGGATAAGGTAGATGATTACAGTGCTGGCGGAAGGTTGGTGCAAATAGAGCCGGAGATGATGCAAGCCAGTGATCCCTTGGACGTTAATTTAGATTTAGATAAAGGAGCGATCGCTCACGCCCTATTTTGTCAGACGCTATCATCCACTCAGCTTCAGCAACTATCTCCGGGAGCCTTGGCGTATTTAGGAGATGCTGTTTATGAGCTTTATATTCGGCGCTATTATCTCATTCCACCCAAACGCATCCAAGCCTATCATCATCAAGTCGTGTCACAGGTTCGGGCTGAAACCCAAGCTCACCACCTAAATCAGTTGATCCCATTCCTGACCCCTACAGAATTAGATCTTCTAAAGCGTGGACGGAATGCGGCGACCAGCCGTCCGAAGCGAATCGATCCAGATACCTACCAACGGGCAACCAGTTTGGAAACATTAATCGGTTATCTTTACCTCTCCGATTTGCGCCGCCTCATGGAGTTATTAGGTCATTTGCAAATCGATTCCACTGCTGTTGCTAATTAGCGATCCCCGTCTCATCAAAAAGATAGTCCTTAGTTTAAGGACGAAACTTACTGTCTTTTTGGATCAATCCTTGAATTTCTAGTCCTTATTTTTTATTTTTAACCAAACCATGTCTGATAAAAAGCGCAAGTCTGATCCCTCTCGTCGTGTCCGTTCTGATTCTGCTGGCGTGGGTTTACCCAAACCTCATGGGGCAAGGCGCGATCGCGATCGCCCCGCCCGTTCGGACTCAGCCATGCCATCTAGAGATGGAAAGGTTCATAAGAAGCGCATTGTAACGGGTAGACCTCGCCCTATTTCTAAAGCTAGCGATGCGGCGGAAAATCGTCCCTCTCCTAAAATTTCTCAACCAGAGCGTACTTCCCAGGATCGCAGAAGCTCGCCCTCAGACTATACGTCTAGACCGGAACGCGCTTCCGGAGAGGCTAGGGGTTCACGCTCCGACAGTAATGCTCCTAGACTTAAGCGTGCTCCGAGAGATGCCAGAGGATCGCGCTCAGAAGGGTATACCTCTAGACCAGAACGCGCTTCTAGGGATGCTAGAGGATCACAATCTGACAGCTATACCTCCAGACCGGAACGCGCTTCTAGGGATGCTAGAGGATCACAATCTGGCAGCTACACCTCCCGACCTAAGCAGGCATCTAGAGATTTTAAAGATACCCGGTCAAATTCTGTAGAATCGGGTTCTGGCGATTTTCAAGGGTCACGGTCGAGAGTCTTTGCTCACCCGGAACGCAGTAAAGATTTCAAGCGATCGCGGGCAGAAAATTTTATTCCTCGCGGCAGACGGGAGTTCTCAGAAAACCAGGTTGATTCGTCTAGCGCGCCTCAAGAAGATTCTGCCGAACTGATTTATGGTCGTCATCCAGTCTTAGCAGCCATGGAAGGCGAACGGAGCCTAAACCGCATCTGGATTGTGGCTCGTTTGCGCTACGACCATCGGTTTCATACCTTATTACAGCAGGCAAAAAGCAATGGCGCGGTGATTGATGAAGTTGAGCCTCGTCGGCTAGACCAACTGACTCAAGGAGCTAATCACCAGGGAGTTGCGGCACAAGTTGCACCCTATGAATACATTGAATTAGCCACGTTGATTGAGCAAGCCAAAGCCAAAGTTGAACAGCCTGTGATCATTGTGGCAGATGGTATTACTGATCCCCATAACTTGGGTGCCATTATTCGTTCGGCAGAAGCGATGGGGGCACAAGGCTTAATTATTCCACAACGAAGAGCCGCCGGGATCACTGCAACCGTTGCGAAAGTGGCAGCCGGAGCGCTAGAAACTTTCCCTGTAGCAAGAGTTGTTAATTTGAATCGTGCCTTAGAAGAGTTGAAGGCAGCCGGATTTTGGATGTATGGACTTGAATTGGAAGGGAGTGAACCGATTCACACCGTCGAGTTTACTGGGGCGACCGTGCTAGTGGTTGGAGCCGAGGGAGAAGGCTTAAGTATGTTAATTCAACGCGGGTGCGATCGCTTAGTCTCTATCGCTTTGTCAGGAAATACACCCAGCCTCAACGCCTCTGTTGCTACGGGCATGGCGTTGTATGAAGTGTATCGTCAGCGCCAATTTAAAACCTTACATTTGGATAGATCTCATCCGATGGGGTTGAAAAAAGGCAGGGTTACAGAGTATAACAAACCATAGCGAACGAAATAACTGGGATTGTTTGAGGTTACAGAGCTTTGCAAAATTCCACTGGAAAAATAGCGAGATCACAATGCAGGAATCTCTAGTAAGACTGATCGATTTTTTCGGCTTTGCCTGGTGGGTAAAGGTTAAAACCGATTCTCCTAACTGTACTTATTATTTCGGTCCTTTTCTCAATCGCCGAGACGCAAAAAACGAGGAGCCAGGGTATTTAGAAGATTTGCAGGTTGAAGGCGCTCAGGGCATTTCAGTTTCTATCAAGCGGTGTAAGCCCACAAAGTTGACGGTCTACGATGAATTCGCAGAACCGCCAGCCAAGGGTCTAAAAGTCTCCGCTCTTTAAGTGCACAAATATCCTAGCGTTGCTGTTTGACCCTTTCATCTGATGGGTGATTTGCTGATTGGTTCTGAAAGCTGTGGCAATGGTGTACCAAAAACCAATTTCCGGCAGGATTCATCCGTCCCACAACAGCAATAGCCTGTTCTGCATCTAAGCATTCAAAAAGATGATTAATGCTAGCGTTCAGAGTAACTAAGCTGACTGTGTGCCTCACGAAGCCGATGGGCGCAGTGATCAGCAATTCATAGTGTTGATTCCTTAACCGCTTAAAAATACCTGATACTTCCAAAACTGGGGGTGTGGTCAAACTTTCCCCTGCCGTTTGTTGATTAGAGTCTGGATGTGTGGTTGGGGCATATCCTGATCCTGGATAGGCATCGGGTTGATTCAAATAAAACCGCTGCCATTCAAGCCACTCTGGATGGTGAATGGGTTGGTTGAACAATGGAATCATGGCGGTTGGCGCGATCGCGTCGGTCAACAGGGCTTCTTGCAGCGATCTCACCTGTAATTCCCGTGGCTGACAGTTTTGCTCAATGCAGAGCGCCGCCGCCATCCCTGCCGCTTGTCCGATCCCTAAAACGCAAGGTTGTAAACGGGTTGCTCCATTTGCCATATGGGAAACCGAGATGTTTTTCTCGCAGGTGAGAAAGCCCTCTACTGTTTCAGGAACCAACGCCCGATAGGGGATCGTAAACGGGGTTCCCGTCCAGCGTCCACCCCATCGGATTGATTTTGGCGCAAGCTCAATGTCGCCGCTAGGGTAGTGATGATCGTTGGCATAGTTCCCGATCGCGATCGCGTCACACATCGTCTCAGCGTGGTCACATCCGTGAGCCTTGACTACAACAGGTAGTGCAGACACCTGTCCCTTCGAGATCGGCAATAGATCTTGTTCTCGGATTGTGGTCAGCCCTCTCAAACGGCGGCTTTCTCGATAGTAGGGGTGGAGGGCATAACCGCTTAGTAAGTTTTGAGTTTTGTTCGCGTAGCGTCTCCGTAGGAGATATTTTGAGTGTTGAGTTTTGGATTGTAGGGGAAACATTTCCTCAGCGAGTCCGTAGCGTCGTCCTAAATGGGTTTGGATAAAATGAGCAAAACCCTGGGAATGCCAACGTGCCTCTTGCAAAAATCGCTGTTTGTCTAACTCTGACCCAATTAACCGATGAACCCCTTCCCCATAATCATTACCGTGGATGGGCCAATTGATCATAAAGCGATCGCCCGGAAGTCGCCCATAGTTGAAGAACTTTTCGCCGCCGTAATTCTCCCATGCTCCCTGAAAAAGCTCAGGCTGATAATGAGGGGGTTCTGGAATCACAGCCGCTTCCTTGCCCTCGCCCACATCCTGCATCACCATTACCCAGGTGGGAGCCTGCACCGGATAGGTTTCCGTCAATGTATTCGATTCGGCAGGCGCACTGGGTTCTCCAAACTCAGCTTGCAACTCCCAGCCCCAGCGATGGGGAATTTCACCCAATGCCAGCAAATCGCCTAACTCGGTTCCATCTAGCGTGATTGCGGCGTGAATCGTGTAGTCGGCAAACCGGACTGCTGTAACGCGATCGCCCTGCTTCAATACCTCTAACGGAGTCTGCTCCATCACCCATTTCAGATTGGGCAACGCTCTCACCCAATCGGCAAAAATTTCAGCCCCCACTCTGGGATCATAAGTGAAAAAACTGACCCAGCCATTATCCAAGCCTTGGGGTTGTCTGCGTTCTAACTCCCGTAAAAACGCGCCCCAAATTCCCGTCTGCCATGCTTCTAATTCATTGCCATCCGGTGCCGTTACGCCTGCGCTGGTCAACATTCCGCCCAGCCAGGAAAACTCACTCACCAAAATGACATTTGCTCCCCGCCGTGCCGCTTGAATTGCCGCCGCCGTTCCCCCTGTTCCTCCACCCACGACCAAAACATCCGTCGTTAATACTTGCATTGCTTTCTCTTGCCAAACCTCCACCTATTCTCCATCTCAAAACGGAATATAGTGAACGGGTTCTGCACAATCCTCAAAGTTGGGCAACCCCATTGGGTCAATCGGTGCCGCCCTAGCTGCCAATGGGATTATCGGCGTTGGCTGAGTAAGAGCGTGTGAGCAGCGGCAAAGTCATCCATGGCAATTTGAATCTGGGCAGGGTCGCTGAAGCCTTGGGCACGGTAGCGGCGAATCGCTTGCAGGGCGGCTTGGTTGCTCAGCAGGGCGAGATCGGCACCATTCCAGCCGTCGGTGTGGGTTGCCCAGTGGGTGAGATCCACGGTCGTGAGGGGGCGATCGCGGTTGTGCACCTGCAAAATGGCGAGTCGGCTATCGAGATCCGGCAGATCGACTTTTAGCTGCAAATCCAATCGTCCGGCGCGCAGAATGGCAGGATCGAGGGCATCGGGGCGGTTAGTAGCACCGATTAGCAGCACATTCAGGCAATCTTGCAAGCCATCCAGTTCGGTGAGGAGTTGTCCCACCACGCGATCGCTCACTCCAGAATCGCCCTGAAAGTTGCCCCGCACCGGAACCAGCGTATCGATTTCATCAATAAACACCACACAGGGCGCAGCTTGACGCGCTTTGGTAAACAGTTCTCTCACGGATTGTTCCGCCGCACCGACCCAGCGGCTCATCAGTTCCGCCCCATTCACCGCAATGAAATTTGCCCGTGCTTGAGACGCAACCGCTTTTGCTAGCAAGGTTTTGCCCGTTCCAGGTGGACCCCACAGCAAAATGCCACGGGGCGCTTTGGCTCCAGTGGTGGCATAGAGTTCGGGGTAGAGCAAGGCACCCTCCACGGATTCTTGCAGAGTGCGCTTGATGTCGGGTAAGCCGCCGATCTCATCCCACGGCACGTTGGGCGATTCCACTTCCACCGATCGCAGCACCGAGGGCTTGATTTCGCGCTGTGCCAAGCCAAAATCTTCAGCACTCACGGTCAGATCGTCAGGAATCGAATCTTGCAAAGAAACCACCTGCCGCCGCAGAGCAATATAGGCTGCTTTTTGACACACGGCTTTTAGATCAGCCCCCACCATGCCCACGGTCAAATCGGCGATCGCGCCCAAATCGACTCCTTCTAACGGCATGGAGCGGGTCAGAATGGTGAGAATTTCTAGGCGACCGTTGCGATCGGGCACCCGAAACTGCACCTCGCGGTCAAACCTACCAGGGCGACGGAGAGCGGGATCAAGGTGATCGGGGCGATTGGTGGCGGCAAGCACGATTACGCCTGTCGTCGTGGCAAACCCGTCCATTAGGCTCAGGAGTTGGGCAACAATCCGCTTTTCCACCTCGCCTTCCACCTTGCCGCGATCAGGCACCAAACTATCAATTTCGTCGATGAAAATCAGACAGGGTGCAGATTTCGCGGCTTTTTCAAATACGCCGCGCAGTCGTCCCTCGGCTTCACCATAATACTTACCCATAATTTCGGGACCCGCGATCGCGATGTAGCTGACTCCCAAGGTCTCCGCCAGCGATCGCGCTGTCAAAGTTTTGCCTGTCCCCGGCGGACCCACCAGCAACACGCCGCGCGGGGGTTCCAGTCCCAGTTTTGCCAGAACATCCGGGCGTTTCAGCGGCAGTTCCACCAGTTCTTGCAGTTCTTTTAATATTTCTGACAATCCCCCGACTTCCTGGAGAACTGTCTGCGGCGCTTCACTCGGTGGCGGCGTGACAATCACGTCTGGATCAGGATTGCTTTCCCCGTGCTTCGGCTCTCCTGCTCCCTCGCTCCTCACCCGACTGACTCCAACCGGGGTAGGAATGTTGCCCCGACGCGGAATGCTGCTGAAACTGCGAGAATTCATCTGAAACTCTGTTTTCAGTTCGCCACTGTCTGCTTTTTCTTCTAGTAGTTTGGCAAGTTCTAACAGTTGCTCAAAGCCTTTAAATAAATCGCTCATGGTGGGAGGGGTGGGGGTGAGGGCTGAGAGTGAGGAGCATTGCGCTATTTCCTAACCCTGCCTGTGTGTAATCTAGTTATTCCCCTTTTGCCGATAGTTACCACTAAAAAAGTCTTACTTTTAAGATAAAGAATACTTAGGCGATCGCTCTATCGAACCCCAATAACTAAGCGATCGCCCCAACTTGTAGGAGAAAAGGGCGATCGCCAACCGTTGGTTATCCCAAACAATCGAGGTAAATGCGATCGCCCCCTCAGAGCCTCACCAATCCCAACAGCCGCTAAACCACTTAGAAAAGACATTTACGTCTTCAGTTCAGTTATGTTGACGTGTGTGGAAGTGTCTCATCTCAATAGTTGCGAGAAAAAGCTTAAAGTAGCGATGGAATAGAATGAAGAGGTGTGGAGTGAGCGCTCTGAATTACGTAGGGATTCCCCTGCTGAATATCACTCTCCGAACCTGGCTCAACTATGGCAATTTTGCTTTCTGAACATTCCCTTTCCGACAGAAGAAATGCAGCACCACAATCGAACTCAGAATTTTTGTTTGCTATGTCAATGTTTTCTAACTTCGACATATTTACTACTAGTACCAGCGGCAATGTTTTGGGCGATCGCTTAATCGAAAATATATCAAAAAAGCAGCAACCTACGAAGATTGCTGCACTGGGAGACACTACTTAGTTTTTAACGATCAGCCTGCTTAAGACACCGGGCTGAGTAGTTTATCGGTAGCGGTTTCTGGGTTCACCTCTGGGGAATCCTTTTCGGATGGGGGCACTGCTTGCCAGAATTTCGGCAGATATTCCGCCCAGTTGTCCAAGATTTTTTTAGCTTTAGGGCTGCCTGTATGTTCAGCATGTGCCTGAATCAACTCTTTGAGTTGCTGTTCGCCCACGGGAGAAGTAATGCGCTGGGGCTTGATGATTTCTGGGTTGACTTTGGCAGAAAAACTATCGTCTTCATCCAAGAAGTAGGCAAGTCCTCCGGTCATGCCAGCACCCACGTTGCGCCCGGTTTTGCCTAACACCACAACCACGCCGCCTGTCATATATTCGCAGCAGTGATCACCAGACCCTTCAATTACGGCTTTGGCTTGAGAGTTGCGGACGGCGAACCGTTCACCCGCCAAACCCAAGGCGTATAGGGTGCCGCCCGTTGCTCCATAAAGGCAGGTATTGCCGATAATCACATTCTCGGATGGATCGTAGGTAGCGGCAGCAGGAGGGAAAATGATGATTTCGCCGCCGTGCATTCCTTTACCGACGTAATCGTTGGCTTCGCCTTCTAGGGAAAGAGCCATGCCGGGGAGGTTAAAGGCTCCAAAGCTTTGACCTGCTGCCCCGCTAAAGTTGAGTGTGATCTGTCCGCTGAAACCGCTGTTACCATACTGTTTGGCGATCGCGCCTGCAATTCTGGCTCCCACCGTGCGATCAGTGTTGACTACCTTCCAAGTTTTGGTCAGGTTCGTCTGGTGGGCGATCGCTGCTTGAATGTCGGCATCTGCCAAAATCTCGTCATCCAAGACAAAACCATTGCTGTGAACGGGTTCATGGATTAACCAGGCGCGATCTGTGCGGGTATCTGGTAGTTTGGTCAGGCAGTCTAGGTTTAGGCTGTGGGTTTTGGTCAGGGTTACGCCTGACCGCAGTTTCAGCAAATCCGCCCGTCCGATGATGTCTGTGAGGGATTGGTAGCCCAAACGAGCCAGCAGCGATCGCACTTCTTCTGCCACAAAAAAGAAGAAGTTGACCACATGCTCAGGAATACCCGTGAACCGTTTGCGGAGTTCTTCTTTTTGGCTGGTTACACCCACCGGACAGTTATTCGTGTGGCAAATCCGCGCCATGATGCAGCCTTCCGCAATCATGGCGATCGTGCCAAAGCCAAACTCTTCGCCGCCCATGAGTGCCGCCATGATGACATCCCACCCAGTGCGGATGCCGCCATCCACTCGCAGCAAGACGCGATCGCGTAGTTTGTTTTGCATGAGCACCCGATGCACTTCCGTTAGCCCCAACTCCCAAGGGCTGCCCGCGTGTTTGATCGAACTCAAGGGCGAGGCTCCGGTGCCGCCTTCATGCCCCGAAATTTGAATCACATCGGCGTTTGCCTTTGCCACACCCGCCGCGATCGTGCCAATACCTACTTCGGCGACCAGTTTCACCGATACTTTTGCGGTTGGGCTGATCTGATGCAAATCAAAAATCAGTTGAGATAAATCCTCGATCGAGTAGATATCATGATGTGGCGGCGGTGAAATCAGCGTCACGCCTGGTTTAGAGCGGCGCAGCATCGCAATATATGGACTGACTTTATTACCGGGAAGTTGTCCTCCTTCTCCCGGCTTGGCACCTTGGGCAACCTTGATTTCTAGCTGCTGGGCGCTAATTAAATATTCTGGAGTGACCCCAAAGCGACCCGATGCAATTTGTTTGATGGCAGAACTGACGCGATCGCCGTTTCGTAGACCTTTCAAATGAGGCAATGTCGCAGATTGTCCTGCTTCATCTACATCATTTAAGGTTTGAAACCGAATTGGATCTTCGCCGCCCTCGCCAGAGTTCGATTTGCCGCCAATCCGGTTCATGGCGATCGCTAGGGTTTCATGCGCCTCACGGGATAGCGCTCCCAAGGACATGCCCCCGGTACAGAAGCGCTTGACGATATCGCCGGCTGATTCCACGTCTTCCAAAGGAATGGAGGGGCGATCGCTCTTTAGATCCAGCAAATCCCGCAGTGCTGTCAGCGGACGACCCGCCATGTATTCCTGGTAAAGCTGATAGTGATCGTACTGATTTTGCCTGACTGCCTTATGCAGATGCTTGGTCATCTCTGGGCTGTTGATGTGAAACTCGCCTCCCGGGCGAGAATTGACAAAGCCCAGATTTTCCAGCTTTTTGATCGTCAATTCTGGAAACGCTCGCTGATGAATCGCCAGCACCTCGTGCGCCAGTTCAGCGATGTTTAAGCCGCCCAGCCGAGATGCAGTCCCCAAAAAGCCGAGGTTGAGCAAGTCGCCGCCAATGCCGATCGCTTCAAAAATTTGCGCGCCGTGATAGCTCGATAGCAACGAAATCCCCATTTTCGACATGATTTTCAGTAAGCCATCTTCGATCGCCCTGCGGAAGTTGGTTTCGGCTGCCACCAAGCTGATTTGCTTCAGCTTACCCCGCTCCATAAAGCCTTGGGTTTTCGGATCGTGCCACCACTGCCGCACCGTTTCCAATGCCAAGTAAGGACACACCGCACTACCGCCAAACCCAATCAGGCAGGCGAAATGATGAGTACTCCAGCATTGGGCAGTATCCACAACAAGGGACGCTTTCATTCGCAAGCCCTGACGGATCAAATGATGATGCACCGCACCCACCGCCAGCAAGGGCGGAATGTAGCTAAAGTCGGCGCTAATGTTAGCAGGAGTGCCGTTTTGAGCCGCGCGATCGCTCAAAATCAGAATCTTTTTGCCTGCTTTTACCGCTGCGGTTGCCTGTTGGCAGAGGTCTAACACCGCTTGCAGCAAGCCATCAGGACCCAACGCAATTTTGAACAACGTTGAAAGCGTTGCCGTCTCAAATCCAGATTCCCGGATGTGATCCAGTTCAGCATCGTTCAAGACGGGGCTATCGAGTTTGATTAACCGCGCAGATTCTGGCTTGGCTTCCAACAGGTTAATCCGTTCCCCTAACTGCGTCGTTAAAGACATCACCAGACGTTCGCGGTAGGGGTCGATCGCGGGATTGGTCACCTGAGCAAACCGCTGCTTAAAGTAGTCATATAGCACATGAGGTCTACCAGATAACACCGCTAATGGAATGTCATCCCCCATGCAAAAAGTGGGTTCCTTGCCTTGAGCCGCCATCTCTTGAATGGTCAATTCCACGTCTTCTGCGGTAAAGCCAAAGGCAGTTTGAAAGCGCAGAAACTCTTGCGGTTTTAACTTCGGCATTTCGTTCTCAAACGGCTGGACTGCCAACTCTTGGCGATGCTGCTTCAGCCATTCACCGTAGGGATGGGACTGGGCAACTCGCTGCTTAATCTCCCAATTCTTGAGGATTTCGTGGGTTTGCAAATCTACCGCAATCATCTGACCGGGACCGAGCCGTCCTTTTTCTAAAATTTCGGCTTCAGGAATATCCACCACGCCGGCTTCTGAGGCAACGACGATATAACCATCGCGAGTAATCACATATCGCGCCGGACGTAGCCCATTGCGATCGAGGGATGCGCCAACCACTTTGCCATCACAAAACGCCAAGAGCGCGGGACCATCCCACGGTTCTTGAATGCCGCTGTAATAGTCGTAAAAATCAACAATTTCTGGATGATCGGCTAAATCGGGCTGATTGTTGTAAGCCTCTGGCACCATAATCATCAGCGCTTCTTGAGGGCTGCGACCCGATCGCACCAGCAGTTCAAACACATTATCCAGGTTGGCAGAGTCGCTATTCTCCATCCGCACGGTGGGCATCAGATACGGCAAGCGATTTTTGGGTGCGGATTCTTCCCCCGTCTGCCAGCAGGGATGAACCAAATCAGGTTGCTTCGCCATCATCCAGTTGATGTTCCCCAACAGGGTATTAATTTCGCCGTTGTGACCCAATAACCGCATGGGTTGGGCAAGTGGCCACTTTGGCAGAGTATTGGTACTGAAACGGCGGTGATACAACGCAACGGCGCTTTTGTAGTCGGGATGTTTGAGGTCGGCATAAAACTCACCCAGCACCGCCGATCGCACCATCCCCTTATAAACAATCGTGCGGTTAGAAAACGAACAGAGATAAAAATCTTCGACTGCTTTGCCGACTGCCTTCTCCGCTACTTGCAACACCCGCTTGCGAATTAGGTAGAGTTGCCGCTCTAATTCATCCCCTTGCAGCGTCGATTCCACAAAAAATTGCTCGATCTGCGGCTGGTTTTCCCGCGCTTGAATGCCCAAACAGTCTGGATGCACGGGTACTATACGCCACCCCAGAACGGTCGCCCCTTCCTCTATAGAAATTTGTTCCAATGCTTTACGGGCGATCGCAGCCACAGATTGATCCTGAGGCAAAAACACCATGCCCACCCCAACCTGTTCCCGTGCAGCAATTTGAACACCCTCGGCTGCAAACCAGGCATCGAAAAGCTCCCAAGGAATGGAGGTCATTACACCCGCCCCATCGCCAGAATCGCGATCGGCGCTGCATCCGCCCCGATGTTCCAGGCAGGTTACCGCAATCAGCGCTTTTTCAACCAACTCATGGCTAGCCCGCCCTTGTCGATCGGCAATAAACCCGACTCCACAAGCATCACGCTCTTCCACTAGCCAGCGTTGTCCTTCATA
Organism: Leptolyngbyaceae cyanobacterium; assembly: GCA_041749615.1. Taxonomy (GTDB): domain Bacteria; phylum Cyanobacteriota; class Cyanobacteriia; order Leptolyngbyales; family Leptolyngbyaceae; genus ULC077BIN1. The sequence continues at coordinate 7,027 of JBGTAZ010000109.1, read as the reverse complement.
TCCATTATTCGATTGATTGCTATCCCGATTTACAGTTGCATTAGCCATGACAATGACGTATTTCGCTCGGTTGGTAGGGTGATTTTTTTGCGAGGTCTACTCAATATAGGTTTCGCTTTTGAGATTCCTCAGAGATTCCACAAGAGGGTTACTGCCAACCTCAGGGCTGGAAATGCAGACACTCCGTCAGAAAAACAGAAAAACAAAATCTATAGAAGATCACTATAAAAGAGATCATTACTTAAAAAACAGTCTGAGTTTCATAAACATTACAGGGAAAAGACGGTGAAGAAGAGTACAGCAGGAACCAAACGCACCTAATATAAAGTCGACTAAACTAACCCGAACCCGCATTTCCGCTGAGAGGCATAGCCGAAGCAAGGGTGATTTCCGGCGGTAGGGGTAGTGGCTGGTGCCCATCGGGGCAGAGGTTTGGGGCAACCACAAGGATTGTCCCTACAAATGGCATATCTGGCATTCGCAACGCCGTATATTTCTATTCTGAACTTTACTTAGTGATCGGCAGCAAGGAAAAAGCAATGAGTGCCAAACGATACGCAACAGTGCCCAAAAGACGGTTTAGCTTTAAGCCCGTGAGATCGCTGGGTAGCGTTTTAGGAACATTATTGTTTTTGGGGATTGCAAGCCCTGTGCAGGCGCTTCCGACTATCCGGCAAGGCACGCAAATTTTGCTCAACGGACAGGAGATATCTGAACCTTGGAGTCAGTGGCAAGATGCGGATGGGCTACGGATTGGGATCAGCGATCGCGCCCTTCTTCCTGCTGTGGGTATCCAACTCCTGACGGCTCATACCGCCACTCAGCAACCGATTCAATGGTTCACTCCGCCCAATATTCAGCCCAGCGCCCTATCCACCCGACTGATCGCGTCTCTACGATATTTAGATGTAACGGATCTGGCGGCTGAAAATGGCTGGCAGATGCAAGTGGCGGGTTCTGCCCTGCAAATTAACGCCCCCGTTGCCAACATGCTGGCAATTCGGCAAGGTCGACCAGCATGGGGCGATCGCATTGTCATTGAATTAGACCGCTCCACTCCCTGGCAAACCGATACTGCCAATCAGGAAATTATCCTGACCCTAAATGCCCAAATCACACCCGATATTCTGCGCCAAATTAAGGCTGTCCCTGGTAAATACATTCAGTCGATCAGCGTTGAGCCATTTGGCAAGCAAACCCGCGTTCGATTTAGTATTGCCAACGATATTGCGCCCCGCATTTGGAGCCTTGCAAAACCCGATCGCATTGTTATAGATATTCGCCCTGATAGTGCAATTGAACGCAATATTTTGTGGGCACCAGGGTTGCACTGGCGGCAGCAAACTTTGGAGATCGGCACCAGCCGCGTGCCCGTTACCTGGCTAGAACTCGATCCCCGTCAGCCCGGTCTGAGCCTCAAGCCGATTGTGCCAAATTTGTCTTCCATGATGGGAATTGCCCCCCTTGCCCAAACCGCCCAGCAAGCGCAGGCGATCGCGGCGATTAACGGCGGCTTTTTCAACCGGATTCGGCAGTTGCCATTGGGAGCGATTCGTTTAGATGGACGGTGGCTATCGGGTCCGATTTTGAACCGAGGCGCGATCGCCTGGGATGGATCAGGCAATTTTGCCTTCAATCGCCTTACCCTCCAAGAAACTCTGACCACATCCACCGGGCAACGGCTACCCATTACCCATCTCAACAGCGGCTACATTCAAGCAGGCATCGCTCGATACACGTCTGACTGGGGAGCAACTTACACCTCCTTATCGGACAATGAGCTAATCATTTCAGTGCAAAATAATCGGGTTATCAGCCAACAGCCCCTAGCAAAAGTCGGCAGCGCTGGAGTGACGATTCCCACCAATGGCTACTTACTGGTGCTGCGATCGAATCAATCCATCGCCGCTGCATTCACGCCAGGAACCTCACTACAACTGGAAAGCACCACCAATCCACCAGAGCTAAACCGCTATCCCTATATGCTGGGCGCGGGACCTTTATTAATTCAAAATTCGCAGATTGTGTTAGACCCAAAACTAGAAGGGTTCAGCAATGCGTTTGCCACAGAAATGGCACCCCGCAGTGCGATCGCTCAAACCAACGCAGGTCAAATCCTGTTGGTCACCGCCTACGCAAAACTGAATGGGAAAGCACTCACCCTGACCGAAATGGCACAAATTCTCCAGCAGCTTGGTGCCATTAACGCCCTAAATCTAGATGGAGGTAGCTCCACCACACTTTATCTAGGCGGACAAGTCAGCGATCGCCCTCCTAATTCAGCCGCCCGCGTTCACAACGGCATCGGCATTTTCCGGCGCTAAACTTCTGAGCTGTTCACCTGAATCTGCTTAACGTGAAGCTCAGCTTTGAGACCGCCATCGAATATGTAGATTTGGTTAATCTAGTGGCATCCAAGGTTTCAAGCTATTAGAAAAATTTGCTATGGTGACGCACAGGAGGTGTGCTTCCCCCATCCCCCATGGTGATTAATTTTAAGGAGAATTCATCGTGCTTTCCACCCAAGAAATTCAAGAAATCTCAGCACTTACTTTGTCGGATGTTGCCCAATTATCAGTTGCATCTAGTGAATCACGCCCATGGGGATCGTTCACCATTCTTGAAGAAGGACGAGGATACAAAATCAAGCGAATTGAAGTGAAATCTGGTCACCGCCTCAGTCTACAAATGCATCATCACCGAAGTGAGCATTGGATTGTAGTTTCCGGGACTGCCAAGGTCGTTTGTGGCAATGAAGAACTCATCTTGCATAGCAATCAATCGACTTATGTGCCTCAATGCACGGCTCATCGTCTAGAAAATCCTGGAGTCATTCCGCTCGTTCTAATAGAAGTTCAAAATGGCGAATATCTGGGTGAAGATGATATTATTCGCATTCAAGATGATTATGCTCGTACCCCTGCAAAGTAAGCCAGCCGAGTAGTAATGTGGTAACCTGTCGGCAGGCTTATTCGACGATTTGAACATTAAGCACCATGATTCAACTCAGTGCTTCTGCAACTGACGAAGTTTTGCGGCTCAAAGCAAAAACACACAATCCTAGCTCAAAACTTCGGATCTCGGTATTATCGGGCAACTGCCTCAATTTTTCCTACTCGCTCACGTTCGATATTGATGATCAACCTGGAGATCAACTCTATCAGAATGACAATATCTCAATCATTGTGAGTTCTCAAGCCTTACCCTACCTGGATGGCTTGGTTCTCGACTATTCAGAAGACTTGATGGGCGGTGGCTTTCGCTTCCACAATCCCAACTCTATTCAGTCCTGTAGCTGTGGCAACTCTTTTTCGATTCAGACTACTCACTAGAGCGGTGAGTTGCTCCTTAAAAAAGAAAAAAGTTAAGTAAATCGAATAATAAGCAGTCATGGTTTGATCAGAAGAAACATGGTAGACTAGATTTCCTGCTGACTTCTCAGATTGGTCGGTCTTAGCACTTCGTGATATCAGCACTGAAGTGGAAAAACTGACATCTGAAAAAGTTAGGGAAAGTCAAAACGCAAGACTGCCGTACTAATTCTAGACATGCCTACAATTCAGCAACTCATTCGTAGTGAACGTCAAAAATTAATTAAGAAGACGAAATCTCCGGCATTAAAAAGCTGCCCTCAGCGCCGTGGGGTTTGTACTAGGGTCTACACTACAACACCAAAGAAGCCTAACTCAGCGCTACGTAAAGTCGCCAGGGTTCGATTGACCTCCGGATTTGAAGTGACCGCTTACATTCCAGGCATCGGTCACAACCTCCAAGAGCATTCTGTTGTCATGATTCGGGGTGGGCGTGTTAAAGACTTGCCAGGGGTTCGGTATCATATTATTCGGGGAACCTTAGACACCGCCGGTGTTAAAGACCGCAAGCAAGCGCGTTCTAAGTACGGAGCAAAGCGTCCTAAAGCGAAGTAGATAGTGATTTTGGTTCAATGTCTTTTTGATTTTTTGCACTTAGTTTAGACCTCATTAGTTAGACCTTAAGTGTGCATTATCAAATTGAGATAGTGAGTTTGAATCCTATGGCATCCCCACATTTAGACTATTGGCAGCTTTTTTGTGTTGAAGAAAATCTTTGTTTGTTTTTTGCTAGCTGAAGGTTATTTGCTTTATGTCCCGCCGCACGGTTATTCAGAAACGTCCTGTTCCCCCTGATTCGGTTTACAACTCTCGCCTTGTCACAATGATGTCAAGACGAATCATGGAAAGTGGTAAGAAATCTCTTGCTTCGCGCATTATCTATGATGCGTTCAAAGCTATTGAGCAACGCACAGGTTCTGATCCAATGGGCGTTTTTGAGCAAGCAGTCAAAAACGCTACGCCTTTGGTAGAAGTTAAGGCTCGCCGTGTTGGTGGAGCAACTTATCAAGTGCCAATCGAGGTTCGTTCAGACAGAGGGACTGCGCTTGCTCTTCGTTGGTTGATTCAATTTGCTCGTCAGCGTGCTGGGAAGACCATGGCAAGCAAGTTAGCAAATGAGTTGATGGATGCGGCGAACCAGACAGGAAGTGCAATTCGCAAGCGCGAAGAGACCCATCGTATGGCGGAGGCTAACAAAGCCTTTGCTCACTATCGTTATTAAGTTAGACTTTTTCTTCAAATTAGTAAGAGCATAAGATTTTATAAGGCAACAGTGTCATCCTGTTGCCGCAGAGACCAAGGAGGTAGCTGTGCCCCGGACTGTTCCGCTTGAACAAGTTAGAAATATCGGCATTGCCGCGCATATTGATGCGGGGAAGACAACAACAACAGAGCGGATTCTATTTTACTCTGGCGTAGTTCACAAGATGGGTGAAGTTCACGAGGGGACAGCCGTAACCGATTGGATGGATCAGGAGCGAGAGCGCGGTATTACGATTACGGCTGCCGCGATTACGTCTGCATGGGTTCGGCGTGATCCCCAAAACCCAACCCAACCCATGCCCGGTGAGCCTGAGTACAAAATCAATATCATTGATACGCCAGGACACGTGGATTTCACAATTGAAGTCGAGCGTTCCATGCGCGTTCTAGATGGAGTCATTACTGTACTTTGCTCGGTGGGCGGTGTTCAGCCCCAGACGGAGACTGTGTGGCGGCAAGCCGATCGCTACAACGTTCCTCGGATTATTTTCATCAACAAGATGGATCGAACCGGGGCGAACTTTTTTAAGGTGCATGAACAGGTTTGCGATCGCTTACGTGCCAACGCTGTCCCTATTCAGATTCCGATCGGCAGTGAAGATAAGCTCAGGGGAATTGTTGATTTAGTGCAGATGAGAGCCTATCTCTTCAACAACGACCTAGGAACTGACATTGAAAATGCTGAAATACCACCTGACGTTATTGAAGTTGCTCATAAGTATCGTCTTAAGTTAGTTGAATCTGTTGCTGAAACAGACGATACTCTGACTGAAAAGTATTTAGAGGGGCAAGAGATTACTCCAGCAGAAATTAAATTGGCTCTTCGCAAAAGTACTCTTAGCGGTGCAATTATTCCTGTGATTTGTGGTTCTGCCTTCAAAAATAAAGGCATTCAGCTTTTGCTCGATGCGGTCATAGAGTATTTACCAGCCCCTATTGATGTTCCACCCGTTCAAGGACTTACGTTAAAGGGTGAAACGGTTACCCGGACTGCGGATGATAACCAGCCGTTAGCGGCATTAGCATTCAAAATCATGGCAGATCCCTATGGTCGGCTCACATTTGTTCGCGTTTATTCAGGTGTTTTGCAGAAGGGCAGTTACGTACTCAACGCAGCGAAGGATAAAAAAGAAAGAATTTCTCGCCTCATTGTTTTAAAGGCAGACGATCGCATTGAAGTGGATGAACTTCGTGCAGGAGACTTAGGCGCTGCCCTTGGGCTGAAAGACACGTTTACAGGCGATACTCTGTGTGACGAGAATTCACCTGTCATTCTTGAATCCTTGTTCATTCCAGAGCCTGTTATTTCAGTGGCAGTTGAGCCGAAAACAAAGCAAGACATGGAGAAGCTATCCAAAGCGCTTCAGTCTCTTTCTGAGGAAGACCCTACCTTTCGCGTCAGAATTGACCAAGAAACCAATCAAACCGTGATTGCTGGAATGGGTGAGCTACATCTGGATATTTTGGTAGACCGGATGAAGCGAGAGTTTAAGGTGGAGGCAAATGTGGGCGCACCTCAGGTTGCCTACAGGGAAACGGTTCGCAAAGCGGTTCGCGCCGAAGGAAAATTCATCCGTCAGAGTGGAGGAAAAGGACAGTACGGTCATGTAGTGATTCAGCTAGAACCCGGTGAAGAAGGGACTGGCTTCGAGTTTGTCTCTAAAATTGTCGGGGGAACGGTTCCAAAAGAATACGTTTCACCGGCTGAACAGGGGATGCGAGAAGCCTGCGAGTCTGGCATCTTAGCAGGCTACCCAGTCATCGATCTCAAAGCTACTTTAGTCGATGGTTCTTATCATGATGTTGACTCTTCTGAAATGGCTTTCAAAATTGCTGGCTCCATGGCAATTAAGGAAGCCGTAATGAAGGCGACACCTGTTATCCTTGAACCCATGATGAAAGTTGAAGTTGAAGTTCCTGACGATTTTGTTGGGAATGTTATCGGAGATTTGAACTCGCGTCGAGGGCAAATTGAAGGTCAAGATAATGTGGACGGAATTGCAAAAGTAACTGCAAAGGTTCCATTGGCTAACATGTTTGGATATGCTACAGATATCCGGACAAAGACTCAGGGGCGAGGGATCTTCTCGATGGAATTTAGCAACTACGAGGAAGTGCCCCGCAATGAAGCTGAAGCAATCATTGCGAAAAGCAAAGGGAACGCATAATCAGGAAAAGGAACGCATAATCAATGGCACGCGCAAAGTTTGAACGGAATAAACCCCACGTAAATATCGGTACGATTGGTCACGTTGACCATGGTAAGACGACACTAACGGCTGCAATTACAATGACTTTGTCTGCTTTAGGGCAGGCACAGGCAAGAAAATACGACGAAATTGATGCTGCTCCTGAAGAAAAGGCGCGCGGTATCACTATCAACACCGCTCACG
>JBGTAZ010000108.1:0-9880 GCA_041749615.1 Leptolyngbyaceae cyanobacterium | reverse complement strand
CCAAGGTTGGAAATATTTGAGCATACTTAGAGCCTGAAAGCCCTGATATATCTAAATTCCGGAAATCTCCGGAATTGATTTGTGATGTGGCATCCTCAACAGAAATACCCATCATTTTTGATAGAGCCTCGAATTTGATTTCAGTACCAAGATCTACAGCTAACGCTAAGAACAACTCAAAAGTGTCCTTGGTGGTGAACCAATCGTTTAAGTCTTTATCGTGAGCCACGCTCATCGTGCTTCCATTAATTGAACCATCCCGAATTTTTTGATCAACAGAAATCCCATTAACAGAGCGAGAGAGCATACTTGCCTTTTTAGACATTAAAAACTCCTTAGATGAATAGATGGCGGCAGGAAAACCCTATCGGCTGCTGCAACCAATAACTAATCGCGCAAACCTCTGATTTCATTCCTTATAAGCAACCTTGTTTAAGTTGCATAAAGGCGTGTATCAAAAAGCTTTTTATTCTTCCGCAAAGTTTAGCCGATGTCTAGCGTCTGACTACCTTCTGACGCTAATACTTTTGTACGGATTACCGAATCTCGATGTTCGGTTTTAGCTGAATGTGTATATTATTGTCGGTCAACCATTCGATACTTCTGATCGCGCCTCTTCCATCCAAAATAGAGCGAAGCCTCGTCCATCGGCTCAGACTCTTCATCTTTTCCGATCAGGTCTTCCGGCTCCTCTTCTAGCTCTCTGAGATATTCTTTCAAAACCCCACCCGTCGCAATGCTTCTCATCTTGTGCATTTGTCGGGTTAGCTCTAAAAACCAGCCTCTATCAGCAACCATGTCTGACTCTTTCGTGCAATATTTCAGCAACTCAGGGATCAGCTCCATCGGCTTATCACCTTGTTTCACTGCTTGCACGTCCAGGATTGGGTTGTAGTCTAGCCTCATAGCTTTACGCCACATCGCAACCCACTCGGATTGCTTTATATACTTCTTGCCAAAGTAAGAGCTGGGAACCAGGAGCAAACAGTGGAAATGAGGATGGCTGCTACCGTCTCTTCCCCTCGTTACTTCCGTAGAGCGAAGCCAGCCGATCGCGGGGAAAGTTTTGAACCTTACCATACGCTTGAAACTCTCATTCATGTGAGTCAACGTCTGTCTAAGCTCAGTGATTGGAACATTCTTCTGAGTTAGAGTTAGAAACAACCAGCGATGTTTTGGGTAAGCCTCAACGATTTTAGGCAGCACCTTATAAGCCTTCGCCTTCCAGCGCAACGACCGCCTCCATTGACATACAGGGCAATGTCTGACTCTGCAAAATCGAGCAGCCCTTAGCTTTAGTTTTAACGACTCATCATCTTGCAGCGCCAAACCGAATTGCAGCAACTCAGAGCAGTAGTGAATCCGCTCTCCATAGGATGAGAACTCACTACCTCGATAAAAGCCTTCCACCTTATCAGCAAATGAGCGATGTTTATCCCACGGCTTGTCGCCTGGGCTAATTTCTGATAAGGCTGGCTGCTGATTGTTTGAATCGTCAGATTCACAGGTTATGCTATTAATAGCAAAAGCCTTTGAATCTGACCCATCAGGATCAGACATTCAAAACCCGCGTATTTTATTGTGATGTGGTAATCCCAATGTACGCGGGTTTTGGGCTTTAAATCACTTTTCTCTATAAACCTTTAACAGTACAGATGTACAGGTTGTCTATTAACAGATGTACAGACTGCCTGTTAGACGACCTGTTAGAGAGACTTACCTCCTAATAGCCTCAAAACCTTTCTACGACAAGGCATAAGGGAACATGGCATGTTCCCTTATGCCTAATAATTCAAGTGAAGGCGGACGCTTCGCGTAGAAAAGTTCAAACGCTAGGGTTTGAACAACGCATATCGCATCTTTTTGACTGGCTGCTACCTCTTCAGAGTAAACAGTTAAGGAGAATTACTATGAGCAAGTATCTCAATCGGCACCATTCAGACCTCAAAGTTTGGATTTTTCGTATTCTGAGAAATAAAGGGCACCCAGTCATCTTCCTTTTGAATCATCACCATCTGTGCGTTCGTCCCGAAGTTTCGGAGGAACAGGTGTTGGCGGCGGTGGTGCTGGCTGTGGTTTAGGTTTGTCGCTCTGATCTGAATTTGAATTAGTAGTCATGACTGAACATAATAATGCGACTTTTGCTTACGAATATACGCAAAAAACGCTAGAGAAAGTAAATAAGTCCATTGACAACACCACAACGAAGATAAGCGGCGCACTTGCTTTCAGTGGTGTTGCACTCAAATTTGCAGAAAGCTTGTCAGATGAAGGATGGCTCGTCTGGGTGAAAGTAGCCGTTTGCTTTTTCTCGGCGATGTCGATCGTCTCATGCAGTCTAGGCTTATCTCCTGCCAGCGCTGGAAAAGTAGTTGACCCCGCATCCTTCCTTGATGCAGAGATCTACAGGCTTTCTGATGAAGAATGCAAGCTGTTCACGATGAGACAGGCGCTAAAGGGGATTGAGCAGTTAGACAAGCTAACCGAAAAGAGGCGCGGTAATTTGAACGTTGCGATCGTTCTAATTACCCTCTCTGGACTAGGGATAGCTTTTAGCATCGGTGCAAAAAGCTTAAACCTATAGAGAAAACCTTACTTCCCTGCAAGAAAGACCGCTCGCCGCGTGGCATATTCCAGGGGAATGCTATTAAACCCCTGTGAGTGCTAAATCGTGGTGCATCCCCCTGGAATAGCCCAAGAGTGTAGCGTTTCACCTGCCCGTCAAGGGTTCGCTACGCCGCTCCTGTCGTCGCGCCCTTGACTTGATCTAAAACCTTCTAAAAGGCTTGACAGGCACGGTACAATCGCGTGTATGCCGCCCATTGATTTACACAATACACGCGATTCAAAAGCCCTTCAAAGGCTCCCTAGACACTCAACGCGGCTATAGTGAAGCATCCATTTTTTGCGTGAGCTATGGAACCAATCAGGGCAGAGCGGGAAAGAGTTAAATTCTTCGATGGGCTTCAGGTAGATGGGTATCGACTACCTGATGGAGAATTTCGAGTAGGGCTTGCTGGAGCTAGCAGAGTTCTTGGCTACGATCGTAACTGGCTAGGTCGTGCGTTAGAAAGGGATGGTAACACACTCAAAACCTTACAGGGGTTAGGTTTCACAGAAGAAATTCAAAAAGTGGTAACAAAATCAGGCAGACCTCCTGAAACCATTAGTCTGAGAGACTTTAACCGACTTATCGCCTATGCAGTTTTTGATGGCAAGAAAGCAGCGCTGGCTTTACAACTAGCTCTCACAGAAGTTGCGCTGAATGACTTTTTCAGAGATGCCTTCGGAGAAATGCCGCTGAGTATCGACGAAAAACGGAGGTTGTTCTATGAGGCTTACGCAGCCACGATCAGCCCCCAAGAATGGAAGCAAATGGAAATAGAAGAGATTATTCGCTTAGCCCTTCCTGGTGATGAGCCACAGCTTAAAGATGGGCTTTGGAACGAATAGAAAGTAGATTACTAATAGTCCAATTTAGACTAATTGCCACTACAGCAATTAGTCAGGCACTAGATAAAACCCTGTAATTCATGATAGGCAAGCATTTAGGAAGATAAAAACTTGGACTAATTTTAGGAGTGGACTAAACTTGGACTAATTTAGACTAAAGTATTTTACTTTGCTCCAATTTAGATTTATTCTAGGTTCAATAAGTTCACAGGATCAGACCATGCCTACCAATGAATGGTTTAAGGAAAACCCTAAAATCTCTGCCTACATCCCTTCTAGTCTCTACCAACGCTTTGAAGAGTGGATGAAAGAGAGAAATATTAAGAAAGTCTCACAAGCATTAACGCAAATTCTAGAAGAACATCTAGGAGTAGTCCAAACTCTAGGAGTAGTCCAAACTGAACTAACTATTCAACCCAGTATAGATAACGATCGCTTAGAGTCGGTTGAAGCGAATTTAGCAGCCTTGTCTAAAAAGTTTGAGGAAATGGAAGTGGCGATCGCGGCAATACAACCTCAAACAGAAAGTAGTCTACCTGTAGTCCAAGGTAACAATAGCCAGCTTTCAATCTTGGAAGAACTCCAAAAAGAGGGAGTAGTTCAAACTGAACTAAGTGAAGTTGAAGTTTGGACTAATAAACAAATTGAAGAGCGCCTAGGAGTAAAGCGTCAAACCTTGTCAGGCTGGAACAAGAAAGGCGAACTACCCCGCACCATAAATGGATATACGATCGCTAGAGCACTCGAAAAGCAGAGGGTAGACGAACGATTACAGAGTGCTTGGGAGGTTCACAAAGAAAAGGAAAACCAAGTAAAAGCAGTTCTCGACTAGAAATACAACACAGCTAAGCTGACGCAAGGCGTAGTTGATCTCTCTGCTCCAATCTTCGGCGAACTAAAACGATTCGTTCTGTAAAGTCAATTGGCTTGGGTGCATAATCTAAAGGCAAAACTTGTTTGGCTGCCAGACGAACAGCCTCTATTGGATGCATTCCTCCAGCCATATTGTTTGCAGAAGCCTGACATAGAGAAGCATAGTTAGCCAAGTCAATCATCGGGAAGTAATCACGCAGTAGCTCAGATTCACTTACCTTCTTGCCAAGATGCAACTCTAGTCGGGCACGCATAGAAGCGGCTTTTTCAGCGGTAAGAACTAGATTCACTTCATTGTGAACACGACCAAAGAAAATTCCTGTTTCTTTGCTTTTTGGGTCATACAACCCTGCTTTGACTAAGAATGCTTTGACCTGGCTTGTTAGCTCCAGCCGCTTCTTGTCTTTCACCTCATCTCGCATACTGACACGATCTGCATCTGCTTCTAACTGAATTGGGTTGTATGCGAGGGAAAACCACTCGCGAACCCATCGACTAACCTGAATAGCAAAAGGTTTACTGCACCATTGAGCAAGCTGGACTGCCAAGTCTGGATGTAACCAAGTTCCACCCCCAGTTTCAGGCGATCCGCGTTTTGAAAAAACCAAGGTTGGAAATATTTGAGCATACTTAGAGCCTGAAAGCCCTGATATATCTAAATTCCGGAAATCTCCGGAATTGATTTGTGATGTGGCATCCTCAACAGAAATACCCATCATTTTTGTTGACACTCTCCGAGCTAAAGCAACGGAGATTCTACAAGGATGCTACGCGGTAGGCTGAAGCCGTACCGCTTCGCGTTTCCCTGCCAATTGCCAGAGAAAGATTCTCTGCGGGGAGGTCAATGTCCCCCTACTGACTCCGCTTAAATCAAGTTCAAGCATTGTCGCTACTTTACGGATGATGTTGGCAGCACCATTACAATCCGCATTGATGTACCAATTCATCGCAGTACGGTACAAACCCCGCTTTACTCGTCTTCCTGATGCCTTCCACCCTTCGGGTTTCTCACCGAATTTAGGCAGAGAATCGCCATCTAGAAAACTTGCGGCTGACGTATTGGCTTCTTCATTCTCAATCAACTCAATCCCGAATTGCTCAAACAATTGAGCCAACCTGGTTTTAAGCCGTGCTGTGGGGATCTGGACAAACTCTTGAGTTTTGCGCCCCAACCTTGCACCCTGCTTGATTCCCTGCCCCCAGCCAAATACAACCCGCCCGATTTTGTGATTTAGGCAATGAGTGAGAATGAGTTTTGCTGCTTTATTGATGGCATCCCGCATTTGCCTGTTGCGTTTTTCAGTGAGGTGAGCCAAGCGCTTAGACCAAAATCCTTGCGGTTGACCTTCTTTGAGCCGTGCCACCTCCTTGTTGTACCACTGGTTCAAACTCTTCAAATGCTTGCCGTCTACGATGAACGAGCCGCCTAAATTATCTACGCAAGTCAGCCAGTTATTGATACCGTGATCAATTCCCAGTACAAAACTCGGATTGACATCGGCTTTGACCGCCTTTAGGCGATAAACAAATTCAGCGTAGAAACATCCATTGCGCGGCAATATCCGCACCTCTCGAATATCCTCAAACCTGAGATTAGACGGCATGGGTACGGTAAATGAATCCAGTCCAAACCACGCTTTTACCTGATTGCCTAACGGAATCCGCACTAACCCATCGACCAACTTAATTGCTTGCTTGGGGTAGCTAACCACCGTCATGCCGCCTTTTGTGCGGTAGTCGGGAAGCTTGGGTTTGTCCTCTAATTCACCCGCCCTCCACAACTTCAGCAGTTCACGGTATGACTTAAAGGACTCGTAGACTGAGCCTAAGACTTGCTGTGAAGCCTGAGCCGCCAATGCTGCAAAGTGCCGACTATTCTTGCACTGGTAATTGAGGTCAAACTTGCTGACATATTTTTTGGTTTTGAAAAACCACTGACGAGCGTAGTAAATACCTTGATTCGTGAGTTTATTCGCTTCCTCGCAAACAAACTCTAGGACTGGACTTGATTCAATTAATATCGGTTGACATCCAAACAAAGGTACTACCTCCTACTTGTTGTTATACTAGCACTCAGCAACAACATTAAGTATGAAGAATGGCTAAACTTTCCGCGAAAGACATGGAGTATCGGCATGAAGGCAATTCGGTTTCACTGATTAACTTCCACTTCGTTTTTGTCCCCAAGCGGCGCAAGCCTGTTTTGGTCAAGGAAGTGGCTGAACGCGCCCAAGCGCTTATCTTTGAGATTGCGGTAAAAAACCGATGGCGGGTTTTGTCTTTAGCGATTCAACCAGACCATGTTCACCTATTAGTCAATGTCACGGTGAATGATTCGGCTGCAAGTGTTGCCCACAAGGTTAAAGGGCGCTTGTCTCATGATTTGAGAATTGAATTTGTTTGGCTTAAAAAACTGCCTTCTACCTGGACTCCTAGCTACTTTGTAGGCAGCGTAGGGAATGTATCAACTGCGATTGTTAAAGAATACATTGAGTCTCAGTCTGGAAAGTAACAGGCAGCTTAAAAGCTGCGGCTGCGTTTCATCCCCGGCTTAAAAGACCGGGGTTCTCACGCGAGAGCTTTATAGCCAAGATAGTAACCGCCAAGATAGAAAACCGAAACTTCTGCTATCAAGCAACTTCACCCGATGGCACGATCTATGACAACATCTCAAACATGGCTGAATTCTGTCGTGAGCATGGATTGAATCACGGCAATATGGCTACTGTTGTTAACGGGAAACGAAAGAGTTGTAACAAGGGCTGGACGTGCAAGAAAATAGCCAAACAACCGAATCTTTAACTCGCCTCTTTTTCGCAGTCAGGTTATTGTAGATAGATAACTAATATTTTGTCTGAAGCCGCCGAATGAGCGGCTTTTTTGATGGTATTAACACTTCGCCCTTACGCTCCAGCCTACAAAATCGACGACAGCCCTCCTGGTGACGTGGCGCATCCGGGTGGAAGCGGTCTGATAAATTTCGCCATCAGGGTACTTACGCGCTATGGAGAGGTGATCCTGGACTTTGATCAGTTGGGCGATCTACTGTCCTGGAATTGCAGTCTTTCAACCGAAAGTGCGGCGGGAAATTTCACGCTAAAAATGCGCGCGACTTCCTCTAACGAAGAATTATTAAAAAAATTGCACCCTGGTCTTGTAGTTGAATCGTACTGCGCGAGAAACGATGATCCTCTGATCGGAGTCGTAAAAAATCCAGCAGAGATAAAAAGAATTGATACGACACCTGAACTGCCCAAATTCGCAGCGGCTCAACCTGCTAGCGCTCCGGTACAAGCTCAAACGTCAGCAGTAGGGAGTGGTGCGGCGACTGCGACTGCGGCTTCAACTCCGTCTGCTCCGCTGAGTGGTGGCATTCAATCAGCATTTACAGGCGGTTCAAATTCATTAATTGCCCGTGCGGTCGGAACTTCTGAGGGAAATCGCACCCCATCAGGTGGCTACAATAGTTCATTCAAAGGGCACACCGATCCGGGTAATGGAGTGCCTAACATTGGCTCCTTCTCCTACCAAGTCCATCAAGGCGGTGCCTCCACTCCCGAACAAGCCGATGCGCTCTGGATGAATCGCCTTAAAGGTCAAATGCCTGCGTACACCAAGGCGGCACAGGCGGCAGGGTTAGACCCAAACGATCCAAGATTGCTGACTAACTTCACCGACCTTTACACCCAGTCTCCGCTGGCGGCAACGGGGTCGGGTGGGTTCCTTGATCAGATGAAAAACATCAAGGCGAGTGGTGGTGGCTATGATGCAATGCTGCAAGCACGGCTGAATTCTTACAAAAATCCGAGTACAGGGCGGCTTGAGGCTCCGGGTTTTGGCAACAGCGAATCCAGATTAAGGGCTGACCAAAACAGACGAATGCAAGCGCTTGAATCGGTGACGGGTGGTGGTGGCAAATCTGCTGCACCTGTGGCGACAGCACCCGCAACGGGGCAAGCAGCAAGTCAGCCGATCCCCCAACCGATCGCGCCTCCTCCTGAAATCATTGGTCCCTCCGTTGAAGCTGTGGATGATGCGTATTTGGATAAGTGCCCTCACCTGTTGATGCGGGGGGTGATCAGTAGCTATGGGCGTAGTACCGATGGCAGCACCACAACCCTCACGGTATCGGGTGAAAGCTACGGAAAAATTTACAAGGATTGCTTCGTACTGACTGATAGCACCTCGCCTGAACTGGCTTCCACCTCCCAGGAGATTCGGTTCTCCACTCAGCGACCGTTGGGCGTATCGCTGATTTACTATCAACTTTTGAAGAACTGGGTAGAAGGGTTTTGGGGTTCTCCCACGGGGTATGAAGCGCGAACCAGGGTCCTCCCTTTTCCACCAAACTACGTTACGAGGATCAACAATGAAGGGAGTGTTTTTTCTAATCTGAAATACCTCTCCATCGACGGGTTCTTCTCGATCTGGTCTGACCATACAGGAGCATTAGTTTGGGAGAAGCTCCCTTGGTCATCGCGATCGCAGTCTTTGATACCCGGTCGGTGCTGGGAAGACCTGCAACTACTGCCACTGCCTAGTTGGAAGATTATTAGCTGGAACGATCGCCTCTCTGAGCAGGGCATCCAATCATTTATTCGCTGTATTCCAACTCAACAAGGAGTGGCAGGTGGCAACTCTGCCGCATCTTACACGTCGATTGTGTACAACCTTGGCAGCATCCGGCAATATGGTGGACCAACCAAGCGAGAGTTGCAGTTTCCAATCGGCAACTCAATGGAGCAGTATTACACCAGTGAATCGCTGAAAGGCTTGTCTGCTACAAATGTTGCGTTCGTCGATTTGTGCGCGCTAGAGTGCATACGTTGGTACGATCGCCCGGTTCAGCGAGTCGGCGTAACAGCACGGGGTGAATCTGCATGGCGCATCCATACCCGCATTAGCTTGGCTGAGGATTGGCACACCCCTGATGTGAAAGCGGGTGAATACTATGTGTCCAGCCGAACCCATAACATTGATATTTCCCGTGGGTCGTGGACAACCTCAATGGATTTGGTAAGGGACAGGCGATCGCGTTACTTAGGGATTGGGGTGGGTGATGTGAAAATCATCAGTAGCGAAATGACTGATCCCAAGGGACATCCTGATCTGGCTGCCATCATCAAGCGTCTGGACAAAAAACCAGGTGAAACGGCTAAATCTAAAACGCCTAAAGCGGCTAATTTACTGGAAACTGCCAACGAATTAAAAGCGTTAGTGGCTGCCCAAAAGAAAGGTAGCGTGGCAACTTCGACCGCATCGGAAGGGACTAAAGCCTCTAAGGTCGATCCCTCTGATCCACGGGTAAGAAAACTCGTTGAGGGCTTGGGGCAAAAGCAAAAAGGTGGGACTCCTCTATCCAGGCTGCTAGCGGCGGCGGGTGAGATTGAAGCAGGGAAACAAGTCGCTGCTACCAAAGAAATTGAATTGCCGCCCGAAATTTTGATACCGCTCGTGCCTGATGAGTACTTTTTCTTTGATCGGTTTCAGTCAAAAGTCGTCGCGATCGGTAATGACCCGATTAAATGGGCAAAAGAGAAAGTCATCCCTCGAA
>JBGTAZ010000107.1:0-14920 GCA_041749615.1 Leptolyngbyaceae cyanobacterium | reverse complement strand
CAAAACCCACAGTGGAACCTGCATCAATAGCAACCCATACATTGGTGTCTTCAGCAGCGCAGACATCCTCGACACCTTTTTGCTGGTTCACACGCCAATCCGGATATAATTCTCGATACAAGTCAGCATCCATCGTATTTTGAATTGAATCATAAACCGGAGTCCACGCCCGAAGCGAAAGACGAATAACGGCATCAAGTTGGTGAGGGGTGTATGGTTCAACTCGCATTTCGATGTGGACTCCAAAATACACCAGAGGATTTTAGGCGATGAAACCTAACTATGAAAATTAGCGGTCGCCTATTAGGATGGCAACCATTCCTCTGCTGCATCATCTTTAGTGTTTGTGTTGCGAACGGGAGTGGCTCGATCAAACGTGAGATGAATCGCGCGAGTTTGCACTCCATCCACCGCAACCGCCAGAATCGGAAAGTCGAGTAACCCATCTTGAAATGACATTTGGAAGCGGAACGTGCCATCTGGGTTGAGTTCCACGGGACGACCCGCGATCGTCAGGGTGGCATCGGGTTCGGTTGCGCCATAGATAATCAACTCTGCATCCGCCACCAGCCAAAACTTGCGTGAGCGAAGCGGCGGCATAGAAGCAAAGAATCCAACACCCGACATGCCAATTCCAGATGTCGTCAAACCGCTCATGCCAACACCCGACATGCCGATTCCAGAGGCAGTCAAACCGCTCATGCCAACACCCGACATGCCAATTCCAGATGTCGTCAAACCGCTCATGCCAACACCCGACATGCCAATTCCAGAGGCAGTCAAACCGCTCATGCCAACACCCGACATGCCGATTCCGGAGGCAGTCAAACCACTCATGCCAACACCCGACATGCCGATTCCGGTGGCAGTCAAACCACTCATGCCAACACCCGACATGCCAATTCCGGAGGCAGTCAAACCACTTATGCCAACACCCGACATGCCAATTCCGGAGGCAGTCAAACCGCTCATGCCAACACCGGACATTCCAACACCGGACATCATGCCGACTCCAGAAGGAGAAATATGGGAGCTATCAGATTGCAGTGAGTCATACAGAGAACCCGGCGCGCGATCGCCTTCGGCTCCATGGGCTAGCTCATACATCGTTTCGTGAATCGTGCGGACTTTCGTTCCATGGGGGATGGGCGCAGCGAAGGTTTTTCCGCTTAATTCCTCATCCCAACGAACCGTAATATCTTGCTCCTCCATCCAATCCGATGGATAGATAGGCGGAATCCGAACCGGGGCAGACTGTGCCAGCATCAACCAGCGTCCATCGTTTGCCAGATAGCCAATTTCTACAATATAGTCGCGATCGCTGAGGGGGATTGGAATATACCAATCGGTGGCAATTTCTTCGCAGTCATATTGCTGCAAGCTGTGCGGTTTTTGTTGACTCAGTTCTGTATCCGTTACATCGTAAAAACGCAGTGCTAATCGTTCGCCGCCTTGATGACGCAGTGACGCTTTGTGACTCTCGGAAACATCCCAATAGGCATACGCCCACTGGGGATCGCGAGGCATCAACACAATCCGACTGTCTCCATAGCTCGTAGGCAAACCCGCTAAGCCAGCATCTACATTCGCAGGAGTAAGATTACCTGTGACAGGAAGTCCTGCGCCAGATGCAGGGATTGCCACACTTGCTGGGTCAGTATCTTGCGATCGCTTTGCCAAAATTGCTGCGCCTGCCCCTGCCGCCAGTGCTGCACCTGCCACCAACCCCAGATTTAAGTCTGGTTGCGCTGTAGCAGCGGGCACTTCGGCTAACGATGCAAGGGAAACAGGAACCGTCGAACTGACTGCTTCAGGGTTCGGTAGATCGATCGCTGGTTCGATCTCCGGTTCAATCGAAGTGGGCGGTGCAGGTTCAGCTTTGCCATTGTTTGCTAACGCTGCTAATCCAGCGGCTCCCGCGATCGCCGCTCCGCCAATGGTTGCTGGAGTGATCCCCGATGCCCCACTCACTCCTCCGACTACGGGTTGAGCCAGCGGCACATCCCCCGTTGGTGGAACGGGTGGAACCGCAACCGCAGATTGAGCAAGGGGTGAGACTGGGGCACCCGATGGAATGGCAGTTTGGGTAGTCGCAGCGGGAGGCACTTCAGCTACAGGGGGAATCGGCGATCTCTCCACAGTGCTAGTCGGCAACGGTGCCGCAAGCGATCGCCGTCCTCGACTATTCCACCAAACCCATCCCAAAATTGCAGCAGGCACGAGCAATAGCCAGGGGATCAATCCGGCTAAGCCTGGATTCGTGGATGCATTAGGCACAGGGGCGATCGCCCCTGATTCAGAGTTAGGGGAAGTTGCCGTGCTAGGAGAAGTGGCGGCATCGGGAGTAGTTGCACTGGGAGAAGACGTTGGCGACGCGATCGCACTGGGAGAAGACGTTGGAGCCGTCACCCCATCTTTGCCTGTGGCGATTGCGCCAGCCTCAGCTTGATTTGCCGCCACGATTTCCGTAGGGATCGCTTCACGAATCGCGGCGAGACCCGATGCCCCGGTTGCATAAGCAAGAAAATCCTTCGTCGCAGCGGAAGGGGTGCCTTTTGCAACAAAATAACGGGGCTTGGAAAACGGATAAGCCGGATTATCGGGTAGCGTTTGGTGCATGGAGATAATCTTGACTCCATCCACGCCCTTCACTTGGCTGTAAACCGCGTACCCCACACCGTCTTTACCCAGTTTTCGGATTACCTCAGCCGTGTCGTCTTGACTCACCACCTCAGCGGTTGCCCCAGTTTGGAAGGGAGCCACTTTAAACACGGGATAGCTTTTGAATGCCTGCCGAGTATCGCTGGTTTCGGGGCGATCGACAAACCGGATTTTACCTGAACTGCCGCCTACCTGAGACCAGTTTGTAATGTCTCCCCGAAAAATTTTGGCAAACTGCTCAAAGGTGACGTTGCCGCTGTAAGGATTTTCAGAACTGGTAATGATGGCGATTTTTTCACGCCCAATCGAAACAGGAACCAACCCTTTCTGCTTTTCTGCCGCCGTCAAAGGTCGCCCGATCGCCGCTATGTCAACCTTTCCATCTAACAATGCTTGCAACGCCGCATCCGATCCATTGCTCCCGATCTCGACTTTGGTTCCTGAAGATTCTTTTTCGTAGCGCTGCTTTAGCGACTGATTGACCACTGCCATGCTGCTGGAGCCATCAATTCGCACCGTAGAACCCGCCGGAGCGGTGGTTGGCAGTGCGCCCGTGGGAGAAACAGTAGGAGACTGGGCAATCACAGATTCGAGTGACCAATACAGCGCTGTCATCGGGCTTGCAGCCAAAGCAATGAATAACGTCAGGTTCAGCAGGGAAGGGAACTTCTTGTGCGACATAAGAATAAAAATGACCTAAAAATTGGTGTTGACCTTATTTTTTCTTAACAAGTTACGCTCAAAATATCTCAGCAATTTCCCTCATAGTCAATGGCGATCGCAAAGCTCTTGGTGCGACTCGTGCGATTTTCGGCTCAGCACCAGTCATTAGCATTCTGTTGAATAGTCGGCAGATCCCCCTGCCTGATATAGTCCCAATAAGTTCTTGTTTAAACCATAAAAATTATCTGTGCTGTAGATAAGGCATCTTTTTCATGAACCCATTGCCCCATTCAAACGAGATCTCCATCCCTGCTAACTCTGATCCCGCTTTTCAAATCATTCCAGTCACAACTGCCGCCGAACAAGCCCTATTTTTAGATGTGCCTGCGATCGTCTACGCCAACGATCCCCATTGGGTGCCGCCGCTCCGCAGTAGCGTTGCCAACCAGTTAGCGGAGACTAATCCCTTTTTTCAGTACGGCAGATTGCAGGCATTTATTGCCGTGGAAACGCAATCTACAACAGGATCTAAACCTGTGGGGCGCATTGTGGCGGCGGTGAACCAGCGCCTCATCGATCGCGAAGGAGAAAATATTGGGCTATTTGGCTACTTTGAATGCATTGATGATGGCGCGATCGCGCAAGCCTTGTTAGAAACTGCCAGTCACTGGTTGCGATCGCAAGGCATGGTCAAAATTCGCGGACCCATCGACCTTTCCACCCATAACAACTGCCTCTTTCTAGTGGATGGGTTCGACTCGCCGCCTATGATCATGATGCCCTACAACCCGCCCTACTATCCCCAGTTTATGGAACAAAACGGCTGGCACAAAGCGAAAGATGCCTACGCCTACAATTTTCCGCTGGATGAGCCATTACCCAAAGAATTTGAAAAAGCCTATCACTTTGCCTGCAATGCCGGAGTCAGTTTCCGCCCGATTCATACCAAGGGCAAGGATTTTGAGGCAGATGCAATTAGCCTATATCACCTGTTTAACCAAGCCTTTTCCGCTAACTGGAGTTCCACGCCGCGCACGCAAGAAGAATTTTTGGAAGAGGCAAAGTCATTGCAAGATTTGGTTGATCCCGACGTGTTTCCGGTGGCTGAATACAACGGAGAAATGATTGGCTTTTGGATGGCGCTGCCGGATTACAACATTGCCCTCAAGCATGTGAACGGGAAATTGAACTGGCTGGGGATTCTGAAATTTCTGTGGTATCGCCGCCAAATTAATCAAGGACGGGTGATTGCGATTTGTGCGCTGCCGGAGTATCGCCGGAAGAGAGTTGCTCTCGCTCTGATCTATTTGGGCATGATGGGCGGTATTCAAAAGGGCAAACCTTACCAACGTGCTGAACTGTCTTGGGTTTATGAGGACAATTTCCCGTCTCGCAAACTAATCGAAACGTCGGGCGGCACGATTTATAAAACCTATCGAATTTATGAAAAAGCGCTGTAGGGTTGACTCTTTTGTTTAACCTGTTTTGTTTGACCTCTTTTGTTTGTGACCTTGGCGCGATCGCATAAAATATTGTTCTAATGCCCACCTGATTTGTTAAATAAGCATGGTAGCGATCGCAATTTTAGCCGCCGGACGAGGAACCCGCATGAAATCTGACCTACCCAAGGTCTTGCATCGCATGGGAGGGCGATCGCTGGCGGAATGGGTGCTCAATAGCGTAGAAGAAATTCAACCTGTCCGACGGCTAGTCATTGTCGGCTATCGCCATGAGTTAGTCATGGCAGAGCTTTCAGGTTCGCAAAGTGAAAAAGCAAACCTCCCCGCACTAGAGTTTGTTGAGCAACGTGAACAACTCGGCACCGGGCACGCGGTGCAGCAATTGCTGCCTCACCTAGAAGGGTTTGAAGGGGATTTGCTGATTCTAAATGGAGACGTTCCGTTACTCCGTCCTCAAACCCTCAAGTTATTGCTGCAAACCCATCAAGAGAACCAGAACGCCGCGACGATTTTGACGGCTCAACTGCCCAATCCTAAGGGCTATGGACGAGTGTTCCGCACAGATCAAAACCTGTTGCAGCAGATTGTAGAAGATCGCGACTGCACGCCCACCCAAAGGCAAAATCATCGGATTAACGCTGGCGTATATTGCTTCCGATGGGCTGATTTGGCAAGAGTGTTGCCTCAGCTAACCACGAATAATGATCAAAAAGAGTATTACTTAACGGATGCAGTCAACTACATGAAGCCGGTGATGGCGATCGATGTGGAAGATTATCAGGAAATTTTAGGGATTAACGATCGCAAACAGCTTGCCGATGCCTACACCATTCTGCAAACCCGGATTAAAGATAACTGGATGAGG
Organism: Leptolyngbyaceae cyanobacterium; assembly: GCA_041749615.1. Classification (GTDB taxonomy): domain Bacteria; phylum Cyanobacteriota; class Cyanobacteriia; order Leptolyngbyales; family Leptolyngbyaceae; genus ULC077BIN1. The sequence continues at coordinate 9,271 of JBGTAZ010000107.1, read as the reverse complement.
AAGGGCGTTACGCTGATTGATCCCAGCAGCATCACGATTGATGACACCGTTGAGCTAGAACCCGATGTGGTGATCGAACCCCAAACTCACCTGCGCGGCAAAACGGCGATCGGCGCGGGTAGTCGGATTGGTCCCGGTAGCCTGATTGAAAATAGCCAAGTGGGTAAAAACGTGACGGTGCTATATTCCGTCGTTACGGATAGTTCGGTTGCCGATGCGACTCGGATTGGTCCCTATGCCCATTTGCGTGGACATGTGGAAACCGGGTCACACTGCCGCATTGGAAACTTTGTGGAACTCAAAAATACCAAATTGGGCGATCGCACCAACGTCGCGCATTTGTCCTATTTGGGTGACACCACTGCGGGCAATCAAGTCAACATCGGCGCAGGCACAATCACTGCCAACTATGACGGCGTGAAAAAACACCGGACTCAGATTGGCGATCGCAGCAAAACCGGCTCCAACAGCGTGTTAGTTGCGCCTGTCACTATTGGTGAAGATGTCAATATTGCGGCAGGTTCCACGATTACTGACGATGTGCCCAACGATTGTCTGGCGATCGCGCGATCGCGTCAAGTAATCAAACCCGGCTGGCGCTTGAAGTCACCACCTGATCAGAAAAATACTGCCGATTGAGTAGCCTAATGTGAAATCCGGTCGGGCATAGCCTAGTTTCGCAAGTATGCCCTCATCCCCAGCCCTTCTCCCTAAGGAGAAAGGAGCTAGATTCAAAGCTCAGCCGAACAGTGAGGGCAAATTCTGGTGAGGCAATTATGTTAATACCCTACTCTTGCACGGCAAAAGCAGGACGATGATGACTCCAAGGTCGGGCTGCTTCAATTTGAGCCGCGAGGGCGATCAAGGTCGCTTCTTCTGCCGGACGACCGACTAACTGCACGCCGACTGGCAATCCTTCGGCAGTGAACCCGGTCGGGAGAGCAATGGCGGGTTGCCCACTGGCATTAAACGGAGCGCAGGGCGCAATCCAGTTGACGATATTTTCCAAGGTTTTTCCGGGGCGCTCTTTTGCCCACTCGCCGACCCGAATCGCGGGATGCATGTAGGTGGGCAACACCAACACATCTATCGTGTCAAAAAACTCAACAATTTGGCGGGCGATCGCCTGCAACTTACTCACTGCTCTCAAATATTTGCCGGAGGAGTAAAACCGGGCGCGCCAAGCAAACCAGCGCGCCATTTTGCCCAAAACCAGTTCGGGAATGCCGATTTCACTCAAAACGGCTTGAAAGACTGTGGTAAATGGCTCAATCAAATCGCTGAGATCCACAAAGTCTTTTGCTTCGATAGAATGCCCTAATTGCTCTAACAGGGTGACTGTGGTTAATATCGCTTGGCGGCAGTTTTCATCGGCTTCGCCCACAGGCGAAATCGCCGTGCAGTAAGCAATGCGTAATCGCTTTGGCGGAATGTTCGCTGCCTCAAAAAAAGATGGCTCTGGATTGGGAAGCCAGTAGGGATCTCCAGGAACATACCCTGACATCACGTCTAATAACGCCGCCGCATCGGCAACTGTGCGACCAATGGCTCCATTCGTTGCCAGTCCATTCAACCGTTCCCCCACAGGCGCATAGCTGATTCGTCCACGGGAAGGCTTAATCCCCACCAGCCCACAACAAAAGGCTGGACCTCGCACTGAACCGCCGCCATCCGAGGCATGGGCGATCGCACCCAACCCTGCTGCCACCGCCGCCGATGCCCCGCCACTCGATCCACCGGGCGTATGCTCTAAGCTCCAAGGATTCCGCGCCGGAGAAAAACCCCGTGGCTCCGTGTAAGGCAACATCCCCATTTCTGAGGTGGCAGTTTTACCCAGAATAATAAACCCTGCCTGTTTCAGCTTGGTGACAACCCCATCATCTTCGGTGGCGATGCGGTTCTTCAAAATCTTCACCCCATAGGCACAGGGTAACCCCGCTACCGGATTGAGATCTTTAACTGAAATTGGCACCCCAAAAAATGGTGGCAATTCTGCGGTTGGCGTATGGGTCAAAAATTCGGTTTTGGCTTTGGCATCCGCGATCGCTTGCTCTGCCGCCACCACCACATAACTGCCTAACGTGGGATTTAACCGTTGAATGCGCTCTAAATAAACCTCAACTAAGTCCAGAGGCGAAATCTCTTTGCAGCGGATCAGCCGTGCCTGTTCTGTTGCAGTCGTAAAAGCTAAATCGATTGAGTCCATGTAGGGTCTTCTTTAAAGATTTTCTTCAGTCTCAGTCAGCGATAAATAATGCCACTGACCCGGTGCTCCACTAATTTCTAGGGCGAGTAAATGAGCTAGTTTTTCGGCTTTGGGTTTGTTGTTTTCCTGAAAATCGCAGACGTGAATATCTACCGTTACTTTGCCTTTTTCAGTCCAAAAATGTAGCGCCACATGGGATTCTTCTAGCAGCACGATCGCCGAGATTCCTTGAGGCTGAAAGGTAAACGCTAGCTCACCAACAACGGTTAATTCCGCTTGCTGCACGACCTGCTTGAGCCGCGTCAAAAAGTCAGCCGCCGTCCAGGTATACACTCGTTCCGCCGCCGTTAAAATGGCAGACCAGTGGTGCGATCGCAGGGGTGCAAGGATGGGTGAAATGTTGGGTTCAGTCATACACCCGCCGTCCATCGCCCGGAAGCAGCGTTAGGGAAATGGGACGAATTTGCTGTCCTGCCGATACTTCGATGTCGCCGTTCCAATCTTCCACGGATAATATTTGGTCGCGATCGCCCGAATAGTCATAATAGTGACAGCGCTGAGCTTGCTTATTCAGTGTGGTGCCCACACGGGTCATGCTGGCGATTCCCGATTCTCTTAATTCATACACTGTTGCCGCATAGGTGATTTGTGGCGGAGGAGTGCCGCTAACTTCTAAATCGGTGACGGGTTCCATCCAGCAAACTTCTACGCGATCGTCTTCTTCTACAGATAGCCAACGAACGTTATCGCCATCTTGCAGCATGTATTCCATCCAGGTATAGCCTTGATCGCTGAAGGTTAATTGACCTTCGACCACCCAATCAGCCCCTAGATATTGCACGATATCGCCAATTTGCAGATTAAATACGGTGCGATGCAGTGACGACAATGCTGGCTGATTTGAGGTTCCGACGAGCGGCTTTCCTTGGCGTTGTCGCACCACTATGACCACTCCCACGATCGCGATCGCCCCAATTCCAATCCACAACCACATCAACATTTTGTTCATCCTTTGCTCTTTTTATGGTGCGTTTCGACTTCGCTCTACGCACCCTACGCGATCTCACATTCACCAGTCGCCATTCGTTCTTAGTCGCTCTTAGTCATAGGATGCCCAGCGTGGGTCTGCCTGATAGTTGAGGATAACGGGCTGCGATAGCCGATTCACTTTCACATTCCCTAGCTGAATGTCTTTGGGTAGTTGAAATAAGTTTTGCATCGTTGGCGCATTTAAAAAGCGGGTGGCAATGGGCAATTCCAAGGTGTTGGGTTGAATGACAGGGTAGGATGCCATGACGAAGCCCCACAGTCCAAAACTGGGCACGTCCACCACATAGGGATACACGTTTAGACCAACCGATTTCAATGTTTCGGCAATACACGCGAAGGCTTTGGGTGCAAAAAATGGGCTGGAGGCTTGGGTGACAAATACTCCATCAGGAGCCAGCCGAGTCAGCAACCGTTGATAAAACCCTTGGGCGTAGAGTTTGGCAATCACATCGCGATCGGGGTCAGGAAAGTCGGCAATGATCACATCAAAGCGATCGCTAAGGGTGGGCGCAGTCACAAAGGCATCGGCTTGAATCACCTGCACACGCGGATCGGCGTAGGCGTGCTGATTTGCCTCCACCAAAAATGGGTGATGTTTTGCCAAATTCACGACCGCCTTATCCAAATCGATCAGCACGACTTTCTCCACATCCTGCCATTTCAGCACTTCGCGGAGGGCGAGTCCGTCGCCTGCGCCGAGTAGAAGAATATGACGAGTTTTGAGTTTTGAGTTTTGTTCGCGTAGCGTCTCCGAAGGAGATATTTTGAGTTCGGCATTCGACGTTGGAAAGTTGGGGTTCGGTTTTTTGGGGGGAGGATCTGCCTTCTTGTCGCGGAGGGCGATGTTGGCGCTGAGAGCAGGATGGACGAGGGCTTCGTGGTAGCGGTATTCATCGAGGGTGGAAAATTGCAGGTCACCATCGAGAAACAGGCGCAGGTCGGCACCTTGACGAGTTAGAACAACGCGCTGGTAGGGCGATTGGATGCGGGTGATAACGGGGGCTTTGTATAAGCTGTTTTCTAGGCGATCGCCCAAGGGAATGGTAAACGGTGCCAGTACCAGCAGCGCCAAGCCGATCAGCAATCCCCAGCGTTTCCACTGGTGCAGTCCAGGAAAGGAGTGGGCAAGCAAGACCACCATTCCCGCTGGAATTGCCCCAATCAACGCCGCCGAGGGGAAAATACCCAAGAGCGGCAGCAGCACAATCGGCAGCAGCAACGACCCAAACAGCGCTCCGGCATAATCCAATGCCAGCACGCCAGAGAGGGTGTCTTTTAGATCTTCGTCTTGCTCTAAGAGGCGAGTAATCAAGGGTAATTCCATGCCTGCCAAACTTCCCAGCATGATGGTTCCCAAAAATAAGGCAATCCAAAAGGGACCATCGATCACAAATAGGGCAAACAGCGCTAAGGGAATGATGGCGCTGAGGGGAGCCATCATCAGTTCGACCCAGACAAAGGCAGTTTGCAGTTGGGTTTGCTGAGCGGCGCGATCGCCCTTCACCGCCACAAATCGGCTCAGATACGCGCCCAGCCCCATCGCCGCCAAAAAACCGCCAACCGCTACGCCATAGGCTAGGGCTTGATTGCCGACCAAATAGCTGGCAAGCGTCCCCAACAGCAATTCTACTGCCAGCCCACAGCCAGAAGAAACTGCCGCCGTCAGCAGCAGTAGCCAGCGCTGACGGCGGCTTAGCGGGTGTTCCTTGATCCAGGCAATGTCACTCATTTTGATGATTGGCTTGATGCTTTAATTCAGACTCCTCCTATTTCCCGGCACCGGGACCACCCCCGCGAAAACTGCCGTAGGTTTGGCGGGTGGGTGAGGCGACCCAAATGCCGCCCCGATAGGAGCCAGAGGTTTGAGTATCGTGGCGAACCCAGTGATTATCTTGCTTATCTTGTCGTAGAACCAACGCAGATTGTTGACTCAAGCCATAAAAAATGGTGGTTCCGGCTAGGAGCATTGCGAGCAAGGCAAACAATTTGGTCATTGGGTTGATTTTAAAGAGGTGACTGAAACGGGAAACAGTGTTTTGCAGTGTTCGCGAACGATCAGCGTGGTGCGATCGACGGGGTCATCGGGCGTAACTTCCACATGAAAACCATAGGAGCCACGCGGTTCTAAAACAAAAAAGGTTTTTAGGCTGCCTTTCGCAGCGGTGATTTTGCCGCCCTCTGATTTTTTAAACGATAGGTTGACTGGGTGCCTATTGGAATACAGTTGTTCACCGTTGCCATCGTTGATCACCAGCAGCACAGTCAGCGATCGCGGCGAGTGTTCGTCAGATTTGATATTGACCGCCACCCTCACCAGATTTTTCGCGCCCCCTAAAATGCCCCGCCCACTAACGTCACTGTCGCCAATAGATTTATCAATGATCACCTTGCCCGAAAAAGGCGTGACTAATAGCGCCAGGAATGCCAGGAATCCGGTGCCGATCAAGCCTGTCCACAGGTAACGAGTGTCCACGGCTCCATTTACGACACTGAGCGCAAAAGTCACAGGCTGATCAATCTCTTTCCCAGAGATGTCAGTATATTCCAATACATTTATACCAATCGTTACAAGTTCTGATTGGGTGGGGCGCACATCTAAGCCGCCCACTAAATCATCCTCTTCCCAGGTGCCACTTTCTCCTTCTTCATACCAACTGCCCGATTCTTTCCAGGCTTGTTTGATGCCACTGGCAATCACCTGACCCTGCTGATCTGTTAGCTGAATTTCGTAGGTGACCCAGTGATTCTCCGGAATTGAAGCGCTAACATCAATTCGCAGTGCCCCAATCGCTTCTTTTTTAAGTTGAATTGGGGCAAGTTGCTCAGGAACATCGGGGTCTACCTGGATGGTTTTTGAAACCAGCGATCGCATAAAAATCGGGCTGACCACCAAGCAAGCAAAAATTCCTACGGTCGAGAGCAGTGTTAAGTAAGTGAAGGAGTCCAGAAATCGGGCTGTGCGTTTAGGGTTGGGAGATGAAGACATCAGTGGATCACAAAAAACGATGACCGCAACACACTCTAATCGTAACCGTTCAGGGGGATGAATCAGGGAATTGAGAAATCGATACCCTAGGGTTCCCGTTTTTCATCCATTGTACTCAAGCGAAAGGACTCAAGCGAATAGGTCGGATGACCAAGGCTTAATCGAAACGACTAGCGGTTAATTAGATATCCAACGGGTTTTATCCCCCTCTCCTCCTTGATTCCCCACTAATCTACCGTCCAAATAATTGCTGAAACCAGCTAGAACGACGCTTTTGCACCTTTTTCGGTTGAGGCTGTGCAACCGGGCGAGGCGCTTGCACAGACGGCACAGATATGGGCGCAACAGAGATTGGCGCGATAGATATGGGCGCGACAGAGATTGGCGCAACCGTCACCACCGAGTTATTGGAAATGGGATTGGTAAAAATAGGACTGCTGGTCTATCCGGGTGCTTACCCGACTCATGGGGTCTGGGCTGCGGTATTGCTGCTGTTGATGGCTAAAGGGCCGGGGAGCATTTCCCTCGATCACTGGATTTCAAAAAAAATCAGCCGATAACAACTCAAGGGCCAATGATGGCCCTCCTGGGCATTTGCCCACACAACAGGATGCGCGCTTGAACAAGCTCACCACTATTCGTCAACGCTTGATTATCAGCTACGCCATCTTGCTGGTCTTTCTCCTGGCCATTTCACTGGTGGCGCTGCAGCGCTTCGACCAGCTAGCCCTGAACATGCGTGAAGTGGTCGAGGGCGATGCCGCACGAGCTGAACTGGCCTCGGCTATCAATCTGCATGCAGAGACTGCCGCGAGCCGTCTGCTACTGCTGTTCGTACTGGATGACCGGGAACAGCGCGTAGCCACCTACAAAGAAATTGATCAAGAAAACGCGAAAATCGATCAGGCAATAGCGCACCTCGGCCAGCTTACCGATGAAGCGGCTGGGCAGCAGGCACTGGCGCGGCTGAACAGCTTGCGCAAGGTGTTTGTTAGCCACTTCATGGCAACCGTAGAGGCGCTTGAAATCGGCGAACGGGCCAGCGCCGTGCAACAGATGACGGGGCCAACCCGCGCGGCACTGAATGCGTTGCTGGTGCAAACGGCGAGCATGGCACATAGCGAGCAGTTATCCATGCGCACCCGTCAAGCGCACGCCGTGCAGAGCTCCGAAAGGTCAATCCAGCTGGTCTTGGCACTAGGCTTTGGCGCGCTGTTAGCGGGCTTGCTCATGGCTATCTATATAATCCGCGGCATCGTCAGTCCCCTGGGGCAGGCCGTGATAGCTGCGGACCAGATAGCCGACGGCAATCTTGGGCAACCCGTGCCCCGCGGCAACAATGATGAAATCGGCAAACTGCTGGCTAGCATGAGCAACATGTGCGGGCGTCTGCGGACGGTGGTCAGCGCCATTCTGCACAGTGCGTCAAGTGTCAGCGTGGCTGTCGAGCAGTTGCGTGACCCGGCCGCCAAAGTCAAAGCTGACTCCGCGGCGCAAAGCGAGCTGGCAGGCGCTGTCGATCGTTCCATCGTGCAGTTATCGCAAGGCATCGGCGCTATGGCTGAGAGCGTGCTGATAACCCGTGATCAAGCCATCAAGGCGCGCGATTTGGCCCATGAAGGCGCCAGCGCCATTAGCGTTGTTTCTTCTGAAATCGCACAAATTGCCACTGCGGTGGCAGTCTCGGCGCAATCGGTCGCGCAACTTGATCGCAGTGCCAAAGAAGTCGCCGGCGCGGTGAGCCAGATTCGTGATATTGCCAGTCAAACCAATCTATTGGCGCTCAATGCCTCGATTGAAGCGGCCCGCGCGGGGGAAAGCGGACGAGGTTTTGCCGTGGTAGCGGACGAGGTCCGCACCTTGGCCAAGCGCACGGCAGAGGTCACCACGCACATTGATCGGGTGATTACCCTGATTAATGAGCAAACCCAAAGTGCAGTCCGGGACATAGACGCCGGTAAGCGCGGCATGGAGCATGGTGTAGGCTTGATCCAGAGCATTGCAATTCCCCTGGAGGCCTTGCAGGTAGATGCACAGGTATCCCTCGATAACCTTGAGCAACTGACTGGTCTGGCCGCCGATCAGGCCCGTGAAAGCGAGGTGATTGCCAGCAATGTGCGTGAAATTCTGGGTATGGCCAACACCAACAGGCAGGCCACTGACCGGTTAGCGGTGATCACGGGTCAATTGCTGGAAACGGCTAATGGCCTGCAACACTCGGTCACCGCTTTTCGCTTGTAGTGCTGCGGCAATAAGCTGCATCGCCACAACGTTTAAACAGCAGCCATGGATTGTGCTGACCGCAGGCATGAATGATTACGCTTGCGGGTACTGGTTTTGTTATTTATCCCGCTCTTGCAGTTTTTCCAGAATGGCCGCGCTATCAACCGCTTCTGCGTTTAGCGGTAATTGTTGCAGTACTTCGCAGGTGAGTTTCAGCTGTTTGATGTACAGCGTGCAGCGCGAACACATTTTCAGATGCATGAACACTGCCCAGCGAGTGCTTAAGCGCAGATCACCCTCGATAATGTCGGAGCCGAGTTCTGACATTTCACGACAGGTCAGCATGTTCCTTCCTCCTCAAAATGATTAAGCATGGCGTGCATGCGCTGCCGGCCACGATGCAGTAATACGCGAATATTGCCCTCCGTCAGGCTCAGCGCCAGGGCGATCTCGCTATAGGACAAACCGCCCAGTTCTTTCATCATCACGACACTTTGCTGGTCACCCGGCAGCTTGTGCAGATGTTTGTGAATGCACTCATGCAGCTCAGCCTCAGTCAGTAATGCTTCTGGCGTTTCATGGTGCCATTGGCTCGGCGGAGCCCCCCACGCGCCCTGCTCGTTGAAGCGCGCATCGATGGGCGAGCCGGGATCGCTGCCCCAGCCTTCCAGCGACACCTCGCGACCTGTTTTGCGGCGCATGGCATGGGCTTCATTGATAGCGATCCGGGCCAGCCAGGTGCGCAGTTTGGCGCGTCCTTCAAACTTGCCAATCGCGGCAAATACTTTTAACCAGGTTTCCTGAGC
>JBGTAZ010000106.1:0-8908 GCA_041749615.1 Leptolyngbyaceae cyanobacterium | reverse complement strand
TTTGGCGACCATGATGCCTTGGAAGTGTTCTCTCTCTCTGCCAAAATTGCCCACCTCGATCGCCCCTATGGCAATTGGTGTGATGCTATTACGCTCACCCCTGCCGATCTAATGGGGTTACCCACCGTTGGACGAATTGATGTAGGTTTACCCGCCGATCTCGTCCTCTTCAAAGCGCGGCGCTACAGTGAATTGCTATCGCGATCGCAACATGACCGGATAGTTTTAAGAAAAGGGAATGCGATCGATTCGACATTGCCAGACTATGCCGAATTGGATGATTTGCAAACCCGCCACAGTTGATCCTAGGGGAAGTGCGAAGTTAGAAGTCCGGGGTACGGAGTTATGACTAAAATGAGAAAGGTTTAAATCGTATTTTTGCCCAATGACTTCTACAAATTCTGCTTTAGAGACTGAAATCAAACAACTACGTCAGGTGCGTCAAGGCTTTCTGCGGCTCCACAAAGCCCTCCTCGATTCTGAGCGAGAAACCTATGAACAGCATTTTGGTAAGATCCAAACCAATGGTGATTTTTTCCAATTAGTCATTAGTCATGAATGGTTCGATTGGTTGCGCCCCATGTCTCAATTTATTGTGCAGGTGGATGAATTGATGGATGACAAAAACGCGATCGCGGCGGGTCAAATTCACGACCTCTTGAAACAAGCACAACAATTGCTCAAAGCTGCGGAAGAAGGTACTCTTGCTGAACAACGATACGATCAGGCAATCCAACGAAGCCCCGACATTGCTTTTATGCATGGAGAAATTTTGAACTTGTTAAAGTGAACTCTAGTAGATTTTGTATTGTTGAAATCATTGTTAAAGTAATTCAAAAAGAAGTTTTATGGATGTCTTTATTGAATTTTTAATATAAAAATTATATTTTTCTTACTCATTTCACATGAAATCCAGACAATTTTATTGTTAGTTTTTTTGGACTGAAATCTTTTTTTGAGAATGGATTTCGCCTCTACTTAAGCGGCTTGTTAATACTGCAAAGCTTCACCCGCGAGCTAAAACTTTTGAACTATCCAAATAACTGGATTTTCAGCTAGATTTAAAGCTATTTTGAAGTTTTTATTTGAGCGCGTTACTTTCAGTCCTGTTTAGTGCATCTTTGATACATAGATGAGCCTCTAATTTATTCAACCTATTCAATTCAATGGCTAATGATTATGTCGCTGACTGTTAATCATGCTGGTAGTGGTTTGATGAGTCACCATGATGCCCATCTTGTGATTATGTCTGTTGTTATTGCCATTTTTGCGTCCTATACAGCCCTTGATTTGGCAGGACAAATTACAGCATCTAAAGGCTGGCACCGTTTAGGATGGCTAGGAATTGGGGCTGTATCGATGGGTACAGGTATTTGGTCTATGCACTTTATTGCAATGTTGGCATTTCATTTGCCGATCGCAGTGGGCTATGACATCCCAATAGTGATTGCTTCAATGGGGGTGGCGATCGCAACCTCTTGGTTTGCCCTGTTTTTAGCAAGTCGCCCAACCATGACCCGGCTCGAACTGGTAGGCGGCAGCGTCGTGATGGGATTAGGAATTGCGACTATGCATTACACCGGAATGGCGGCGATGCAAGTCGATGCGGTTATTCACTATGATCCTTTCCTGGTGGGATTGTCTGGAGTGATTGCGATCGCGGTTTCTGCCATTGCTCTGTGGCTAGCTTTTCGCTTGAGGGAAGAAACCACGGTGGTAGGAAAAATCCGTCGTGTTGTCAGCGCTATTATCATGGGGTCGGCAGTGCCGCTGATGCACTACACCGGCATGGCGGCGGCTCAGTTTATCCCCACTAAACGGCTAGCAGCAACACCCTTTACTATTAATACGTCATCTTTAGCGACCACAATTAGCATGGCAACCCTCGTGATTTTAGGGTTAGCCTTGCTCGCGTCGTTGGAAGTGCGGGATGTTGCCCAAACCCGTCTTTATCTTCAAAGTCAAAAGGATGCCCAAACGCTGAAAACTCAAACTTATCAGCTAGAACAAGCATTATCTCAGCTTCAACAAGCTCAATCAAAACTGGTTCAAACGGAGAAGATGTCCAGTTTAGGTCAATTAGTCGCTGGGGTGGCTCATGAAATTAATAATCCGATTAATTTTGTACATGGCAATTTAAGCTATGTGTCTACCTATAGCGCTCAACTCCTAGAAATTGTGCAGATTTATCGGCAATTCTGTCCAAATCTACCTCCCCATATTCAGGCTCAAGTGGATGACGCAGAGCTTGATTTTTTGACGGAAGATTTAGATAAAGTTGTGAGATCAATGAATTTAGGAACTGAACGCATTCGAGAAATTGTGCTGTCGTTAAAGAACTTTTCTCGCTTAGATGAATCAGAAGTCAAGGAGGCGGATATTCATGCAGGGATTGATAGTACGCTCACTATCCTGGAGCATCGTTTTAAGGGAAAGCCCGATTTTCCTGAAATTAAAATTGTTAAAGACTATGGTGTAATTCCTAAAATTCAGTGTTATCCAGGGCAACTGAATCAAGTATTTATGAATATTATTTCAAACGCGATTGACGCGCTGGAGGAAACAGAATTTCAAGCCTATTCGGACATAGTGTCGCCTACCATTACCATTCAAACAACCGTGAATCTTTATTCTGGAAATCTTAAATTAGAAGCAACTCCTGTTGTGATGATTCGGATTGTAGATAATGCAAAAGGCATGAGCGAAACGGTGCGATCGCGATTATTTGATCCGTTTTTTACTACAAAATCTATTGGTAAAGGCACCGGATTAGGACTATCCATCAGCTATCAGGTCATCACCGAAAAGCACGGGGGTACGTTAGAGTGCCACTCAGCAGTTGGGCAGGGAACAGAATTTATGATTCAAATTCCGTTGACATCAAAGCAAGCGATCGCTCAACCTGTTTCAGCTTAAATATTGACTATCAACCCCTCTATATTCTGGCGTTGCTGAATGCAAGTGTGATTTTTGACTGTAGGGGTAGGTCTTGTGCCTACCCTGACGTAAGTGGAGGGCAACCACAAGGGATTGCCCCTACAAATTTCCTCCCCAGATTCAGCAATGCCTATATTCTCATTCCAGCCAAAAGATGAGCCACTAATGCAGCGGCAAAATCATCGTCTAGCGGTGCATGTTGCAGCAGCAGCCGATACCAAATAGGACCAAACAAAGTGTCGATCGCCAACTCCACATTCAAATTAGACCGTAGCTCTCCCCGTTCAATTCCCCGCTCCAAAATTGTCCGAGTGGCGGCACGGCGGCAGGCAACAAAATAGGCGCGAAAAGCTTCAGCCACCTCACAATTATTTTGCGCTTCTGCAATTAAGCCTTTAATCACCGAGCCAGAAGTAGTTTGCGTCAGCACGAAACAAAGATGTGCCAGCATTTGGTGTAAATCTGCTTGCACACAGCCCGTATCCGGGATTGGCATATCTTTTGTAGGACGGGTCGCATAAGCCTCCATAATCACGGCAGCTTTCGACGACCACCAGCGGTAAATGGTTTGCTTGCCGACTCCGGCACGGGCAGCAATCCCTTCAATGCACACCCCGCCATAACCTTTTTCGTCTAATAATTCTGTCGCTGCTGTCAAAATTGCCTGGTGCGATCGCTGATTCCGTCGCCGACAATCTGGCGTTTTACAAGGTTGCTCCTCTGGGAGGAGAGTATTCTCCCCCTGCGATCGCGAAATATCCGATGAAAGTGGCGGTTCAATCATTCTTCCAGGATAAGCGAGACAGGTCGTCTCGTCTAGGTTGACAAGACGAACCGTCTCGTCTAGTTTTATACAGTGAGGACAAATGAGTCAGTAAACGACACACATCAAAAGGATCTTCAACCATGCCTGATTTATTCACTCCGATTCAAGTGGGTGCGTTGACTTTACCCAATCGCATTATCATGGCACCGCTGACCCGTGCCCGTGCGGGTGTGGAACGGATTCCCAACGCGCTGATGAAAGAGTATTACGTGCAACGCGCCACGGCGGGACTGATCATTTCAGAAGCGACCCAAATTTCAGAGCAGGGCAGTGGGTGGGTGGAAACTCCCGGCATTCACACCGATGAACAAGTGAAAGGGTGGCAAACCATTACGGAGGCGGTTCACGCGGCGGGTGGACGAATCTTCTTGCAGCTATGGCATATGGGTCGCGCTTCTCATCCCGACTTTCAGCCCAATGGCGCATTACCCGTATCGGCTTCTGCGATTCGTCCTGAAGGTAGCGCTCGCACACCCTCCGGGAACAAGCCATTTGTGACACCGCGATCGCTAGAGCTAGACGAGATTCCAGGTGTAGTTCAGCAATATATCGATGCGACTCGGCGCGCCCAGGAAGCGGGCTTTGATGGGGTGGAAATTCATGGTGCCAATGGCTATTTGATTGATCAGTTTTTGCGGGATGGCAGCAATCAGCGCACGGATGCTTACGGCGGCAGTATTGCCAATCGATCGCGCTTTTTGCTGGAAGTCACAGAAGCTGTGGTCAATGCTTGGAGCAGCGATCGCGTGGGGGTGCGCCTTTCTCCCACCAATCCCTACAACGACATGCGAGACAGCGACCCGATCGCGACTTTCAGCTATGCTTCTAATGCCTTGAATGCTTTCAATTTGGCATATTTACATATTCTAGAAGGCTTACCAGGACACGTCTTGGCGCTAGAAGGATTCGCTGCTGTTGCGCCTTACATTCGGCAGGAATTTAACGGAGTGTTGATGCTCAATGGGGGCTATAACTTTGAGACAGGAACCCACGCGATCGCCCAGGGTGAAGCCAACCTGATCGCTTATGGAGTGCCCTTCATCGCCAATCCAGATTTAGTCGAACGCTTTCGGAAACAGGCTCCCCTCAATCCCCCGGATCAAGCAACATTTTATGCTCATGGAGCAGAGGGATATACGGATTATCCTGTTTTGCAGGCGGTGTAGCAGTGTGCGGAGCTTTTAGGGGTAGATGGGTGGATGGGGAGATGAGTAGATGGGTTGGATTACTGACCGACGCATTCACTCATCTACTCCTTTCCCATCATTTCAATGTAGCCAGTTGCCTATCTAAATCTTGGGTGGTATCGATCTCCCGGACGATCGCTTGCTCGGCATCAGTGAAGGGTTCTATCTGCTGGGTGGGCAATAAATCGGGGGTAGCATCAGAAATATCACCCTGACGCTGATGCAGCCAAGTTTGGCGGACTTCTAGGGGGGCGGTGCAGTGCAGGATTTGCAGGGAAAGAGGATGAGTGGAATCTTCTGCGTTGGCAGCTTCAACAGCTTGAATCACGGCTTGGCGGAGGTTTTGGCGATCGTACTTGGCATCTAAAATGACCGGATAGCCTTGTTTGGCTAGGGTAATGCCGAGATGTAACAGGCGATCGTAGGTTTGTTGGGTCATCTCTGACGTGTATAGATCAGCATCACCTTGATCCGTCAGGGGAATGCCTGCCAAATGCTTCCGCACGGCATCGGAACGGATGTATACGGCTCCAATTTGTTGTGCCAACAGTCGAGCGACGGTGCTTTTGCCGGAACCCGATAGTCCGGCTGTGAGAAAAATCTGTCCGCGATGAGCTTCACTGGCGGTTCCCAGGGGCGATCGCGTGTAGTCCCAGGCTAAGCGGAAATAGCGTTTGGCGGTTTCAGTTGCCTCTTGCTTTACCCCATCGGGAATGGTGGGATCATCCAGCAAAAAGGAGGTGACTTTTGCACGCACATAGGATTGACGACTGAGATATAGCGGCAACACCTGTAAGCCTTCCCAGTCGCCCATTGCTTCAATGTAGGCATTCAGAAATACATTGCTTAAATCGGGGCGATTCGTGAAACGATCCCTAGGGGAATCTCGCGCATCCAAATCCATGATGATGTAGGCGATATCGAACATGATATCGACAAAGCGAAACGGTTCATTGAACTCGATGCAGTCGAACAGCAAAATAGTGTCGTTCCACAGGGCAATGTTTCGCAAATGCACATCCCCATGGCATTCCCGAATCCAGTTGTGCTGTACTCGGCTGGCGAACAAATCGGCTTGTTCGGCAAACAGGCGATCGGTGTATTGACGAGTTTCATCAAACTGCTGCTGAGTTTGCGATCGCCCAATGTAGCCAACCGTTTGCTCATAGTTTTCATCAATCGCTTGTCGAATCTGGGTCACATCGCCAAACGTGCGAATGTAGTCAGTGATTGCGCCTTTGTTGTGAAAGCTGACCAATTCTTTTGCCAATCTCACCAGCAATTCTGCGGTCAGCTTGCCCTGATCAAACAAATCAGTAAACAGCGTGCCTGCTGGAAACTGCTCCATCCTCACCGTAAACTCTACCGCTTCGGCGACTCCCCCCAAACGAAACTGCCCCGCTGTCTCCGTAATCGGCAGCACTTCTAGATACAAGTCTGCGGCACCGCGCTGATTCAGCCGAATTTCTTCATGGCAAAAATGCTCTCGCTTATCCAAGGTGGAAAAATCTAAAAAGCCATAGTTCACAGGCTTTTTCACCTTGTAAGCATAGTCTCCAGTCAGCAAAATATAGGAGACATGGGTTTGCACCAGTTGAATTGGCTCTGTCACCGGATGAGGATAAAACCCCGGTTGCAGCATTTGTTGAATTACAGAAGGGAGAGCAGTTTCAGTCATCTGGGAAAGGCAAAAACATTAAAGTCGGAAACCGCTAACATACCACGGAGCTAGGACATACTTTAAAGCTCAAAAACTCGGTTGTGTGAACACCGAGTTTTAATTTGGTATATTTTCTCAGAAATCAGCACTGAATAGTTTTTTACTCGTTCCAGCGATCAATAACATCCACAAGTTTTTCTTTTGCTAAAAAGCCTTTACCAAGAGCCGCCAAAACGTCTCTAAAGCTTTTAAAGTCCTGTGATGGTTTATTAGCTTGCAATTGGCTCACAATTTTCTGCGCTTTCGTAGCACCTAAGAACTCCATCTTGCGCTGCACCATGTGAGCAATTTCTGGTTCCAAAATGCGATTGAATGAATCTAAAGGTGGAATCGGTTGAGGTAATTTGGCATCGATCGCGAGTAGCATATCAACCTTAAGTTGCGCGATCTCCGCACTTAACTCTTGAGATGCTTGACTGACCCTCAACTCCAAATTGCTCATTCTTAAGTCATTGCTGCCAGTAGTACCAGTAGTAGATGGTGTTTCAATCTGACCTAAGATGTCAAGCTGTGAGCGAATCGAAGTCTCGTTTTTTTTGTCAGCAATAAAAACCGTAAGGCGATCGGGCAATGTTGGAAAAAGTTCCAATGCTTTGAGATAAGCAAAGTATTCTAAATGCCCAGATACAAGATCGTATTCTTCGATCCCGCTCAACTGCACAATTGGAATATTAATCAAGCCTCCCAATTCAATCACAGTACGAGCTAAGGCTTCAATCTCAGTTGACTTTGACTGTGGCTGAAAGGGAGAGTTTTTAACGCGAATGCTATCGAGATCTACAATCGAAGTTAATAATGCCATCACGTTGATCCTATAGCTTGAGCAATGCCAGTATTTCTTGAGCCAGATTTTCAAATTCTGCCGCTCCCTGAGAGTCGGGCTTATAGTCGAGAATTGAGGTCGGATCGGGAATGTCTAAATTTCCGACTTCTAATGTTCTTTCAATCGCAGCCGAAACGTCGCGGCGCTCAAAAATCTTCGTTTTGAGTAGCGTAAAGCCATACTGATCTTTGATAATTTTCTCCATTTTAGGAAGTGTATGTTCTACAAACTTAGTTGCTGTACCGATTTTCGAGGGCAGTACGCCAAGTACTTCGATCTCATCTTTCCCCATCGATTCTTTAAACTCGTTGACATCGTTCACAAATTTCTTCACGTTCCGCAAACCTTCATTAGCAAATGGGCGCAGATCAGAAGGAATTAAAAGGTAATCGGCAGCAATCAGAGCAATTCGCGCATATAAATTTAATGATGGTGGCGTGTCAATCAGGACAACATCATACTGATCGGCAACTTCACTCAATTTTTTAACGAGTCGTGTCTTTGCTGGTTCAATTTGAACCAGTTCCTGCTCATGCTGCATTAAATCAATATGACTGGGAATAACATCGAAGGGCGGGGTTGTGAAATCAGATTTTCGGGCGACCTCTGCAATCGAATAACGGTTCTTTTCAGCAAGAACCTGGTAAATGTAGCTGCTGCGAATCGTATCACTGGCTTCATCTTGAAACTTAACTAATCCTGTAGCAAAAGTCGTATTAGCCTGACTATCTAAATCAATCACTAATACTCTTTTGTGTTGTTTGCTCAAAGCAGCAGCCAAGTTAACTACCGTCGTGGTTTTGCCAACGCCACCTTTGTTGTGATAGACCGCGATGATTTTCATGGATTTTCTATTGCGAATGGGATTACTGGGAATAGGATTCAGAGCGGTCACTGGGAGCAATGTTGAGGGAAGAGGCGTAGACCTTATCACGGCTGATTGTTGTAAAATCGGTCGTCCGACGTATGACCTCAACTCATTAAGCATGGCAGGTACTTCTTGCCCAGAAACTTGAAGATGCAAAACCAGAGCTTGATCTATGCGTTCATAGAGCCGCAATTGTCGCCCATTAGTAAGGATGCCGTAACGTACCTGCAAATCATTCAAATATCGGCGAAATTTTCGTACATGGAAATCTAAGTTCTGTTTTGGATGCTTAGCTTCTAGTACGACTGATAAGTGATCGAGCTTACCTCGATGGGTAGGCATTGCTAAAAAGTCAAAACGGTTGCGACCAAACGTAACTTCTTGGTGCCAACTATCGGGTGGATAGCCAGGGCTATTTCATTCTAATTGAGTACCTGATAGGGTAGTTAGGTTATCTCCCCAAATCCTGAGACCCGATGCCTCAACTTGCCATTGTCGAAGCCTTCGCAGACCTTTCTGATACTCGTCGCACAGCCGGACAACGCCA
>JBGTAZ010000105.1:0-3368 GCA_041749615.1 Leptolyngbyaceae cyanobacterium | reverse complement strand
AGGTACTGGTGTACCTATTTAAGTGGATAGTTATTCATCTGCTTCCAGGACTATCGTTGTTCATTCTGGGATATTTCATTCCTAAGCATTTGCGAAAGCGTGGGCATCGCATATTAGTTTATGGAGTGGGCTGGCTAGTGATGGTGTTGAGTGTTATCCAAGTTATTATATGGAATCTTGCCTTGCTGGTTATTGCTTTTGGGGGTTTCCCTTTCCCTCCCCAAGGCTAATATCTGGCGCGATCGCATATCCCTAATCCATACTGCGGCAATCGCTAATGGTAGGATAAACGCACATAATTCGCCCATTGGTACATGACTCGCATTCGGTTTGATCAATTAGCCAAGCAATACCTGGAAGAATTTTTGGAACCTTTGGGCACGGTTCAGCGAAATCTAGAGGTGCCGGGTGAACCCAAGTTTGTGGATGTCTGGTTTACTCCTGCACCTGAAAGCACTACAACCGCCCGCCATCTGGGGTTACTCAGTCGCATTGCCACAACGCCCTGCTTGCTAGAGCCGTTTCGGAATGCTCCAACTCGACAAGAAATCAGAAGTTGCGTGCTCAAGTTGCTATGGATTCAAGAAGACCAACGACGCAAAATTGAGCAGGATGGAAGGACACAAGCTGAACATGATTTGCCAAAACTATGGATTTTGGCTGCAACCACGACCAGCCGTGTGATTGCTGAGTTTGGTGGACAACCACGAGCCGATTGGGGGTTAGGGGTATATTTTTTGCCAGAGGCGTTTAAGACTGTCATTGTTGCCCTTGACGAGTTGTCATCCACGCCAGAAACGCTGTGGCTGAGGATTTTGGGACGAGATGGGGTTCAACAGCAGGCGATCGCTGAGTTGTTGAAATTGCCAACAGATGACCCACAGCGCTCAAGAGTCTTACAATTGTTGGTGAATTGGCGGATTACACTGGAATTGAGCAGCGAGTTGGCACAAGAGGAGAAAGGTCTAATGGCAAACTTATCGCAAGCTTATTTGGAGTGGGAGCAACAGACCGAGGAACGGGGTATTCAAAGAGGGGTTTTACAAGAAGCCCGATCGCTCATTCTACGGCAACTAACACGGCGAGTTGGAGAATTATCTGAAACAGCCCGATCGCAGATTGAAGCGCTGTCCATTCTCCAACTAGAAACATTAGGGGAAGCGTTGCTGGATTTTAGGGACGTTGATGATTTAGATGTCTGGCTACGAGAAAATCAATAGGCGCGATAGCGAAGCGCTGATTTGTCAGTTCGCATCCCTAACTATGCGATTGTAAGCAAACCCCCTACCCAAACAGCGTTCCGCCATGCAACCTGGTTCTGATTTTTTAACACCTGAAGAGTGCGCTGAAGTGGACAAAGCTCTACTCACCTCACACGATAAATTCACGACGCGAGTGACGATTTATGCACTGCGATCGCTCAAACAAATTGCCCAACAAACCAACACCTCTATTGCCAGCCTGCAATCGACGCAAATTGAAGCATGGGTACATCAAGATGCCAGTTTGCAAAAAACTGGAGATAGCGAATTTCGCCGCTTCTTTTCGCAACTGGTGATTTCATCCCTCAAACCACTGAGGCGGATCGCGAGGGAAGCAGACATTGAGATTGAAAGCTTAGCGATCGCCCAAGTGGTTGCCTGGTTTGAAACAGAGGCAAAGAAAAAGCTAGAGACCCATTGAGTTGGATCTCTATTCTTTATTGCGTCGGGCAACTTTACGCTCAGCCGCAGCCTGTTCAGACGTTCGTTCTGCCTCATCTTCCAGATGCGTTTTATAAACATCTGCATCTGAGCCAATAATTTGGGCTATCGCCTCTGAGTGCAGCACCCGGTTAGCCACCGAAAGCGAATCGGTCAATATGCCAAATAAAGCAATCACTTCCTCCAAATGCTGCACATCTTCTTGAACCTGGGCAGTCTCTTTGGCATCTACATGCACCCGGTTCAACAAATTCCCCTGCTTCAACTTATAGCGAGAATGAGTCGCTTTGAAGTAATGATGCAGTTGGCTTACGGTTGACGCGATCGATTCGCCATCGTCTAAAAAATTCAAGTTATCACTACTCATAGAAAACCAGCTAAATAGCCTATTGACGACTTAGAAGCAGCGGACGTGCAAGTCTGACAAGCCCTTCAAAACGTTACAGAACGCTTTCACTATTTTAGGGATAACCCACCAAACGAGCAAAGATTATGGCTTACGAACAGCGTCAGTTTTTGTGGTGTTTTTGGTAACCTTTTTAGCAGCAGATCTTTTGCGGGTGCTGACTGGCGCTGCCTCAGGCTTAACCACTGGCAAGACAGGTTCCAGTAACATTTGGTGCAAATAACTCCGGAATGCCGGATCAAGATATTGCTGCCGTACCCGATCCCAATCGACTAATGCTTCAGATCTCGTTTGCTGAATCGTTGCCTGCAACGCTGGCATTTCGGCACGTTTGGGCAAATATTCCTTTAAAAGATCTTGCAGCACATAGCTGTCTTGCAGTTTACCCAAATTATCTTGCAGCAATTTTATTTCTTGAATCCAATCCTGAAAGGGTTGACTGTAAAACGGCACAAAGAACTCTGCCTGATAGCGCACGTGCTTACACGCCTTTCGCAAATCGTGCAGGAGTTCTCCAGCGGCGGTTGAAGAACCACTCGCCGGGATCAACCAACCCGGATGCAGCAGCAAGTCGGCAAGCAAAGGACTCAGCAGATCAGGCAGCAAGGGAATGATGGGCAGGGTTGCTAGAGCCGTATATTCGGGGGTCTCTAGCCAGTCTTGGTAACTAGTTTTGAGATCTTGATAGCGCGATCGCGCGAGGGTATGTTCAACCACTGCAAAAGCTTGCCGACGCTGTTTATACAGCACTTGCAGCGCCTCGTGCAGCAAATCCTCTTCAACCCCATCCACGAGAGGCAAGTAGGTTCCTTCCAATGCAGCGATCTGCACATCCAAATCGCGCAGTTTACCCAAGATTTTAGCGATCGCACTCACCCGTTTGGGGTTAGCACCCTTGGGCATCTGTATCGCCATACCAAACACCTGAAATGCGGTTCGTAGCTTGCGTGTGCCAACTCGCATCCGATGCAAATCCTCTGGATCGGTATCGGCTAAAACTTTCTTTTCATATTTGAATATGCTGCGGTATTGCTCACTGAGGACGGAGTGGGCATAGTCGCCCAGCGTTAATACGTGATCAGTCGTTGATGCAACCTGAGGCAATGTTTTTTGTGCAGTTTTCATAAAACCTGAACCGAGAAAGTGAGAGTCATACAGTATAAGCGCTGGATCAAAGATATGGGTTAACCTTTACTTAATCTTAGCGATCGTCCATTTTACCTTGGGCATCTGTATCGCCATACCAAACACCTGAAATG
>JBGTAZ010000104.1:0-4542 GCA_041749615.1 Leptolyngbyaceae cyanobacterium | reverse complement strand
AGATCCA
This sequence comes from Leptolyngbyaceae cyanobacterium, assembly GCA_041749615.1. Classification (GTDB taxonomy): domain Bacteria; phylum Cyanobacteriota; class Cyanobacteriia; order Leptolyngbyales; family Leptolyngbyaceae; genus ULC077BIN1. The sequence continues at coordinate 4,535 of JBGTAZ010000104.1, read as the reverse complement.
AAACATCCCCATGTCTCAACGGCAAAACTTTTATCTGGCAGCTAAATAACACCTAGACAGGTATCGCTTAAGCCCCTTACTGAAAAGGCTTTCCGAGTTTTTCAAAACTGCAATGCTTCTCCCGCCAGGAAATTAATTTCCTGGCTCATAGCAAAAGTCTTCTAAAGAAGACTAGGTAAAGGGTTGAGTCCATTTTAATGGACTTGAGATATTAGCCCGGAATTCATTCCAGGGCGATTGCTGCGATAGGTGCAAGATGTGAGTTAGCTTTGTTGCAATACTGATTGGGTGCTTTGAGCGGTTAAACCCTATCGTTTAACCGCCATAGGGACGCTCTTAACTTCAGCCGTGCCCCTCTGGCAGCGCCCCGTTGTAGTCTCACGTTAATGGCTCAGCCAAAGTTAATCTGCAGCAGGGAGAGATCGTCATCCAGCGATTCATTGGGGCTAAGGGTTTTAACGTGATCTAGCACATAGTTGAGTCCTTGATCCGCGATCGCCCGGCGACTATCGCTGAGTAAATGAATGAATCCATCTAATCCCCAAATATCCCCATCAGGCTGCATAATTTCATAGATGCCATCGCTAAAAACGTATAGCGTGCTAGCCACGTCTACATCACAGCGTTGATTTCTAAATGTTGTATCCGGCATCATGCCAATAGGCAAGCTAATCGTTTTAAGTTGCTTCACTTCAGTATCTTCGGGGTTGGCGTTGGAAATGAGCAGCGCCGGAGGATGCCCTGCACTGGAGTAAACCAACTGTCGTTTTGCCTGGTTATATACGCCATACCAAATCGTGAAGTATTTGTCGTTTTGGTCATCCATTTGAAAGGTTTCGTTTAAGGCGCGCAGCACATGGTTCGGTTGATAAAAATTAACCCCATCCATGGATTGCGATCGCAGCAAATTCAAAACCGAAATCGACGGTAGTGCCGCTCCTAAGCCATGCCCTGACACATCCAACAAATAAATAGCGAGATAATCAGGATCGAGCCAGTAATAATCAAAACAATCCCCGCCCAGCTGCCGAGAAGGAATAAAGCGCGAGTCAATGTTAACCTTGCCCTTCAAGGGAGCCGGAAGCAGCGATCGCACATACCCCGCTGCTTCTACCAATTCCGCCTCCAGCATTCGCTTTTGCTCTTGCAGCGCTTGATAGACTCGATTCAGCCGTAATCCTGCGCGCACCCTTGCCCTCAATTCGTCTGGATCGACGGGCTTTGCCAAAAAATCATCCGCCCCGCTATCTAACCCTAAGATCCGATCTTCGACGCTTCCCCGGACCGTCAGTAGAATAAGGAAAATCATCGAAAGTTCTGGATCGGCTTTCAGCTTACGGCAAACCTCCAGTCCATCCACTTGGGGCATCACCCAATCACACAGAATGAGCGCCGGACGAAACGACTCTGCGCACCTCAAGCCCTCGTGACCGTCATTGGCGGCAATCACTTCGTATCCTTGCCCTTCAAGGATTCTTTTTAAGAAGACCTGAGTGATGAGATCATCCTCAATAATGAGAATTCTTGTTGCAGAATTAGACATAGAAACATAGATACCGTGCAGGATAGTTAGGGAATACTGGTCTTAAAAGGAAGGACTGAGTAGTTTCAGCTTAGCAAGTAGGTAAATCTTCAAGGGGCAACCATACACTAGGATTAAAGGCTAGAGAGTCAGGGGCTATAGTTCAGGTATCTGCCATTTTCTAACTATTTCATCCAACCATTCTTCCAGTTTATTAGGACTACACTGGTGACACTTTTCAGAGCCTCAACCTTGCAACCACTCCATCGAGCCTTCCTTCAAGTTAATACAGATCTTGACGCGCTGGCTCAAGTGCTTGAGTGGTTTGACCAATTTAATTCTCCTCCGATTCAATCCCAAGCTTGGATGCAGTGCCAATTGGCAGTAGCCGAAGGATTTACGAATTCAGTGCGCCATGCTCATCGTAATTTATCTGCAGAGACTTTGATTGATTTGGAAGTACAAATGTTTGGAGACCGCATTGAAATTCGGATTTGGGATCAAGGTGCTCCGTTTGATTTAGAAAAGAAACTTCGAGAGATGCCGACCGAATGGGACACAGAAGCAGAAGGCGGACGGGGGCTAAAGTTAATGAAGAAAATTTCAGATATTCTCAGTTGTACCCGGATGTTGGATGGACGAAACTGTTGGTTGATTCTAAAGAAGACGTAGAAGGGATTAGGAGTTAACGCGATGTGTAGCTAGCTTTCCCGATTCTTCTCTCCGTAAGTCTCTCTCCCAGGGCGGCAGAGGGTCTTTTGTCAATTTTTAGTTGAATATTTTTCAGTTGAACATTAGGTGAGTGAGGACTTAGGGAATCACTTCACTGGACTGCTAGAAATATTTTCAGTAGGTGAGTGAGGACTTAGGGAATCACTTCACTGGACTGCTAGAAATATTTTCAGTGTGTTGAGGGTCTGTTGTAGAACCAGCACTTGTAAATTGGGATTATCAAGTTGCTGAGTACGTGCTTGAATTTCGAGTTTTGAGGCGGCAGTTTGCATGGGTCTAAGCCCGATGTTGGCGCTGGAGCCTTTGATGTGATGGGCTTGTTGTTCTAAGGCAAAGAAGTCTTGGGTGGCGATCGCGGCTTCCAGTTGCTTGAGATGGTGTTCGGTGTCCTCTACAAATACTTGCAGGAGTTCTAATTCAAACTCTGGGTCATGGTCAGCAATCTGATGGAGACGATGCCAGTCAATCGCTAATGGCGGCAGGGCTAGCGGTGTGGGTGTGACAGGGGCGATCGCGTAAGCGCTGACTTGCCAGTTTGCCTGAGCGACGGCAGAGGTTTTTTGCACGGCTAATTTTGGCTGATCCATTGTGGTATTTGGCGATCGCGTGGGCGTGAGTCTCTTTCAGTGTTCCCAAAATCTTATGGCATGAGGCGATCGTGACAATAGCCTTAAATTCTTTGCCTTATTCGTCTAAACACCAGGCAAATATTGCAACCACTGGCAACCAGACAACCCAGAACGGCAGGTGAATCCAGTGCAGTGCATAAAACGGGATTCGTAAGAGTTGGGTGGCGGCAATGCCAATGGTGAGTAAGAGAGCAAACAATCCGAGCAGCATAAAAAACCTCAACGGGCAGCATAAATTGCTTACTGAATCGCGGCAAATATATCTGCCACAGATAAGTTCAGATCGGGGAAAGTGGGGGAGATAATCTGATCGTCCCCATGAAACTGCTGAACCTCATACTCCCCTTCTACGAGTTTGTAGATTGAAAACGTGGCTTGCTTGGGATAGCCAATGTGTAACCGTCCGCCCAGCCCTAAATAATCTGCGACCCAATATTCTCCAATGCCAAGTGTTTCATAATCGCGCAGTTTGGTCAGGTAGTCGTCTTGCCAATTGGTGCTAACTACTTCTACGACCAGCCGCACAGATGCCCCTAAGGTGATGATGGATTCGCGTTCCCAACGGGTTTCACTGGAGATCGCGGCTCTGTCTAAAACAATCACATCCGGCTCATAACCTGATTCGCCATCCGCCGATTTGACAATGGATTCCCTCGGAAGAAAATAGTGCAGTTTTAAACTACGAATGGCGATACCCAATTCGAGACTTAGAAATCCTGCAATCTCAGAATGCTTGCCTCTGGGCTTTGGCATCTCAACAATCACTCCTTCGTGTAGTTCGTATCGATGCTCTGAGTTCTCTGGATATTGCTCAATGAAGTGATCGAAGCTGACTTTTTGGGAAACGGCTTGAACCATGACAAGTGCCCTTGTTCGCCCTGCTGAATGTTTGTTGAATATTTGTTGAATATCTTTGAAGCCTTATTCTACCGTACTCTAAGGCTGATATAGAGCGATGGTAGCGACTCCTGCATAGGTCTATCGAATGCTTCTAGAAAACATACTGGCACAACCCTTCACTGGAGATTGATAACAAAGTTCGTAGAATATAACCATTAAAGAGGGGTGAATTTGAATGAATAGCGCGATCGCAGTTCTCTACAAAATACTTGGCTTGAAGGTAGGCATTCTGGCAACGATCGCCGCAGTCGCTGGTGTGCCAGCGATCGCTCAAGAAGCAAACTTTGGCAAGGTCGCCCTCAGCATAACGAATCCGATTGGCAGACTATCTGGTTCCACGGGCGGCTCCATTTCTTTGCCTGCCATTATCAGTAACGTCGATTACCGCAATACCCGTTGTTTGGGCTTTGGCGATTCTAAACCCGATCACATCCTCACCCTAGAACAAAGTTTCCCTAGTTTGAGTGTGCGCGTCAGCAGTGGATCAGATACAACCCTTGTGGTGCAAGGGGCGGATGGGATGGTGCGGTGCGGTGATGATACGGGTGCCCAAAAAGATGCCAGCATTGTAGATACCAACTGGAAAGCAGGCGTTTATCGCATCTGGGTTGGCTCAGCGGCTCCTGGAATGCAACGAGACTACAGGCTGACCATTCAACCCTAGAGCGTTTTCAACCCTAGAGCGTTTTCAACCTGCCTTATTGGGGGATGCTGGATAGGGCACGTCCGACGCTAAAATAAGTAGGTTCATC
>JBGTAZ010000103.1:0-10563 GCA_041749615.1 Leptolyngbyaceae cyanobacterium | reverse complement strand
ACCAAATTGCAGTGGTGCTGCTACCCGCTTCTCGCCAGCAAGAAATTCACTATTTATTGCCCGTTATTTTCCAAGCCGCTCAAGTGCTTCAAAGCAAGCTGCCCCAGATTCATTTTTGGATTCCCCTCGCCCTGGAGAAATATCGCCCAGCGATCGAGCAAGCCATTCAAGCTTATGGACTCCGGGCTACCGTGCTAGAGGATTCATCTCATCAAACTCAACATACCGACCCTCGAACTGATGCTTCTACAACTCTACGGGCGATCGCGGCAGCAGATTTGGCAATTACGAAATCGGGCACGGTCAACTTAGAAATTGCGCTGCTCAACGTGCCGCAGGTGGTGCTTTATAAAGTAAATGCGGTAACGGCATGGATCTTAAACCGCGTATTGAAGTTTGCAGTGCCATTTGTGTCGCCGCCTAATCTGGTGCTGATGAGGCAAATCGTGCCGGAGTTTTTGCAAGAGCAGGCAACAGCAGAAAACCTGATTCAAGAATCTCTAGATTTGCTGCTGAATCCTCAACGTCGGCAAACCATGCAGGAAAACTATCAAGAGATGGCTCAGGCATTGGGTAAACCTGGAGTATGCGATCGCGCCGCTCAAGAAATTTTAGACTTACTGCCCTAGTGAAAAGATTAAAGTTTCTGTTTTCCTGTCTCCGACGTTTTTCCGCTGTCCTAAAATAATAAAGTCTGTGATCATCTAAACATCTCTCTTGCTCTCTGGGAATACTTAGAGAAGTTCAGCGAGTTTCGTGGGTGGTGATTAGTGCATGTGGCGTTTGCTCAAAAACTTTTTTAATAGTCTGAGAACTTACCCTGACCTCAGCCCTGACCTGCGAATCAGGCAGCGGGTGAATCGGAGGCTGAGCGATCGCCCCCGGCTTAATCCAGAAGATTGGTATCAGAAATTTTGGCAATCTCTCGACATTACGAGGCAAGTTTCTGATTTTGTGTATTGCCACCTACCCCAATATTCAGGGCTTGACTGTGGCAGAATCTACCCTAGCGATCGCCTTCAAGCAGATTTATCTCTCTCGCTAGTTTGTTGGTTTGATTGGCAGCAGTCCCTACGGCAAGACTTTTTCACGCAATTCCAGATTGATCTGGGTGAAGAAACTGACCTAGAAACTCTGACGACGATTGAAGACTTTATAGTCTTTCTCGATCGCCAGTTAATGTCGATTAACCGTCCATAAATCCCGGCTACAGTAAAGCTAATTCAAAAAATAAAAAAGGGGGATGTTTTTGAAAACATCCCCCTTTCGGGGTTCAAAGTTAGATCAGTGTTACTTGATTGAAACCTTAGCACCGGCTTCTTCAAGCTGCTTCTTAGCATCTTCGGCTGCTTCTTTGGCGATCGCTTCTTTGACTGCTTTAGGAGCAGCTTCTACTAGATCTTTGGCTTCCTTCAAACCTAGACCCGTCAAAGTGCGGACAACCTTCAAGATAGCAATCTTTTTATCGGCAGGAAATTCTTCCAAGACGACATCAAACTCGGTTTTCTCTTCTACTTCCTCAGCCGCTGCTGCCGCACCCGGAGCAGACATCATCATCATGCCACCAGCCGGAGCCGCTGCGCTTACTCCAAAAGCTTCTTCGATTTGTTTAACGAGTTCAGACGCTTCTAACAAGCTAAGAGTCTTCAATTGTTCCAAAATTCCGTCAGTAGTTGCGGACATTGTAATCTCCTTAAATTTGATTAGTGATACTTGATTGAGGTTGATACTTTGCTGGATAAGGAGGAAAAGTTGAATGACGAATTGACCTCACTCACCTTTTTCTTACGCAGCTTCTTTATCTTTGTCGGCAACAGCTTGAATCGCACGAGCCAAACCGGATGGAACTTGGTTGATACCCACTGCCAACTTGGTTGCCACGCCATTAATAGCGCCAGCGATTTGAGCGATAAGCTGCTCTTTAGACGGTAGATCGGCGATCGCCTTAACATCTGCCTGCGACAGCGCCCGACCTTCCATTGCACCACCGCGCAACTCGGTTTTTTTCGATACTTTCTGAAACTCTTGGTATGCCTTTAAAGCACCACCGAGATCCTCTTTAATTAAGAGAAGCGCGGAAGAGTCTTTGAGAAACTGAGTCATAGGCTCCCAGGTTGGGTCACCTGCGATCGCAATTCGCATCAATGTATTTTTTGCAACCTTGCAGACCGCGCCTGTTGGCAACAACCGTTGACGCAAATCAGTAATTTCAGCTACAGACAGCCCTTTAAAGTCAATCACAACAGCAAGCTGAGATTGGCTCAACGTTTTCTGAAGCTCTGCGACAATTTCTTTCTTATCCTCTAGTGTTCTACCCATTCGTTCTCACCTCCTTTTAGCGGGTGTATGAAAAGTTAAACTTACATTTTTAGGCGTGCTTCCAAACTAAAACCCCGACTGGAGAGCCGGGGTTTTGTAGAGCGTTCAAATACCTTATGTTTGGCAACATAAGTAATGAAGGTCAACTAACGCCTCGGCAGGGGATTAAGCGGTAACACCTGCTGTCTTCGGTTTCGCACGATTCAATTGTAGGTAATGCTTACTAAGCAGCTTCTCCAAGCTTTAGATCACGCAATGCACTAATATCGACTTCAATGGACGGTCCCATCGTAGAAGAGAGATATATTGTACGCCAATAACGCCCCTTCGCACCAGAAGGACGGTTTCGATCGATGGTTTCTTGGAGAGCCTTTAAATTAGTGAGTAAATCTTCCTCTGTAAACCCTGCCTTTCCAAACAAAACATGAACAATTCCAGTCTTATCCGCACGGAATTCTAGCTTACCTGCTTTGAATTCAGCGATCGCTTGAGCCAAGTCAAATGTTACGGTTCCACCTTTTGGAGAAGGCATCAAGCCACGAGGACCCAGCAACTTACCGAGCTTAGCGACTTTAGGCATCATATCGGGCGTTGCAATCAGCAGATCAAAATCCATCATGCCTTTCTGGATGTCTTCAATCAGTTCTTCTGAACCTGCAATGTCCGCGCCTGCACTGGTTGCCTCATTCACTTTTTCGCCACGAGCAATGACTGCAACCCGCACGATTTGACCCGTTCCTTTTGGAAGAGCCACAGTAGTCCGAAGCTGTTGATCGGCATATTTTGGATCAATTCCTAAGCGAATATGCGCTTCTACAGATTCGGGGAATTTTGCTGTTGCTGTTTCCTTCAACAATTGCACTGCTTCTAGAGGAGCGTATGGACGATCCTCAACTTTTGCCTGCAAGTCTCGTAGCCGCTTTGAAATCTTACCCATTTTTATCTCCTGGGGTAATGGCGAGAATTTCTCTCTCCCCCAATAATGTGAACTAGTCGTTAACAGTCACGCCCATGTTGCGGGCAGTCCCTTCCACAATCCGCATTGCTGCTTCAATGTCATTGGCATTCAAGTCAGGCATTTTAGTCTTAGCTATTTCTTGTAGCTGCGATCGCGTGATTGAGCCAACTTTTTTACGGTTTGGCTCACCAGAACCAGTCTCAATACCTGCCGCTTTCTTAATTAGTGTAGAAGCAGGCGGTGTTTTGAGAATAAATGTGAAGCTCCGGTCTTCAAACACCGAAATTTCAACAGGAATAATCATGCCGGGCTGATCAGCCGTTTTAGCATTATATTCCTTACAAAACATCATGATGTTAACCCCATGCTGACCTAGGGCAGGACCAACTGGGGGTGCGGGGTTGGCTTTTCCTGCTGGAAGCGCCAACTTAATCATTGCAACGACCTTTTTTGCCATTAGTTAACTCTGCTTTTGAACCTGATTAAACTCTAATTCCACTGGGGTATCGCGCCCAAAGATTGACAGCAACGCTTTCAGCTTACTGCGCTCTGGTCTAACCTCAATCACCTCACCCTCAAAATCCTTAAAGGGACCCGAAAGAACCAAAATCTTATCGCCTGGTGACATATCGATTTTTACGACTGGCTCTTGCTCTTGAGCCTGCTTAAAGATCCGCTCAACTTCTGTAGGACTCAGCGGCATTGGTTTTACATGCCCTCTTCCTCGACCGGGTCGCCTTTGCTCCGCCCCCACAAAGTTAATTACGTTGGGCGTGTTTTTAACGACTAGCCATGCTTCATCGTCCATTTCCCATTGTTGAAGGTCGTTGTTCCAAGATCTTGTGACACGGAGCAACACATATCCAGGGAAAACCTTCTCTTCCGTATTTTGACGGCTTCCGTCCTTACGGATTCTAACAGCAGGAGTCTGAGGAATTTCAACTTGCAGAATCTTTTCTACAACATCCAAAGTTTGAATGCGCTGCTCTAAATTGGCTTTAACTCTTTTTTCGCACCCTGAGGCAACTTGAACGGCATACCAGCGAGATGATTCGGATGACCGAGAGTCTAAAGAATCCTCGCTTTCCTCAGTGTTGTGCCCGTCAAACTGAGTAACACGAGGGAATTCATCTGATGTAAAACTCATCTAAACACCTGCCTAGCTGCCCAACCAAAGAAGTTATCAACTAAATAGATAAGTGTTGTAGAGAGAACCACCATAAGAATGACAGCTAATGACTCACTGATGAGTTGTTGCCGACTTGGCCAAACCACCTTGTCGAATTCTTCTCTTGTTTCTTGAAGAAAAACGTTAGCGTTAAAGCCGTTTGATGCCGGTTGTTCTACTTGCGCTCCATCCTTCTTAGCCACAGTTCTCCAATCTCCTACTGCTGTGCATTCATAGAGTGAATGAAAATTGTTTTTTTGACATCAAACTCTGTCATCGCAAAACAGCATCGCCAGAATTTGTGCTTTTCTAGCATAACACTATGAACATCTTTTTACGCGACTTCGGCGATTTTATGATCGCACCTAACTTTTACTGGCTGCATTTGCGATTGTGAATGCGGTTTTCTGCTGAATGAATTCACTCCGCGATCGCGTTATTTTTGTTTGGGTTGACCGCGATCGCGTTAGTTTTGTTTGGGTTGACTCGGTGATGAATGGTTCAACACTTGGTCTAAAAGATCCCTGGCAGGTTGTGCTTTGGTTAACGCCATTTGGTGATCACTATAAGCTCGAAGTAAGCGAGACAGACCGCCAACGCCAGTTTTGAGTTGCTCTAACTCTTCCCCCGACATCACCTCACCATCTAGCATCCTAATCAGAAAGGGTTTAACGTCTCCGACCTCAAGACGTACCTTCTGAAGTTTTTCGACTGTATTTAACAATGCTTTGAGTGCATTCAAGCAGTCATCAATAGATTGAGTATCCGCCACCTGAGTGTTTGCGTTAAGTTCGGATGAATCTATAGGCACCTCTGGCTCGGACATAGCAGATACATCGGATATGTCTGCGAACCCATCTGTATCTTCAAGATCTGCGATCGCAGACGACTCTAATACAGGCTGTTCAGTTTTGCCTCCGTTGGATCGTGTCATTCAAAACTCTCTCAAGGAAACTTCCTCAGTGTATCGCAATAATTTTGTTGCTCTGCACCTTTGAGCAAAACTCGCGAATTGCACTTGCGAAATTAAAAACTTGAACTTCAAACAGCTATAAATCCTGTCCGTAAGAAAATACTTGCTTCTATTATGCCTTGTAACCTTTCTTAAAGATTACGTATATTGAGCAGGTATCTCCTATCTAGCAGGTATCGCTCACTACATTAATTGGGTACTTTGGAGGAAGGGTTTAATCATTCACGGAAACAGTGTCACCATGAAACGCAGAAATCGGACTCAGCCGTCTCAACCAACGTTTGACTATCAGGGTGCCCTCAACCGCATTACTAATCGCATTCGACAATCGCTCGAACTGCAAGAAATTTTAAGTACGACCACGATCGAAACTCGTGCGTTTCTCGACACAGATCGGGTCAAAATCTATCGGTTTCACTCAGACGGCAGCGGTGAAGTAATTGCTGAAGCCACCAGTGGAAATCGTTTGCCTTCTCTACAAGGACTAAATTTTCCTGCAAGCGATATCCCTGCCCATACCCGAACCCTATTTATCAAAGCGCGTTCACGAGTGATTGTTGATGTTGCCTCGCAACGCAAAACGCTGAGTCACCTTGACGATCCAGAAACAGGAGCCAGTTTAGGCGCAAGACATATCCGCTATGCCCCTGTGGATGCTTGCCATGTCGAATATCTTGCAGCTATGGGGGTTTGTTCATCGCTTGTCGTCCCGATTCTGCACCATAATCAGCTTTGGGGGCTATTGGTATCGCATCATGCTAAATCTCGTCAATATTCTCAGGATGAGTTGCAAGTGGTGCAGCTTTTAGTGGATCAAGTGTCGATCGCGATCGCTCAAGCCAATCTTCTAAACCAAACCCGTCAACAAGTTTATTACGAAGCAACAATTAATCATATTAGCCGCTTGCTTCATGCACCCTGCGATATCACTAAAATTCGGCAATCGGTATTGGAGGAAACAATCAAAGCCTTTAAAGGAAATGGTGGAAGACTGTATATCAATGGCGATATCACGGGTAATGCAGCCCAACTGTATCTATATGGAGCACAACCTACTCTTGCTCAAATTGAGGAGAGCCATTTTTGGCAACAAGTTATGGGACTCTCCACCGGGAAAACCGTAGAGTCTTGTGATCTCCTTTCACATTCTCTCTTGGAAACGTCAGAACGATATGATGATAGCCGTCTCAATCATAGCCACCTCAATCATGGCTTTATCGATCAGATCAACATAATACCGCAACTCCACAGCATTCAAGATCTCTACCACAATCCTCAACTTAAGTTTTTAGCGCCTGCCTTTGAGACCACTACCATTCGATCCATCTTAATCGTGCCGTTGCAATATCAACAGCAATGTATCGGCTGTTTAAGCATTTTTCGTCAAGAAATTGATACAGAAACTCTCTGGGCAGGACAGTGTAATCAAGATGAACGCAATATACGTCCACGGCAATCATTTGAACTGTGGCGAGAAGTCAAAAAAGGGTTAGCACAAGAATGGACTACCGACGAAATCAAACTGGCTCAGGCACTAGGCACACATCTATATATGGCAGTGATGCAGCGCCGCGTTGAGGATATGATTCGACATCAAGCCTCCCACGATCGCCTAACGGGATTACCCAATCGGCTTTTATTTGATGAACGGCTATCGTTAGCCTTAGCGTATGCTCATCAACAAGGTGAAATACTAGCGGTGATGTTTCTGGATCTCGATCGCTTTAAAGTAATTAACGATACTTTGGGTCACGCGATCGGCGATCAACTGCTGCAACAGGTGGCTCAACGGATTTCTGGATGCCTCAAAAAAAGTGATACCATCGCTCGCTGGGGTGGCGATGAATTTACATTAATATTGCCTCAAGTTTACTCTGCTAATGACGCAATCAAAATTGCCACACGGATTATTAAAGCGCTCCAAGCTCCTTTTAATTGTGGAAAGCAAGAGTTTCACGTGACGACAAGTATTGGTATTGCCCTTGCTCCTTATGATGGTGAAGATGCAGAAACACTGCTGAAAAACGCCGACACAGCCATGTATCGGGCAAAGCAACAGGGCAAGAATAGCTTTCAACTCTACGCTGCGGATATGAATACCCAAGCCCTAGAGCAACTTGTGCTAGCGAATGATCTCTACAAGGCATTGAATCGAGGTGAGTTTTTGTTGCACTATCAGCCGCAAGTAGACCTTAAGACGGGGCGAATTGTGGGGACAGAGGCTTTGATTCGTTGGCAGCATCCAGACCGAGGGCTAATTCCGCCAAACCAATTTATTCCACTAGCAGAAGAAACTGGACAAATTACGGCGATTGGCGAATGGGTGCTGTATACGGCATGTGCCCAAAATCAAGCATGGCAGGAAGCAGGATATCCGCCTATTCGGGTTGCGGTCAACCTTTCAGCGCGGCAGTTTCAGCAGCAAAACCTGGCTCAATCCATTGATCGGGTGCTTGCCGAAACGGGTTTGGAAGCACGGTATTTGGAGGTTGAGATTACCGAAAGCATTGCCATGCAGGATATTCGCGTCACGATCGCGGTGTTACACGAACTCCGAACAATGGGAGTTCATATTTCGATGGACGACTTTGGCACGGGCTACTCGTCACTCGCAACGCTCAAGCGCTTTCCGTTGCATACCCTTAAGGTAGATCGAGAGTTTGTTAAAGATTTAACGATCAGCAGCAAAGATGCTGCCCTGATCCAGGCGATCGTCACCTTAGGACATGGATTAGATTTGGATGTGATTGCCGAAGGGGTAGAGACAATCGAACAACAAGAGTTTTTACACTCAATTGGGTGCGATGCCATGCAAGGATATTTGTTTAGCAAACCGTTACCCGCAGCGGCAGCAGCACAGCGATGCTTTCATCCGCAAGCCAGCTAATTTTAATATACAGCGGTTGCTCAGATAAATAAGCCACAGTGGTTGAACCAAGCGAGGGCATCATCGGCGAGACATTATTTCTGTTTTTTGCACAAATGACCACATCTCATCTGACCACATCTCATCGCCACTCACTTCCTCGGTTTCCACCTGTTCAACGTGGGCGTTGTGAACCAGCAACGCCCTGAAACTCGCTGAGCGAATTATACTGACAACGGGGTTGTCAGCGAGTCTTGGAATCCGGCTAATTCCTTGCAAACTCGTGCCTTCGCTATGGGCTTGTAGGACTTGTTGAATTTGATCTGGGCTGACATGTCGGTAGTAGCACAGGGTATCAAAGCTTTCAGAAAAGGTTTGTGTGCATCCAGGGCACAAGTATCGTTGATGTCCGTGGGGCATTTTGCTATGTTTGGGGGTCTTAGAATGACCACAGAGCCGCGATTCCCTTGCTTGAGTAGAACTATAGGGTTCTCTCTACTTTGCCAAAACCACATCTTTCTGACGCACTACCCAATGAAGTAAATGAAGTATCCGTCGAGATTCTAAGCCTGCGGCAGGCTTCGCCAACGCTTCACTTCGTTGCCCTCAGAATGACAATTCACACTTCTGATCAGCAATGCCAAGGTTTCCATCAGAAGTAACAAAAATATATATACGCTGAGTTCAAAATCTATCTTGAAGTATAAGCCTTAAGTCGTCTTTCCCTTTACAACAGAGGCAGGTGGAAAAGATGCAGGTGTGAATGATTTTAGATGATACGAATCAAGAGCATGATGAGGAAGATGTCTTCATCTTTCCAGCATCGTTTGCTCAACAGCGCTTATGGTTTATTGAGCAATTGCTTCCTGGAAGCTCTCTGTACTCTATTCCACTGGTATTTCGGCTCACGGGTGCCCTACAACGATCGCAGTTTGAGCAAAGTATTCAAGCGATCGCCCAGCGGCACGAAAGTCTCCGAACCACCTTTGATGTGGTGGATGGACAGTTAGTTCAAGCGATCGCTCCTAACCTGCAAGTCTCGTTACAGGCGATTGATTTGCAAACCTTGCAGATCAACACTCGCGAAGACACTGCACTTGAGCAGATTCGACAGGAGATTCAGCAGCCTTTTCACTTAAATAAAGGACCCCTATTTCGAGTGAAACTGTGGCAATTGCGCGACACTGAACATCTCTTGCTGATAGCACTGCATCACATTATTTTTGATGAGTGGTCAAGCGGTGTTTTGATTCGGGAGTTAGGGGAACTGTACAGGGCTTTGGTGGAAGGGAGAGCGGCGGCGTTGCCGGAATTGCCCATTCAATACGCCGATTTTGCCTGTTGGCAGCGGGAGTGGTTGCAAGGCGGGGTGCTGAACGCGCAGATAGGCTATTGGAAGCAGCAGTTAAAGGATGTACCCGTTCTAAATCTGCCTACTACGTCTCATTCGGTCATGCAAAAGCATCGGGGTGCCAGTCAATTGCTGGAATTGCCGCAGTCGTTGTTGGATGCTCTAGAGGAATTAAGCCAGCAGGCAGGTGTGACGTTGTTTATGACCTTGCTGGCAGCATTTCAGACCTTACTGCATCGATATACTGGGCAAACCGATATTGCGATCGGGTCTCCCATTGCTAATCGCCAACGCCGCGAACTGGAGGGATTAATCGGGTTTCTGGTGAATAGCTTGGTATTGCGAACCGATTTAGCAGGTAATCCCACTTTTCGCGAGTTGTTAGAACGGGTGCGAGAGGTCACCCTGGCAGCGTATGCTCATCAAGATGTGCCGTTTGAAAAGCTGGTGGAGGAGTTGCAACCGGTTCGTAGCCTTGGTCAGAATCCGCTGTTTCAAGTCGTCTTTGCACTGCAAAATACACCGATGGAGCAACTGGAGTTGCCTGGACTAGTCCTTAGCCCGGTGGAGTTGGAGACAAAAACTTCGCGTTTTGACTTGGAGCTATATGTCTGGAAATGCACAGATAATTTTAGAATTTTGTGGGGGAAAGGCTGGCAGCAGTCTGATGGATTACGGGGAGTAATAGTTTACGACACTGATTTATTCGATTCAACCACGATCGCATCTCTGCGACATCATTTTCAGACGTTGCTGGAGGGGATTGTGGCAAATCCAGATACTCCTCTCTCTGCCTTGCCGTTATTAACCCCCACAGAACAACGCGAGTTACTCCAGCAGTGGCAGAGCCATCAATCCAGCTATCCAGATGCCTGCATTCATCAACTGTTTGAAGCGCAGGTGAGGCAGAGACCAACGGCGATCGCGG
>JBGTAZ010000102.1:0-4124 GCA_041749615.1 Leptolyngbyaceae cyanobacterium | reverse complement strand
AGCAGGGCTGCAACCCTTATTCTCTCGTGGAATGCTCTTGATTCATCAGGTTTGTTAATGTCAGCCTTGTTTTATCTGCTGTTCAAGTTTGTCCGATGGACAGTCCGAAAAGTAAGGAAAGCGATCGGTCAACGTTGAGCGGGAAATGGGAGAAGGCGATCGCACTCACAGATGTACGATGTTACCGCTCCCTATCCATCTTCCCCGTGAGACGAGACGCAATTTTCTACACCTTGTTCAAGCGATCGCCCAACCTCCTGTTTGAATTGGTCAACAATCCCCCTGCCAACCCACAAAACTACCGCTTCGAGTCCGTCGAAATCAAAGAACCCAACTTTAGAATCGACGGCGTTTTCCTCCCCCCCGAAAACGACAGCAACCGCACCGTCTTCTTCGCCGAAGTCCAATTCCAAAAAGACGAATCCCTCTACCATCGCTTCTTCTCAGAATTATTTCTCTACCTTTACCGCAACCAAACCCTTCACGACGACTGGCACGGAGTTCTCATCTTCCACTCCCGCAGCCTCGAACCCGACAAACCCCATGTTCATCGCGCCTTACTCGAAAGCACCCAGGTACAACGGATTTATCTGGATGAACTCGGCAACCCCGAAGACCAGACCATCGGCATCCGCCTGATCCAACTGACGATCGCCTCCGATGCCGAAATGCTCGAACGGGGGAAACAACTCATCGCCCAAGCCAACCAGGGACAAACTGAAAATCTATCCCCACAGGACATAATAGAAGTGGTCACCGCGATCGCCGTCTACAAACTCACAACTATCGACCGAAGCGAGGTAGAAGCCATGCTAGGAATTAACTTAGAAGAATCTAGAATCTATCAAGAAATCAGAGCAGAAGGCGAACAGCGAGGCGAATTGAGAGGTAAGTTGCAGTTAGTGCCACTTCTTTTGGAACTGGGATTGACACCCGCACAAATTGCAGAGCGGACAGAACTTGACCTCGAAATAATTCAGAAAGCGATCGCCCAACACGCTCAACCCAACCAGGCAGAATAGCGATCGCTCTCTATCTTAGAAAAAGTTTTACCCGCCAATCATCCGAATTTGGCGATCGTGCGTGCGAACTTGGAACAGATGCGATCGTAGTTAGACTCAGGTACATGAGTTGATCGCTCAACTAAACAAAGTACAAGCAGGGCTGGTTGATTGGTGAGGGAGAAAAGCTAGCTCACTTTCCGCCAGCAAGTTGCTCAATATACGATTCATCTAATCCCAATGCTAAAGCTAGCCGCGCTATCTCTAACTCTGTCGGGCGAGCGCTGTCATCTCTCATAGCGTTGAGGCGATTCGGAGGAATGCGATCGTACTCCTTTAAAGCATCCCAATTTCGCATGACTAATTGAGCCACACTTTTGTAACTTGAATCTCCTTCTACTCTCAGTGGCGGAATTTTGCCCTGATCCGCTGCATCCCTGATAACTCTCTCTAGAAGGAAGGCTGCCAAAGTTGCAGGTTTGTTGCTTTCCTGTGCTGCCCACTTATCTAAAGCTGCACCAATTGCATCTGGCAGTGTGACGAAAAAACGCTTGCTCACAGTCTGTAACGGCTTCAATTTGGGTTCCCACCATAGTAATGCCTGCTTACGTTTTGACTACTATCTGAAACTTAAGGTAGTCAAACAACTTCTATAAACATATTAATAGCTACTTAATTTAGTAGTCAATTGAATACTATTATGCTATATCTTAGTTCAGGTGAAGGACAAACGAACTTCAAGCGAGTACTTGAGAGTCGTTTGAGATTCACCCGGTATTCACTTGAAGGACTTGAGATGACTGTTCTACCTGTGACTCAGGAGTTAAGCCGCGATGAAATCAGGCGAGTGATTCGGCAGGAAACGGGAAGAGATTTAAGCATCAAGCAGTTCTATCAGTGGCTCCCTTACTGCCTAATTCCAGAGCCAAAAGACTTCTATACCGTGCGTGACCTGCAAAAATTCCTGTTTGTTGCTCGCATTCTCAACCGAGTCCGAAAACTAGAGACCGCCAAACATCAATTGATTTTGACCCTGCAAAACCAACCGGAGATATTTACCCATGACTTTTACTCACGATGAACTACAAGCCATGAACCGACCCAGCCGCAAAAATAGCACTAAAGGTTTTACCCCCAAGTCAAAGGGCGACCCTCGCGGTAACTGCGAAGCAGCACGCCCCACACCCGCACCCACGTCTCCGCTCAATCCTCAAACTCCCTCTACGGCTATCCCCACAGCAAGACAAAGCGCCCTGGCTCTGTCTACTCAATCCCACGATGCCATGAGTGCTTTACAAGGTGCTGGGTTGAGCAACGCTGCGGCATACGTCCACCGCAAGACGCTGGAGAGAAACGCAGTGGTCGATAAGGTGAGTGACGCGATCGCCTACCTCTCCGATCCTGACCTTTTGGAGAGTGACATCATGAGCGCTGCTGCCGCCAAAGTCGCCGCCCGTTCAGATGCCTGGGGCTATGCCGAAACCAGAGTGGACTTTGACACGCTGTTTGCCTTGCCTGCCACTTCACAGCATTTGCTCGGTGGAGCCTAAGCCCAGCGCCCAAAGGCAGATGCCGCCGACTAAAACTGCATCTGCCTCTTGCCCTTCAACCTTCAACAATCAAAGGTTCAAGAACTATGACACATCCGATGGGATATTTCACTAGCGACGATCGCGCTCGACTGCTGAGCGAACGCTTTGGCGACCACGACCTCAAGCAATTGCCCCAAATCGACCAGGCGGCTCTGACCGTTGCCCTGTCAGGGTTAATGATGGCATCCCTCGCTGGACTCACCGTCACCCTAGAAGAAGCCGCCGAAGCCTGCATTCCTTCGACCTATGACTACACCAGCGATGCAGTGCAAGAAGCGATCGCCATCCTCGACGGCATCCAACCCGATGAAGCGATCGGGGTCCTCCAGTTTTTGGTGCAGTGAATATCGTCAGCGATCCCAGGATCGCCCCTGCCTGGACGATCGCTCTGGCGGTTCTGGCGATCGGCACAGGTATAGCCATGTCTCAAACCCGATTGCAAACCGTCGCCTATGAACGCTCCAACACCGACATCGCCCAATCGCGGGTGTCCTCCTGCCGAGTCGTCGCCGGAGGGAACAGCGTCATTCTCGGTGGCTACTACTTTCAGCCCACAGAACAAGTAGGGGGCAAGCTCACGGGTGATTTGCTCCCTGAAGGCACCTACATCTGCGATGGCTTCGGCGGCAGTGCCCGGATTGAACGCGGCGGATTTGCTCAATATGTCGTCATTGGCGATGCCACCGAGATGAACAAAGTCATCGGCGATCGCCTGAAAGACCCGGCAAACCCTGACTCTAACCCTCTGCTGCGTCCCAGGTTAGATCTAGGACGACCCATCTACCAAGCTCAACCCGCACCAAAGCCCCAAGACCAACTCTTCAACCTCAAATAAGGACTTACTCTCATGGCGATTAGTCGCAAACACTCCAACCCATCCTCCCAGCCGCAAGACAGCCCCAGTTCTGCTGACCCCAGCCAATCGAAAGGCAAAGGTTCCCTGATCTGGACGGTGAGCCGATTGATGGAAAACACTTTTTCCCACAAAGGCATGTTCTGGCTGGGAGTGGCGATCGCTCTGGTTTCCTTCATCGCCAATGCCTGGTTCTACTTTGGGGTGCTGACCCAAGCCGCAGGCTGGATTCCTTGGCAAGCAGCGATCGGGGCATTCGGAATTAGTTTCGGCACCACCCTGTTTGAGGTCATGCCCGTCATTTGGAGCCGCAGCCATCGCAACACCCTGGAACAAATCTTCGCGGCTGGCAGCAAGCCCCAGGATCTCCCTGAATTGAATGGCAAAGTCGTCGGTGACGCGGAGCAACTGATGGACGACTACCGCAACAGCGATCGCAAAACCCGCAGCTTTTTCAAGACTGCCCGCTGGGTAGTGATTGCGGGAGAAGCCTTTGTGGGGGTGCTGTTCCTGGGCAGTGTGGGCGTGGGGGTGCGAGCCCTGATGAAGCTGCTGACCTTCATCGGCTCCATCTTCGGCACGGAGTGGGGTGTTTCCCTCTCGCTCAAGGCAGCACAGTTCGAGCTACCGCCCCAAATCCGGGAACAACTCAACGCCCTGATTGCCAACTCTGGCAAA
>JBGTAZ010000101.1:0-4075 GCA_041749615.1 Leptolyngbyaceae cyanobacterium | reverse complement strand
TATCTTACCCGATGCCCAACTTATCTTCGCTGAATGGAGTGTTGAAGAAGTTGAGACCTTGCACCAATCTTTGTTTCGCTTAAAAAACTGGCTAGACGACCATCGAGATACAGTAGTGGAAGGAAATCATGAAGCATAACGTTTTGCTTGAGCGGCTGTAAACAATCTTCGATATGCGTCAGGATCTTTCGGCAGTCCGCTCCAAGCAAATTGTTGGGCTGCATGGCAACTAGCGAAAAGATTCAATAGCCTACTGGATGTTGAAAATCGCCAACCACTCTGTCAAGTTCTTGAGCGATCGCTAACAACTCCATTTCACACCACCGTTTTCCTACAATTTGCATTCCAATCGGTAATCCTGCTTGAGTCTGTCCAATGGGAATTACGACTACTGGGTGACCACTGAGGTTGAAGGGCATGGTGTACGCACCATTGGCAACCGCATGAGGATACGAAACTCCGTCAATATCAATGGCACTCCAGGCTGGGCGGTGGGTGAAGGCAGGAGTTGCCGCAACAGGGATTAACCAAACATCCCAGGGCTTTAAAGCTTGGTCGATTTGGGCAGTGAGGCGATCGCGTTCGGTCAGGGCTGAAAAGTATCCTTGCAGCGTCGGAGTAAACATCTCCTTCAAAACTTGAGTCGGATTGCCCAACTTACGCAAGGATTGCTCCCCTTGAGTTGCTTCCCGCCAGATAAACGTCAAGGATTTTCGAGCAGCGTTCAGGGTGATCGGCTGCGCGTAGCGAAAATTGTAGGCCGCTATTTGGTAGTAGAGCTTTTGTGCCGCAGTCCAATCAAAACTAGGAGGGGACCAATTTTCAACCACTGCAACACCCTCTGTCAGTTTGCCAATCGCACGACGAAAAGCGGTTTTAATGTCTAAAGCAACGGTCACTCTGAAGTCATCTGACCAGGCAATTCGCAATTCTTTTAGGGATTTGCCTTCAGGAGCATCTAGCGGGACTGGCGGTATTTCTGGTTGGCGCGGATCGGTGCCAACAATCAGAGTAAAGCACAGGCGTAAGTCCTCTATTGATCGAGCCAATGGCCCAGGTACAAGCATTTGACGAATACATTTTGGACTACCAGGAACCTCTAGAATGTGCCCTGCTAGAGACACGCGCCGATCGGTAGGTTTAAGCGCATAAATGCCGCAGCAGTGAGCAGGCTGACGAATCGATCCAGCAATATCACTGCCAATATCGAGGGCAGAAAATCCTGCCGCAATAGCAACGGCACTGCCACTAGAACTGCCACCTGGGGTGTAGTCTAGGTTCCAAGGATTATTCACCCGTGGAAAAATGTCGGTTACTCCCTGATACGCGCCATTAACATCAGATGGATTGGTTTTGCCGATCAGAATGGCTCCTGCCGATCGCAATCGACTCACGACTGTCGCATCTTGCTTGGGTACATAATCTCGCAAGGGCGCATAGCCTGCCGTAGTGCGTAAATCCTGCGTCTCAAAAAAGTCTTTTATGGTAATGGGAACTCCATGCAGAGATCCCCAATTTTCTCCTCTGGATAGAGCTTCGTCTGCTTGCATTGCTTGGTTCCGGGCATTCTCTTCATCGAGAGTGCAGATCGCATTCAGCTTCGAGTTATGCTGAGCGATTTGAACCAGATAAGCGTCGAGGACTTCCACCGCCGAGACTTGGCGATCGCGAATCATCTGAGCAAGCTGATGAGCAGGGACAAACGTTAGGTCAGTCATGGGGAATCAATGGACAGTGTTTGATAAAGTTAATTATATTCACTTTTAGTTAATTTAGTTAACTAATTTACCAATGGGTCGTCCACTTAAAGAAAATTCACTGACACCGCAGGATGTCGTCAATGCGGCGATCGCTTGCCTTGACAAAGAGGGAGAGTCGGCTCTGGGCGTGAATCGAGTCGCAAAAGAATTGGGGATCAAACCGCCCGCCATTTACAAACATCTGGACGGCAATTCAGGGCTGCGCCGCGCTGTAGCTCTGGAAATTTGGCGCAACTATTTAACGGACTGCCAAAGCCAAACAACGGGCATCACAGAACCTCATATCTTACTTCGTATCGGCGCACAGGCAACCCGAAGCTTTGCCCAACGTTATCCCGCCCGTTATAACGTGATGATGCTCTACCAAATGCGACCCACTGATTACGAAGAAGCTGAAATCATCCAGAACGCTTTACACTTTTTCCAACGATCGCTGCAATTATACGAATTGAGTGGGGATGCTTTGATTGATGTGATGCGGATGGTCAATGCAGCCATTTACGGTTTTATTGTCAGAGAACAGCTAGAGTTGATGACCCTAACTCGTTCGGCTGATCAAAGCTATGAAGTCATGCTGGATGCGCTAATTGTTGCAATTGACCATATTCGGCAGCGTGACAACTGATTGCTCAGAACGAGTAGCAGCAAATAATGCTTCCCAACAGACCATCTCAAGGTGTTGTCTTAACCAGTAACTGAATGCAGCCCAACGGTCGCGCTCACCGGACGCAGACAAATTTTGCAACTCGACCGACCATGTTGGTACGTTCCGGTGCAGCGCGGTTGTTCTGCCGCTGTCAACTACTTTCAGGCTTTCCTAAACAGTTTAGATACAACACCTCTCAGTATATGTGGAAATAGCTTCGGACCCGGCAAGAAGACGATCCCTAACTGCTGCATCAATCCGAGTGCATCGCCCTGCCCCCAGTGCTCCACGATTTTTCCATCCTCGACTCGATCGATGTGCATGATCGACAAGCTGATTTGCTT
Source organism: Leptolyngbyaceae cyanobacterium (assembly GCA_041749615.1). GTDB lineage: Bacteria > Cyanobacteriota > Cyanobacteriia > Leptolyngbyales > Leptolyngbyaceae > ULC077BIN1. The sequence continues at coordinate 1,325 of JBGTAZ010000101.1, read as the reverse complement.
GCCCGTTGGCGGAAGACCCTGGAATTCTCCAAGATGCTTTGCCGTGAACTTTCCGCACGTCACCACTTTATCGTCTGCAACCACAACCTCATCGAAAACGTGTTGACCTTGACTAAAGGCTAAATAAAACGCCATCCCAAACTGCTTGAACCCTTCTCCATCCAATGGCTCTGGCGTCCCTGCCATATGAGCAATAAAATTTGGAGCCAAAAGCTCTAAAGCTCGATCCATTTTGCGATCGTCGAAGGCTTTGTAGAACTGGAGAACGAGAGCTTTGTTTTGTTCAGCTAGCATACAGGATTTCGTTAAAAACTAAGTTGTATCGCGATGGCTGTGAGGAGGTGAGGCAACGTTCTAGCCAACTTCAATACGCTCCTCAGCGATCGCCTTCAAAATACGCTGGCTTCACGCGATGATCGATAGGTTTCTAGCTACGCCCACAACCTACAACCGAAGCGGCAGAACGGTTCTGTTGAGCGGCTGCCGATAACTTCTGCTACGACACTGAGCCGCTCTGCCAGTCCACTCCAACAGAATTGTTCTACCGCGATCGCTAACAAAATTCCACTCAAGACTTCAACTTAACGGTATTGTCGAAACATTAGACCTGTTGGGAAATAGCAAGAAAAATCGCTGAAACGGTTACGCAGACTGGCTTCTGGGCGTTTTTACAAGAAATCGCTGAAATGCCCATCTGGAGCGGCTTCCGACGATTTTTGGTCTTATTACCCAACAGGTCTATTGAACGGTGCCCGTCCAATCTTTGTCCTCCATTACTGTCTCGGTATAGTTGTTTTCTGTGTAAGCTCTGATAACACTTCGCCAAAACTGTTGAGCAACAACGTTTGTATAAACTTGATGGATCTCCTAACGCCCACAAAATAAATCAAAAACGTGAAATGCAACTTGGCGACCAATCCCATGCTTACGGTACTTTCGTATAATAAAGAACTTCGCCACTGAGTATTGGCTACCTGGAAGGTAAGTATATTGATTCACTAACACAAAACCAGCAAGTTTACCATTCACCCGCACCAGAAATGGATAGCGATCGGCTTCAACCCAATAATAATCCAGATATTGATAGCCAAAGTATCCATGCTCGTTTATGTCAGTGTTCTCAAACTCTGAAAAATCGTACTGATAAAGCTCCATAATCTGCTGGATGATTGGCTTGTCCGCGATTAGAGCCGGTAAGATTTCAACATCCATGATGAACCCATCATTGACACTTTTAACTTGTCTGTAGCTCAGAAGGTAAGCCACTGGTTTTACCAGTGCGACTTGAACAGCTTTTAGCGTTTCCGGCGTTCTTGAGCGCGTGT
>JBGTAZ010000100.1:0-5745 GCA_041749615.1 Leptolyngbyaceae cyanobacterium | reverse complement strand
CATGGCGACAAACCCAACCACCGTAACGCGGTAAAGCTGATCGACATAAAAGTCATACGCTAATAAATCTTGAATCAACTTGAACGGCATTTGAACGGGGCGAGACCAAATGCGCGTAAACGGAACAAAACATCCAGCGAGGAGACCGCCTAAGCCCGACAGCATCAGCAGTAGAACCGCACTATGATTCAGATATGCCCAGTCGGGAAGCAGCGAGAGCCGCCGTAGCATGGCGGGAACCAGCAGGGTCATAATAGTCAGAGACACCATGGGCACCGCCATTGTCCATGGGACTTCCGGGGCACGTCGAGTTTTGATCTGAGGATTACCCAAAAATACAAGGCGAAAAACACGAGTCAAGTTAAAAGCGGTTAATGCATTGACTGACAGCACCACTACCACAAGCCATGGGTTGTCATACCAAAACGCATTCACGCCTTCTCGCAATGCCCAAAAGCCGCCCAAAGGCAACAGTCCAACCAAGCCAGCACCGCCTACTAAAAATGCGGTGGTTGTCGCAGGCATTCGCGACCATAATCCACCCATTTCGGTTATGTCTTGAGTGGAAGTGGTGGTGATGATGGAGCCAACGCTCATAAACATCAAGGCTTTTGCGATCGCGTGGGTAAATAGAAGGAGCAAGGCAACATCAGTCCACTGCATCCCAATAGCAATAAACACCAGTCCTAGATAGGCGCTGGTGGAATGGGCAAGGGCGCGTTTTATATCAAGTTGGGCGATCGCCACTAACGAGGCTCCGATCGCAGTCATCGTTCCGATCACCACGAGGGTAGTAGATGCTACGGGAGACAAGATCAAAATCGGCTGGAGCTTAATCAATACGTAAGCTCCACAAGAAACCACCACCGAATTTCTTAGAATGGAGGCTGGGTTCGGTCCTTCCATTGCTTCATCTAGCCAGACGTGCAGTGGAAACTGGGCACACTTTCCGGTAGGTCCAGCAATCAGCGCTAAGCCTAATAATGTGGCTACAGTCGGAGGCAATAGTGCCGTTTCAGACCATTCATACAAGTCAGCAAAATTCAGCGATCCGGCAAAGGTCGCCAGCGTCACTACCCCCATGAGCAACAGCACATCCCCCACTCGTTTTGTCAGAAACGCATCCCGTGCCGCTGTCACGACTAAGGGCTGAGCATACCAAAACCCTACAAGCAGATAGGTGGACAATGTTAGCGCTTCCAATAGTGCATAGGTCAGGAACAGCGAGTCGCTCAGCGCTAGACCAGTCATGGCAGCTTCAAAAAAGCCCATTAAGGCAAAGAACCGCGCGATCGCCCAGTCCTTTTCCATGTATCCTAATGAAAAAATTTGGGCTAAAAAGCTAAGGGCGGTGACCAGTTCAGCCGCCCCTAAACTGACGGAAGAAATATCAATTGCAAAAGAAAGATCGAGATCGGCGGCATGAAACCAATGGAGCAGAATGGGTTGGGGATCAACATGCAGACTCGTTTGAAACGCGATCGCCCCATGCCCCATCGCCACTAATGTCATCAAAATATTGAAGTATGCGGCGGGGCGAGGACCGGTTCGACGGACATATCCGATTGACCAAGGCAGCGTTAACACCGCTCCTACTAATCCATAGAGTGGAAGACACCAGCTTGTTTGCAGTAGAAACTCGCCCATCCAGACAGCCTTCTTAAATTACTTATGGTAATAACCGTGACTACAAAAAAAGGCTCCAATACACTTTTTAGGGCTGGAAACCAGTCAATTTGCACCTTAACAAATCTTAATTATTATTCAAATAATCTCGTAGTTCCCTCACCATATCAATGTTTGCTCAGGAAAAACAATCTTAGAGAACTGCTAACTTATTTGTATAAATGTAACTTATGTCTACGTAATGTTTTCTTACCCATTGGCTGGAAAAAGTCTGCGCGGGTGAAGCGCTTGATGGCAGTGAAATTCGGTGGGCGATCGCGGTAATGTAAGCCTTTGTTAAGCCCTCAAAACGTTGATGAACTTAAATTTCAGCGCTTCAAATCCATTTTTTGAGAGAGTTAAAAGATAGCGCACAAACTGTGAGAAGATTCATACTAGAGTTGAAATAGTGGCAAAAATCACAATTCCACTAATTTGATAAGCTTTTCTGATGTCCAAGATTTGCAACTATCATTGGTCTTTATATTGCATAAGTGTCGGTTACACCCCTATGCTTGTTATGCCTAGTGAAAACCTCGACAAGGCTTGGAACAGTGGGGTCTCCGTCAAAATTTTCACTCTTGTTTGAAGCGATTAGTTTTACTTATCAGGAGACTGGGGATGCCGATTGCAGTTGGAATGCTTGAAACGCGGGGTTTCCCGGCAGTGGTTGAAGCAGCAGATGCCATGGTGAAGGCAGCTCGCGTCACACTTGTAGGTTATGAGAAGATCGGCAGCGGTCGCGTCACAGTGATTATTCGGGGTGATGTGTCCGAGGTTCAGGCTTCAATAGCGGCTGGCGTTGAAAATGTAAAGCGAGTCAATGGAGGTGAAGTGCTTTCCACTCATATTATTGCTCGACCTCACGAAAACCTGGAATATGTTCTACCCATTCGCTACACCGAAGCAGTAGATCAATTTCGCAGCTAACACTTAAACGTTGCAGCTCCGCTTTCAGGCGGTAGAAGTAGGTTCAAGTTTTGTTTGGTACATCAACACGATTGTTTAAAGTTTATTTGGAAGGAAGTTTATACAATGGCAATTGCAGTTGGAATGGTTGAAACCCTAGGTTTCCCCGCAGTGGTCGAAGCCGCAGACGCAATGGTTAAAGCGGCTCGCGTTACCCTAGTCGGCTACGAAAAAATTGGCAGTGGTCGCGTGACGGTCATTGTTCGCGGTGATGTTTCTGAAGTGCAAGCTTCCGTGGCAGCAGGTATTGAAAACGTGAAACGGGTCAACGGTGGGCAAGTTCTTTCTACCCACATCATTGCTCGCCCCCATGAAAACCTGGAGTATGTTCTACCGATTCGCTACACCGAAGCAGTAGAGCCATTCCGTGAGAGCGTCAGTGGTATTCGTCCTCTCAACCGCCCGTAACGTCGAATGCAGATTGCCAGAGTTCTTGGCACGGTTACCAGTACGCAAAAAGAACCCACTCTCAGGGGTATCAAGTTCCTCGTCCTTCAATTTATTGATGATGATGGGGAACCGCTTCCTGGGTATGAAGTTGCAGCAGATAACGTCGGTGCTGGTATAGATGAATGGGTGCTGGTGAGTCATGGTAGTGCTGCTCGTCAAGTCTCAGGAAGCGAACAGCGCCCTGTTGATGCAGCAGTTATTGCCATTATCGATACAGTTAGCCTTGAAAATCGGCTTCTCTACAGTAAGCGAGATCAAGATCGCTAGCGCAAACGCAATGCTTTGCAATAAGGCGTTCGTTGGTTGAACGTGACTTCACCCAGCCTAGTATTTTGTCCGCTTCGATTCAGATCGTGACCTAGTCCGTCGCACCCACTCACGGCGGTTTTCAGTTTGGAGAATTGGTTCTATGGTAGTCCGTGGTCGTGCGGATGCTCCGACATCTCGTTCAAACCGGGTCAATGACTCGGTTGATGAAACAGCGTCTGTCCATTCATTTTCTAACGTGATGGGGGACGTTCGGATTGGTGCAAATGTTGTGATTGCACCCGGTGTTTCTATCCGAGCAGATAAAGGAAATTCGTTCCGAATTGGTACAGGGTCTAAGGTTCAAGATGGGGTGGTGATTCACGGACTAGAGCAAGGTCGTGTGCTCGGGGATGATGGCAATTCCTATTCTGTGTGGATTGGACAAAATGCATCTGTTGCTCATATGGCGTTGGTTCATGGACCTGCCTATATCGGTGATGGGTGTTTTGTTGGGTTTCGTTCAACAGTGTTTAATGCTCGAATTGGACGCAACTGCATTGTGATGATGCATGTTTTGATCCAAGATGTGGAAATTCCACCTGGGAAATTTGTGCCTTCGGGTTCCATTATTACCAGCCAACAGCAAGCGGATCAGCTACCGAATGTACAGGAATCCGATAAACAGTTTGTGATTCAGGTGATGGGGGTTAATGATGCGCTGCGATCGGGCTATCACTCTGCCGAAAGTGTTGCGCCCACCACGTCATTTCAAGAAAGGCAAGATCAATCTACCGCAACTAACTTGGCAGGTGAGGGCGGTGAATCTCACAGCCGTCTTACAAAGGGAGGAAATATGGATACGGATGTCGTGAGTCAGGTGCGTCAACTGTTGGCGCAGGGGTATCGGATCGGAACAGAACATGCAGATAAGCGACAGTTCCAAACGGGGTCTTGGAAAAGCTGTGCGCCCATTCAGACTACGCGCGAATCAGAAGTCATGGGGGGCTTACAAGCCTGTCTTTCGGAACATGCAGGACAATATGTACGCTTAATTGGCATCGATCCACGGGCGAAAAAGCGAGTATTGGAAACCATTATTCAGCGTCCCCAGGATCAACCGGGGCAAGCGGCATCTAGTTCTGGTCGTGGCAATTCTGATTATTCGGCAAAAAGCTATGCTAGTCCTAAAGCTGTCTCCAACTTTGGCGCTTCTAATGGACAATCGAAGTCTGGCAGCCTAGGGGCAGAGGTGGTGGCTCAAGTACGCAATCTGTTGAATCAGGGTGCGCGAATTGGGATGGAACATGCTGATACACGGCGATTTCAAACTAGTTCTTGGACGAGTTGTTCCCCGATTCAATCAACGCGAGAAAGCGATGTGTTGTCGGGTTTAGAAGCTTGTATTCGCGAACATTCTGGTGAATATGTGCGGCTCATTGGAATTGATCCAAAGGCGAAACGACGGTTAGCTGAGATGATTATCCAGCGCCCCGATGGGAAAACGTTTCAGGGCTCTAGTCAAGCCAAGAGTATTGCTCAAAGTTCTGCTCATGCAGTGCCTAGTGCGCCTGCCTACGGAGCTTCTTCTAGTGGCATAGGGGCTGATGTGTCAAAGCAGGTGGGTCAATTGATTGCTCAGGGCTACCAAATTGGGGTGGAGTATGCCGATGAGCGGCGCTACAAGACGAGTTCTTGGCAAAGTGCACCGATGATTCAAGCTCGGCGTGAAGCAGACGCGATCGCGGAAATTGAATCATTTTTAAGTGAACACAGCCGTGATTATGTGCGGTTGGTGGGGATCGATCCCAAGGTGAAAAAGCGCATGGTGGAAATGATTGTGCATCGTCCGAATGGGAAGGGTGGCACAACTCCTGTGGTTGCCAATCGAGCAGCGCCTTCTGCCCACTCAACGTCTGCCCACTCAACGCCTGCTCATGGGAGTCAACCCTCTAGCCATCGTCCGAGCAGCGGCACGCAAAAAGACGGAGCGATCGCCGAACACGTTCGTCATTTATTAGCTCAAGGCTTTAAAATCAGCACGGAGTATGCCGATGAACGCCGCTACAAAACCAGTTCTTGGCAAGGCGGAACTGCCATGCAGGGCACTCGTGAAGCGGATGTGATGGCGGCATTGGATGGGTTTATGAATCAACATTCGGGTGCATATGTCCGATTGATTGGCACTGACCCTAAGGCAAAGCGCCGAGTGGTTGAGAAGGTGATTCAACAACCCAGCAAACAAGCAGTTAGTCGCTAGGGATTAATCTGAGCGTTTTGCAGGGTTTGTTTTGAGTTTTGAGTTTTGAGTTAAAAGATAAATTGATTTAACTCAAAACTTCTAACTCCATCAAGGGGGTTTATGTCTTTGCTATCTTTGCAACTGCGACCAATCAGCGTTTCTCACTATTACAT
>JBGTAZ010000099.1:0-11855 GCA_041749615.1 Leptolyngbyaceae cyanobacterium | reverse complement strand
TAACACCGTAGGGTCGCTTTGAGTGATCGGTTTTCGTCCACCTCCCTTACGACGCACCGCTCCATAGTCCTCAACAGCAAACGCTTCTGTCTGGCTACGCTTTAATTCATTGATCCCGGCGTGGATCGTCGTTCGCGATAGCCCCGTTGCACGAAACACGCTGGTTACTCCACCATGACCCAAACTCAAGGCTTCCACTGCTGCCCATATCCGCTTACTCGTTTCGTTTAGATAAGGGGCCAGTTGTTCGTATTTGACTTGCACTCTTTCTTCAATTTCACGCTCAACCATTTAAGCAACTAGGAGTGAGGATTCTTTTAGAGTAGCTCCTAATAGCTAAAAGTTCAGGTTGTTTTTTCTAGACTCCTTAGTCTCTGCATTAAGCTTGACTATTTGCATTTGAAGCCATCCCTATCTAAGCAATATCAGGCGGTAGAGTATTGGAAGGAGCGGTTTTCTGGGTTAGTTGAGCCTGAATCAAGGCTTGCAACTCCGATCTCTTCACTTCGGTGCCTACCATCGTATTTCCAGGGACTTCAAAGAAGACCACGCTATCCACCGTTTCCAGTGCCACAATTTGAAACAGGATATGAATGACAGGAATAGGCAACGCGATCATTTGTGGATCTTTCATCGGATAGGGTCCAGAAGACACATCCTTTAGATTGGGAAATGCGTAAATAATCTGTTTCTGCAAGTCACTTTGAGTTTCATGATTGAGCAACGTGACCGCCCAGTTTTGTTCGAGGGTTTGGGCAATGTAATACTCTAAATGCCGCAATTGAAATGCTAGTTGCTTTAATACTGGCGCGATCGCCTCAATTAAGGCAGGAGTAACACCATCCTGGGGGGCATCATCAATCAGTTCTTGAAGTTGTGTATCTAAATCCATATCCATTTAAGTTATCCATCACGTACAAACTAATTTTCACGGCCATCCTGAACACTCCGTGAAGCAGAGAAAGTTGTGAGAGGGATAATTTAGATCAATCCTCTCAACAATTTCAAAAGATCATCATCGTGTATGTTCAGTGAGCTTATCGAGATTTACTCTAGACGCTTACTAGTGATTGTTGCCAAAATTGATCAAGATATCCAGATGTTTGTTATCGTTAGGCGTTGGAACACATAGTGATAGAAACCTGCCAAAGCGTGGAGTCAATCTTTCAACTGCTGCTCAGTGAACTTAAAGTATCAACCAACGCTTCTGAGCAACAGTGCTGGGATGTGGCAGATCGTCTTTTAAAAGAAGTCACCCGCATTTGCACTGAAAGTAAGCGGATACAAGCGTCTGGAGATCCTGAAGCCTGGGCACTGACCCTGGCAAAGCACCGTCTTCAGCAATGCCTCCACTATTCCAAATTAGGATCTCGGCGAGGACGAATTGAACTTCATAGTACCTTGAGTGCTGTGGTGTATCGCTACATTACTCCGCTCCAAACTCAGTTCAGCTACCAAGCCCGTCTGCCGCTGATCGAAGATTTCCTCCAAGGCTTTTATATGGAGGCGCTCAATGCCTTCCGTCGGGAAGCCCAACTTCTGCCAACCTATACTCCAAACGCACCGCTTCAACTAGCGGAATACATGGCTTTTACGGAGCGTTATGCCAAACGCCGCATCCCACTTCCTGGCAATCGTAGCCAACAACTGATCATTCTGCGATCGCAAACGTTCTCGCAGCAACAGCCCTCCGAAACCCCTGTAGACATTGAGCAAGCGGCTGAGGGCATGTCTGGGGAAGCCGATGGCGCTTGGAACGCCGCCTCAATGCAGCAAGTGCGGGAGAAGATGGTTGCCCAAGAACCCGAACCCGTTGAAGACACACTCCGTCACACAGTCGTTGCTGAACTCATTAGTTATCTAGATGAGCGTAAGCAGAATGATTGCGCGGACTATTTTGTATTGCGGCTTCAAGACCTGCCAACGAGTGAAATCGAAAACATTTTACGACTCACGCCTCGCCAGCGAGATTATTTGCAGCAGCGGTTTAAATATCATTTAGTCCGCTTTGCGCTTTCTCATCGCTGGGAACTGGTACACCAATGGTTAGAAGCAGACCTCGATCGCAACTTAGGCTTGACTCCTCAACAATGGCAAGCGTTTCAAACTCGACTCGATGAGACGCAAAAAGCATTATTAACGTTGAAGCAGCAAAAATTAACCGATGCCGCGATCGCGCAAGCGCTAGGTTTCACCCCGACCCAAATTCAAAAACAATGGTTCAAACTATTAGAGCAAGCGTGGGAACTTCGTAATGATTTTTGGGAGATGCAAAACCGCTGAACGTCCGGAGATCGCCCTTCAACCAATGTATAGGAATTTGTACTATGAATTGTGACCCAGAAAAAATTCAGAGGCGTATACTAATGCTGTTGCAGGAGCTTCTCCCCACAGCAACTTTAGTAGATGCTGAGGCAATCAATCAGGCACTAGGGTACGAGGCAACAGGAACACCCCCTCCCGATCAGCCAACGCTACTTATGCCCCAAGATAACCCCTCTCCTGTCTCTGGCTATACCGATTCAAAACGCTCTGCCCAAAAAGAGTCACTATTTGAACTTGGAGATGTACCTGTTGTGCAAGACCGTTTTCATGCCTTGTTAAAACACCGACTGCAAAGCGAAATTCAAAAAAATCCGCCCCTTTTTCCCTGGGAGTCCACTGTTCAAGACTATGAAAGCCCCCCCGCTTACGATTCCGTCGCTTACGATTCCGTAAAAGCCAATTTCGGCTCAGAGACTCCTACCCCGATTGAAGCAAACTCCGCTCCCAGCATCTGGAGTCGTCAGCTAAGCACGCTCAACTTGCCTGTCCAAATTCCTGGATTCGTACTAGGTCGGCTATTAAAACAGTGTCAACAAGTCGTGCAATCTTCTCTCCGTGAAGGGGTGCAATTGGTTCAGGCTGTAGAAGATTTATTCCCCGGTGAAGCACAAGCACTGAATTATTTGGCAGGATTAGTGGTTGCCTCACCAGCCAGATCAGGCGCAACCGCTGCAACCGCCACAGCCGGAGCGAATTTTCCTCAAAACTATGAAACAGCGGCTCCAGCCCAGCAAATGGTGCTGTCGCTGTTGGCAGCACGGGAACTGATTGTGAGCTTAACATTGGCGGTGTCTGCCAGCCAAGCGATCGTTGAGCGCCAGTGGGAAACTGAGCAAGGAACGTTGCAGTTAAAAGCCACTTATAACCCCGACCCTACAAATTTGAGTGTAGTCGTTCGGGCAGAACTGCCAATAGGTGGACGTTTAACCTTACATGGCTCAGGGTTTCAGTCTGTGGCTGAGCGGCGATCCCCTGGCTCCGTGGGTGTGGAACTCTGTGACCCAGAAGTGGGGCAGGTTTACATGCTGGAAGCGTGCTTAGATGAAGAAGAAACACCGCTTGTTTTCGTGGTGCGAATCGTTGAAGCATAGGCGTTAGAGAGGCAAAAGCTGACACCTGTTGAAAAAACTGACTATTGGGTAGAACATGGAGATGCGTTTCTTATTCCGCTGAGCTATCCGTAGGGTAGTGGTCTCAACGTATCTGTTAGTAGCTAGCGCTAAGGTGCGCCACGGCTCTTTTTGAGAGAGCCTCAAGGGGCGATGGCAAAGAATGTAAACTTGTTTGCCAGAATTTCCTGAAAGTCTTTAAGGTTTAGTGAATTTTGATCAATTAAGGGGCAAACTTACGTATAAAGCCTGTAGCTAGTACATAGGCACCTCTAATTGACAAGACTAAATCTATGGATAACACACACGATGCACAGGGAGCCGTTGAAACTCCTGGCAAAACTCAAAAAATTATCCTTAAACATTTAAAGACTAGATCTCCTCGGCCACTTGATAACTTCAGTTCAGTTAAGAGGGTAGTTATTGATCTTGAAAATCGCGGACTTATTGAAGTCAGAGGCAAACAAGTCTTTTTATTGCCTCTGGGCGAAAGCCTTTTGGAAGAATGGCAAAATCCAAGTCGTAATGAGCCGAAGCCGTCTCCTCTTGTTGAAGTTCGCAAACAAAATAGACTGGAAAAAAGCAACCAGTTTTTAGAGCTTTATAAACAGGGGTTGAGTTATCAGGAAATAGGTGACCAACACAATATTTCTAGAGAAAGAGTTAGACAAGTTTTAACTAAAAATCCTGCATTTCATGACTATTTAAAGGAGCGTGAGGAGTCAAAGGCAATTGCTGAGCGAGAGAAAGAGGAAAGTACAAAGCAAAAACTTTACTTAAAAAGCTTAGCTGCACTTTATCCAGAGCGCATTGCAGAACTATGGGATCATGAGAAAAATGGAGATCTTAAGCCTGAGCAAGTTTCCGCCGGGAGCGTTTCCCAGTTTATCTGGTTTAAGTGCCCTTATGATGGACACTCTTGGAAGAAAAAACCAAACGATATCTCAACCAGTTGGGAGAGGTATGGAACAAGCGGTTGTCCGATGTGTGCAGGTAAAAAAAAGAAGGCTGAAAAACAGCCCAATCTGGTAGAAGTTTATCCGAAACTCGTTGAGCAACACTGGGATTATGAAAAAAATAGCGAACTGAACTTAGATCCAAAAAAACTGACTCTTGCAAGTAATAAGAAGGCATGGTTTAAGTGCCCTTATGACGGTAACGAGTGGCAAGCAAGTGTTGTCTCAACGATTAGTCAGCAGTGGTCAAAAGGTAATGCTGGTTGTCGCGTCTGTAATGGTACTGCTGAACGTAAGCGTGGTGAATGGCAGCGTAAAGAGCCAATAGGAGTTGACTTTCCTGATGAGGTTGCTAAGTATTGGCTCTACGAAGCTAATAATGAACTAGGACTTGATCCAATGAAACTGACAATTGGGTCAGGTAAAGAAGCCTTCTTTAAATGCCCTATTGACGGACATGAGTGGGTGGCATCTGTCACTTCGATTGCAAAAGGATCTTGGAAAAAGGGGAATAGTGGCTGTCCAGCTTGTAGAGGATTAGTTGCGACTAAAACCACATCGTTGATTTCTCGCTATCCTGATTATGTGTCTCAGTACTGGGACTATGATAAGAATGATTTAGCAGGTATATGTCCTGATAAATTCACTAGAGGTTCTCAGCAGGAAGCATGGTTTAAGTGCCCTATTGACGGATACGAATGGAAAGCAAGAATAGGTGCAATTACAAAAAGTTCGTGGAGCTTAGGTAATAGCGGCTGCGCGCGTTGCTTTGGCTGGAACATAGAGGCTATTCGTCAATTTGTTGCCAGTTTAGAAGTTCATATCCCTAATCTAACTCAGGCTGAACTATACAAAATCTTTGAGCAATCAGGTGTTTTAGATACACAAAATGCTGAAGGACTCAAAATTGCCAAAGATATTATTAAGGGTAAACTGACAGGTCAAAAACTTCGAGATGTAATTCAAGGTAAGGAAGCCAAAACGTCTGAGGCTGAAATTGACTTAGTTGACGTTCTTAAAGCTGACACCGAACTACAAATTGTCGATACCGTTTCATCATTAACCATATCTGAGGCATCTCAAGCTTTTGAGACAACTAATGAATCCCAAGAACAACTTAACGAGCCTAATGAATTACCGAAAATAAAAATACAGAAAAGCCTAGAATTTTTGAATAGCAAAATTGTTGCTTCGGCTGATCAAGAAGCAATTGACTTTTTTATTGCGTCTAAACGCAATCGAATCTGGGCAGAAGTTTTTGAGGATGAGTCTGCTGTTGAAGCGATTGAAGCCTTTACGGATGAGGGCTATGGTGGTCAGGTAAGAGATCAATTTCTTGACGAATACAACCAAGCGCGAGATATGACAATCCCTTCAGGTTGGGCATTTCGAGTTGATGGTAAAGTTACCCCTCCAAACTTAATGCAAAAGCTGGCTGCGGTACATTTGCGTGGTCAGCGTCGGATGTTAAACCTTTCGTTGACTGGAACAGGTAAAACAATTGGCGGCATTCTTAGCAGCCGCATTATTGATGCCCATCTCACAATTATTATTTGTCCTTTAGACACAGTACCTAACTGGCATGGAGAAATCAAACATGTTTTTCCAGATAGCCGAGTAACAATTAGAAATTTTAATCCTCACTGGACAGATATTGAGGAGGGACATCATTACATTCTCCTGAATCACGAAATGTTTCAGCAACCTTCAACTTCCATTCACATTCGGCAATTGCTAGAGCAATATCAAATTAGCCTGATCATTGTGGATGAGATTCATCGTTGCAAGCAACGGGGTGATGATCCATCTAAACGACGACAGATGGTTCTTGCCCTGATCACTAACGCAGCCGAGAAGAATCCTAATCTTCATGTGCTTGGCATGAGTGCAACTCCCGTTATTAACAACCTTAAAGAAGGTAAAAGCTTAGTTGAATTAGTAACAGGCGTAGAACGATCTGACTTAGGTGAGAAAGCTACGCTTAACAACTGTATGCGGCTGCATCAAGCATTTGTGACGCTGGGAATTCGCTCTAGAGTCAAACCCAAAATTAAAATCAATAGAGTTAAACTTCCAGTTGATTGCACTCACATAGTTGACAAAATTCGGGAAGAAGGTACGTCCATCTTAAAAATGGAGCAGATCCTCACTCACGCTAGGATTCCAGCAATTCTCAAGGAACTGCGTCCAAAAACTATCGTTTACACGCATTACGTTGAGGGCATTGTTGATCAGCTACAAGAGGCAATTGAGGCAGAAGGATGGACTGTGGGCTTTCATGTGGGAGGGGATAAGAGTGGTCGTAACAATTTTATTGATGGCTCGATTGACGTTCTGATTGCTAGTAGTGCTATGGCTACCGGGGTTGATGGCTTTCAACGAGTTTGCGATCGCCTCATTCTAAACATTCCACCCTGGACAAGTGCTGAACTAGAGCAGCTAGAAGGGCGGTTAAATCGTCAAGGGCAAGTTCATGACACTCTCACAATCCTCATGCCTGTGACTTACGGTTTAGACAACGGAGAACATTGGAGCTGGGATGAGGGGCGCTTAGCTCGGTTGCAGAATAAACAGACGGTTGCTGATGCTGCGGTTGATGGTGTAATGCCTGAAGGACAGCTACGCACTGAATCTCAAGCATTTCGAGATCTGCGAAAGTGGTTAGAACGATTGAAGACAGGTGAGCAGCAATCAGTCATTCGCCCTAAAATCTTCGTCCCACTTCCAGATGTTGATCCTGTAGAAGTTCAGCGACGTAATGTTCATTACGGTGACTTTAGCCGTATGAATGCCCGTTGGAGTAGCAGCTATAGTCATACTACCTACGAGCGATTGCAAAGCAATCCAGAAGAGTGGATGCAATACCATACGCTTTATCAAGAAGCTCGAAAAACTTGGTCAATTGTTCCTTATGAGGAGGCTATCAAGTGGCTTCAGAAGCGATCTGATCTAGTTGTGGCTGATTTTGGCTGCGGGGAAGCTCTAATAGCTAAAGCTCTTGCTGGTAAGCATACAGTTCATAGCTTTGATTTTGTTGCAATTAATAATTCAGTCATCGAGTGCGATGTGGCTCGTGTGCCTTTGGAAGATAACTGTCTGGATGTTGCCATGTTTAATCTGTCACTTATGGGTTTGAATACCGCTGATTACTTTCGAGAAGCAGCCCGTACACTTAAACTCGATGGGCAACTCTGGATTTATGAGGTAGCGTCCCACATTAAGGATCTACAAGGATTTGTCAGGGGACTTAAACTAGCAGGTTTTAGAATAATTGAAAATACCGAGGTATGGAAATTCCGGTATTTTCGAGCAATTAAATCAGAAGAGGTTGAACTCTCTCAAATTAAAGTGCAACTCTAGCGCATGGAGTAAACTAACCTTTCACTTGAGCATTGCTGCGGATGATTGAGAACGATATTCTAGAGTGATCTTTCTATGTCTACTGGTTTTTGGATGAGCCGAATGCGATCGCTCCCTCTATTAGGTGCGCTACTTCACCGTCTTCAAACGCAGCCATTACCGGCGACGGAAGAGTCGATTTCGCTGCGGATTTTGAGTCAGGCAATGGTGGTTGCCGGGATCATTGCCACCGATATTGCGGCAGAGACTCAAACCAGCCTATGGGCGATTCCGCTCAGCCTTGCAGGCGCGTATTGGAGTTGGCTTCATCGGCGGAAGGCAAATGTGGCGATCAAGTTTTGTATCGCGATCGGCATGTTGGGCGCGCTGGCGTTGTTTTTTGTGGCATTGCGCCAGCAGTTGAATGATACTCGTTTGATTTTGGCTGAGTTGTTGATTCAGCTTCAGGTGCTGCACAGCTTTCATATGCCCCGCCGCCAAGACTTGGGCTATTCCATGGTGATTGGGCTGATTTTGATTGGGGTGGCGAGTACGCTGAGCCAAACGATGCTGTTTGGCGCAATTTTGCTGGTGTTCTTGGCGATCTCGCTGCCGGTTCTAGTCCTCGACTATCGCTCACGGCTCAACCTGGGAGTTAGTAAAGTCCGGCGATCGCCTTTCAAGCAACCGGGGCTTTCTATCCGCCGCCTAGGGCTGTTTCTGAGCACAATTTTGGCGTTAGGGCTAACCATTTTCATGTTTATGCCGCGCCTACCGGGGTATCAGCTTCGCACCTTCCCTGTCAGTGCGCCTTTAAACCAGCAATTTGAAGATAACCAGCAGGTGATTAATCCAGGCTATGTACGGAGTGGCAAGGCAGGCGGCGGCAATGCTCAATCTGGCAAGGGGTCGGGTCCAGGCGAAGTGGATGAAACCTTTTACTATGGTTTCAACACGCAGATGAATCAAAATCTGCGGGGAGAAATGAAACCGCAGATTGTCATGCGGGTGAGATCGCAAGCAGAAGGCTTCTGGCGTGTGTTGGCATTTGATCAATATTCGGGGCAAGGCTGGGAAGTGTCCCGCAATAGCGAGACAAAAACTCTCACCCGCCCTGCTTGGTCTTATCAGTTCTTTTTGCCACGACCGATTACCCTGAACAAGGTGCAGGAAGTCATTCAGACTTACACGATGGTTTCAGAATTGCCGAACCTGATCCCGGCGTTGACTCAGCCCAAGGAGCTTTTCTTTCCAACCACTCAAATTGCGATCGATGCTGAAGAAGGGCTGCGATCGCCGCTGCTTTTACCGGAAGGGTTGACCTATACCGTAATCTCAGAGGTTCCCTATCGCGATCTCACTCGGTTAGGAAAAGCCCCTACCGGGTATCGCCAAGAAATTCAAGACCACTACCTCACTGTCCCCAGCCGCATTCAAGATAAAGTTCAGAAGCAAACAGAAGCGCTGTTAGCCACCTCTCCGAACCCGCTGACGAACCCTTACGAGAAGGCGTTGTTCTTGGCGCAAGCCCTCAAAATCCGCTACTCGATTCAGCCAGAGCTACCTTATCTCAATCCCCAAGAAGACTTAGTAGAAGCCTTTCTATTTAAATACAAAGGCGGCTATCCTGATCATTTTTCTACTGCGCTGACGATCATGCTGCGTTCCATTGGCATTCCATCTCGCTTGGTAGCAGGCTACGGATCGGGTGAATTTAATTCATTCACAGGGTTATACGAAGTCCGCAATACTGATGCCTATGCGATGACGGAGGTGTATTTTCCCAAATATGGCTGGTTTGCTTTTGACCCGATTCCTGGGCATGAACTGATTCCACCGTCGATTGAGGAAGATCAAACCTTTACGGTGCTGCAACAGTTTTGGAAATGGATCGCGGGCTGGCTCCCTTCTCCAGTTAGCAATTTTTTAGGCGGACTATTTGGCGCTATTGTCGGTAGTTTGGTCGGCGCGATCGCGTGGCTGGTGGGGCAATTTAATCAGGGGTGGATTGGGCTATTTACCCTATTGTTTTTAAGCGCGGCGGGTGGATTTGCCAGTTGGCTGTTATGGCAGAGTTGGAGACGTTGGCAATATCGTCGATTTTTAATCAACCTCACGCCGATAGAACGCCTTTATCAAGAAATGCTAGATTGGCTCAAAATTCAGCGTGTGGTGAAGCGCAGGGCGCAGACTCCGTTTGAGTTTATGCAAACCACCGCGCAGTCGCAATCGGCTGATCGAGTCGCAACGATTGAAGCAATTTCTCAGGCTTATGTGGTCTGGCGCTATGGAGGAAAATTGCCTGATGATTTACCAGACCTACGCGATCGGCTAAAAAATCTAAAAAAGAGATCCTCCCATTAACCCTACATCAACCAAAACCCCCTGAGAAACAGTTTCTCAGGGGTTTCAAACAATTAGAGCAGCAAAATCTACCAGCCTTGTTGCGATTGAGTCATCACATAATTTGCAATGTCTTCAATCTGATCGTCTTTTAAGCGACTTCTAAAAGAAGGCATTGCGTTCTTGCCATTCGTCACTTGATTTTTAATCGCATCCAAAGAAGCCATCCCATACTTTTGCAACGCTTCTGCTTTCAACGTTTTGCTTGAAATGATGACGTTGTTTCCGCCCATGTGACAAGCTGAACAGTTGGCGTTAAACAGCTTCGCGCCATTAGCAAGATTTGCTGCCGACGCAGGGGAAGCTATCCCCATGGCAAACCAAATTGCCAGATAAATACTTAGTAAAAACACTTTCACAGGGGGTTCTCCTCTACCAGATAAAAAGACCGACATTAAAAGCGATTCACGAACACTATCTAAAAATTAATAGCCATTCGCGATCGAAAATAGGAGAAGAAAAACACCCCTGTTGCAAGAGTTAAGAAAAGACAGTAGACAAAATAGTGATCAAAGTTCAGAGAAGGTCTGAACTAAACACCGACAACCACCTTACCCATCATGCCAGCACCCCGATGAGGTTCGCAGTAGTAGCTATATTCACCCGGTTGAGCATCGGCAGGAATTGTAATTTCAAAGCTGCTACCAGGAGTCATTTCTAGCTTCTTGTGAGATAAAGCAGTCGCAACCGCTTTATCGCCGCCAGGGATGCTAGAGCCATCGAACACAACATTGTGAGGAGGCACCTTGTTGATAACCCACTTCACCGTGTCACCTGGTTTGACAGCGACTTTTGCAGGCACAAATGACAACATACTGTTGTCAGCGCCCATTTTAACGGTGAAAGTTTCCGCAGCAGCAGGAGAGACCGATACGCAAAGGCTTCCGATAACAAGCAGGAAAGCGACACAAGCCACACAGAGGCTTTTTGCAAATGAAGTGATAGATTTCATATTGAATTCAACAATCTACAACGTACGTACACCCTAAATTCTAAAACAACTGGGAAGCTAAAACGCATTTAGAGCATGAGAGAATCCCGACTAATTTTGGAAGGTTTCCGTACCCCAACCCGGCGCAGTCTCAGCCGCTCTTAAAATAAATCCTGCAATATTTTCAACCATCGGCGTTGGCAGCCAAGATTCAGAGACTCGCCGACAGACCAATGTTTCTTCTGTGCCGTCATAAGTCATGGGTTGCCGCAGATAAGTAACCAGCGCGTTGATGTTATCGCGTTTAGGGGTTGCGCCCCGCAAAGCAGCAAGAGAGAGAGGCACCGTTGGATCGGGGAGGGTGTTTCCACCCACATGACAATTGAGACAACTTTGCCCAAACAGGGCTTTGCCGATGGATAAATCTTCAGCAGAAAACAGCCGAGTGCTTTCGGATGTGTCCATTTTTAGCGGGATTGGTTCAGTGACTCTCAAAAAGCGGGTGACGTAGGGGTCAACTGCTGCATAAGCAGGTAGGCTAATGGTGACTATTGGCAGGCACAGAGAAAAGAAACAAACCAGTAGCCGGAGCCAAAACTGTTTATGCGGCATGAGAACCCCTAACGTGCAAAGTGTGGTTTAGTAGTAGATTTTGCCGCCGCCCCATTTGTCTCCAACCACTTTAGGCTGAAGCAAAACGTGACCCGCGATCGCCACCAGATCATCCTGACTTAAATTCCGCATTGTTGGGAAAGTGTCTTTACTCTTCAAGCTGGGATGAGTTTCGGCGAT
>JBGTAZ010000098.1:0-8835 GCA_041749615.1 Leptolyngbyaceae cyanobacterium | reverse complement strand
GATAAGCTCCAATCGGTTGAGCAAACCTTTAATGAGTTGACTCGACGGCTAGGAGATCCTGACGTTGCTAAAGATCCAAGTGAATTCCAAAAGGTGGCAAAGACACGGGCTTCTTTAGAAGAGGTTGTTGCTACCTATGGGATTTGGAAAGATGCCCAAGTTTCAATGGGCGAAGCAAAGCAGATCTTGAAGGAGTCGGGTGGTGATTTGGAACTGCAAGAAATGGCATCTTTAGAGGTGGCAGAACTAGAGGAAAAGCTAGCTTTGCTGGAAAGCCGCCTGAAGGTTTTGCTGTTACCGACTGATCCAAATGATGATAAGAACATCATGTTGGAAATCCGGGCAGGTACGGGCGGAGATGAAGCCAGCATTTGGGCTGGTGATCTGTTACGGATGTACTCGAAATATGCTGAGGGTCAAGGTTGGCGGGTGAAGTTGGTGAGCGAGTCGCTCGCGGATATGGGTGGGTTTAAGGAAATTATCCTTGAGATTCAGGGCGATCGCGTTTATAGCAAGCTTAAATTTGAGGCGGGAGTCCATCGGGTGCAGCGTGTTCCGGTGACCGAGGCTCAGGGTCGAGTCCATACTTCGACAGCCACGGTTGCAGTGATGCCAGAAGTGGATGATGTGGAAATTCATATCGATGCCAAAGATATCGAAATGAGTACCATGAGATCGGGTGGTGCTGGTGGACAGAATGTGAACAAGGTGGAAACCGCTGTTGACCTGATGCATAAGCCAACCGGCATTCGGATTAAATGTACCGAGGAGCGATCGCAGCTTCAAAACCGGGAGCGTGCCATGCAGATTTTGCGCGCAAAGCTATATGAACTGAAGCTACAAGAACAGCAGGATGCGGTGAGTTCCGCTCGCCGAATGCAGGTAGGCACTGGTTCTCGCTCTGAAAAAATTCGCACGTACAACTATAAAGATAGTCGCGTTACGGATCACCGGCTCAATCAAAACTTTTCCCTACCTCCAATTTTGGAAGGGGATGTGGATACGTTGATTCAAACTTGCATTTCTCAAGATCAGCAAGAGCGATTGGAGTTGCTGGCGGCTGAAAGTAACGGTCAGGCTTCGGCTGTATAGTGATATAACCATGTTGCCACGGGACGATCTGCTGAAGCACGTTGAGAATCGCGAGGCGATCGCGCGAGTTATTGATCGAGCCGATCAGGCAATTAAAACTTGGGAAGTCATAATTACAGATTTTCTTTCTCCTCCTGAGTTGGCTGAGGTTCAAAAAGTTTTTAGCCAGCTAGCGGAGGTTCAAGTTGTGTCTTGGGGTGGCTATCCTCAAGCAGAACGTCAGCGCTTAGCGATCGCCCGGTCAGAAATTCCCCTCGACTCGACTCAAGTTGAACTGGCAGCACTGGAAATTTCTGGAAATTTCTTGTTTGATCCCGCCACTCACCGAGATTTTTTAGGTGCCCTCCTGGGAACTGGCATTGTTCGAGATAAGGTGGGCGACATTATTGTTTTGGGTGAGAGAGGCGGACAGGCGATCGCGGTTCCAGAACTGGTCGATTTTTTCACAGCAAGCTTGACTCAGGTGCGTTCCGTCCCCGTTAAGACTAGACGCATACAGTTGAGTGAACTGAAAATTCGTGAACCGAAAAAAAAGGAACTTGTGACCGTAGAAGCCTCCATGCGGTTGGATGCGATCGCCTCCGCAGGGTTTGGCATGTCTCGCAGCAAAATGGCTGATCTGATCTCTGCGGGCGATGTGCGGGTTAATTGGAAAGATATTTCAAGTACTAGCTACGCAGTTAAATCAGGCGACCTGATTGCGGTTAGCGGCAAAGGACGAGTTGAAGTGGGCGAAGTCATGATTACCAAAAAAGATCGCTATCGCGTTCAGCTAACTCGCTTTGTTTAGAATGACTCATGAATTGCTAGAGCCTGAACCATTCGTTAGGCGCTAGAGTCTAAAAGAAATAGGCTCTAAATTATTTTTTCTAGAAGATATTTTCCTCCTATTCTTATGGAAGCAGAGTTGTGGTCACAATGCGATTGACCTAATCTAGGAGCAGACGGATGAAAGACCTCAAAAAACTAAGAGTGCCCAAGTGGCTGATTACTCTATTGATATTGGGTCTATTAGCAGGGGGAGGCTACGCAGCCTACAGCCAGTTCACTGCTGCCAATCCTAAAGAAGGGAAACGGCGCGGAAAAACGGTGGCAGTTGAGCAGGTCAACTTGCCTGTGACGATCGCCGCAAATGGCACAGTGCAGCCAGAACGCTCGGTAAACGTGAGTCCTAAAACATCCGGGAAGCTGAAAGAACTGTTGGTGAAGGAGGGCGATCGCGTGGAGCAGGGTCAAATTCTTGCCTACATGGATGATTCCAATTTTCAAGGACAACTCACCCAGGCAAGAGGACAAGTTGCATCCGCCCAAGCCAATCTGCAACGTCTGCAAGCAGGCAACCGCACCCAAGATGTTGCCCAAGCTCAGGCGCGGGTGCGGGATGCCCAAGCCCTTGTGAGAAAAACAGAGCAAACCTTTCAACAAAATCAGCAATTATTTAATACGGGGGCAATTGCTCGACGGGAGTTAAACAACTCCTTGGCAGACCGAGATAGCGCGATCGCCCAGCTTGCACAAAATAAACAAGCGCTTTCCTTACAGCAAGCAGGGTCTCGCCCTGAAGAGATCGCCGAAGCCCGTGCCCAAGTGACCACTGCCGAAGGTTCCCTCCAAACCGTGCAGACTCAGATTGCGGATACCGTAATTCGTGCGCCCTTCAGTGGCGTTGTCACCAAAAAATTCGCCGATCCCGGAGCCTTTGTTACCCCAACCACCTCTGGAAGTGCAGTTTCTTCCGCCACGTCCTCTTCAATTTTGTCCCTGGCTTCCAATAACCAAATTCTTGCAAATGTGGCGGAGTCTAATATTGCCCAGATCCAGCTAGGACAACCTGTCGAAATCAAGGTAGATGCCTATCCCAGCAAAACCTTTACAGGACGGGTACTGCAATTGGCGACCCAATCCACCACGGTACAAAATGTCACCAGTTTTGAGGTGAAATCTTCTGTTGCCGACCCTGCAAAGCTGCTTCGAGTCGGAATGAGTGTGGATGTGAATTTTAAGGTCGGCACATTGAGCAATGTATTGGTGATTCCAACGGTGGCTATCGTGCGACAAGAGGGAGCCAGCGGCGTGTTGGTCATGGCGGGGGAAAAAGACGATTCCCAGGGGGATCGCTCCACGAATCGCCGCTCAGAGTTTCGCCCCATCACCACTGGAGTCAGCGTCACCGACAAAACAGTGGTGCTATCTGGTTTGCAAGTCGGCGATCGCGTCCTGCTCAGTTTTCCGCCCGGAGAGCGCCCTCAATCTCGCACGCCCTCAGTGCTTCCAGGCATGGGCGGTGGCGGCGGTTCAGGCAGTGGCGGTTCACGACAGCGTTAGGAGAATTCAAATGACACAGTCTACTCGAATTCGCCCGACTACCGTTCCTCTGTTTGAAGTGTTGACCATGGCACTCAATGCCCTTTGGAGCAACCGTCTACGGACTGCGTTGACCATGTTAGGGGTTGTGATTGGCATCGCCTCTGTGATTACAGTCACCTCCGTCGGACAAGGCGTTCAAAAAGCAACCGAGCAGCAAATTCAAGCCTTGGGATCGAATGTGATGCTGGTCTTGTCGGGGGTTGCTCGTTCTGGTGGCATTAGCCAAGGAAGTGGTTCTGCGTCCACGTTGACCTGGGAAGATGCCCAGGCAGTTGCCAGTCAAGCCCCCGCTGCCAAAGCCGTTACCGCGTTTCTTCAGCGCTCTACTCAGGTGGTTTATTCCGGCGAAAACACCTCAACCAGCCTTTTAGGGGTTGATTTAAACTATCCAGAGGTGAAAAATATTCATCCTCAAACGGGGCAATTTTTTAGCCAAGACGATTTGTATTCTGCCAAACCCGTCACGGTTTTGGGCAGTAAGGTACGAGACGACCTCTTTGGATCGGGCGGCAATGCCGTGGGATCTAGCATTCGCATTCAAGGCGGCAGCTATAGGGTGATTGGAGTAATGGAGCCGAAAGGCTCAGTGGGTGGACAGGATCAGGACGATCGCGTGTATGTTCCCTTAACCAACATGTCGGCTCGAATCGTCGGCAACAATGCAATCAATGGCATCTCCGTGAGTGGGTTTTGGCTTCAGGCTGAAGATGATGCGGAACTAGAAGCGGCGCAATTTCAGGTGACCAATCTGCTACGAATTCGGCATAACATCTACCCACCTCAACCGGATGACTTCCGGCTGAGTAATCAAATTGACATCATTAATGCTTTTGGTAACATTGTGGGATTATTCACCGTGATGGTGGGGGCGATCGCAGGGATTTCTCTAGTCGTGGGCGGGATCGGCATTGCCAACATCATGCTGGTGTCTGTAGTGGAGCGCACCCGCGAAATTGGCATCCGGAAAGCAGTAGGAGCAACCAATAGTGCTGTGCTCAGCCAGTTTTTGACGGAAGCGATCGTCGTGTCGATCATTGGGGGCGCGATCGGCATTGCTTTGGGTGTTGGCTTAGCCTTTGCTGCCGCTCAACTCTTTCGCTTTCCCTTTGTGATCTCTCTCTGGTCGATCGCTGCGGGTCTGGCTCTCTCTACCACCGTCGGGTTAATCGCTGGAGTGATTCCCGCCCGAAACGCGGCTCAGCTTGATCCGATTGCCGCGTTGAGAAGCGATTAATTCTACGCTTGTTCTGTGATGCGTGGCTTATAGCCTCGCTCAAACGCAAATCGAACCAGTTGAGAGCGATTTTCTAGGTCAAGTTTGTTCAAGATATTACTTAGATGAGTTTGCACGGTGCGTGGGCTGACGAACAAGCGATCACCGATTTGTTTATTGGTTAAGCCCTGCACGACCTCCCAA
Organism: Leptolyngbyaceae cyanobacterium; assembly: GCA_041749615.1. Lineage (GTDB taxonomy): Bacteria > Cyanobacteriota > Cyanobacteriia > Leptolyngbyales > Leptolyngbyaceae > ULC077BIN1. The sequence continues at coordinate 3,959 of JBGTAZ010000098.1, read as the reverse complement.
AACACTTTTTCTTCGGCTGGCGTTAATGGCAGAGCCGGCTGCGGCGGGAGCGTCGGAGCCGTTGCACTCTCTACATCTGACTTTTGCATCAGCCGAACAATTTCAGAATGAATGCGGCGCGATCGCTCCAATTGGGCATCAATTTTTGCCAACAGTTCACGAGGTTCAAACGGTTTCATCAAATAGTCATCTGCTCCCATAGAATGCCCTTGTATACGAGCTTCTACTTCCCCCTTGCTAGAAAGAAATATAAATGGAACTAGTTGTCCAGTGCGCGTTGCCCGCAATCGACGGCAAAACTCAAACCCGTCCATCTCAGGCATCATCACATCTGACACAATTAGATCAGGCGGATCTGTTTCAACGGTACTCAGAGCTTCTGTCGCTGAACCTACACTTTGAACCAGGTAACCCCGCTTCTCTAAATAGCGAGTTAGCGCTATTCGCAGAGTCGTGTCATCATCCACCACGAGTACTCGTTTCATCTGAATTTCCTGTATAGCCTGTGTAGAAAGATCACTCGCCAATAATCTTGACTTGGCAATTTGTGGCAAAGTTTGACTATATGCTGTCCCCAACATCCCAGCAGCCGTTCTACTTGCTTTATTTAGTGTTCCCACAGAGGTGCCAACTGTAGAGATATCTGACGCTTTTTCTTAAAGAAAGTCTAAAAGTTACCAGAAAGAAGCCCCAAATTAGCCAATTTCATCGGAGCCTATGCCTGTGGATCTTCGGGAGCAGACTTCTGCTTTTTTTTCATTTACCCCCAGCAACCGCATTAAAGTTTCATGAATAGAGTGATCTCACGGCGGATCTTCTTTCCGCTGGGCGCATAGAGTAGAAGGACTTTCGCTTCCGTCATTGCTGCCTGTGAATTTTTTTGCTGTTTGCTTGTGGGCTGGGTCAATTGCCAGTTTTTTGACAACTTCAACTGCCGTTCTTGCCCAAATTATCCCTGACACGACGCTGCCGACAAACTCTATCGTTGTTCCTGGTTGCACCACCTGCGCGATCGAGGGCGGCACGATACGGGGCATGAACCTGTTCCACAGCTTTCGAGAATTTTCGGTGCCCACGGGCGGGTTCGCCCAATTCAACAATGCGCCCTCCATTCAAAATATCTTGACGCGGGTGACGGGCACTTCCCCTTCCACCATTGACGGCGTGATTCGCGCTAACGGCACGGCGAATGTGTTTATTTTGAATCCGAACGGCATTGTGTTGGGTTCAAATGCTGCGTTGCAGATTGGGGGATCTTTTTTGGCGACCACTGCCCATAGTGTCAAATTTGTCGATGGTAGTGAGTTCAGCGCAATCAGTCCCCAAGCGCCGCCACTGCTGACGATTAACACACCCATTGGGCTTCAGTTTGGCAATGCTCCAGCCAGAATTGTGAATCAATCTCAGACCACAATCCCGTTCTTTCCACAACCTGTTGGGTTAACGGTGCTGCCAGGGAAAACGTTGGCACTTGTGGGCGGAGATCTGGTGTTGGATGGGGGGAATCTCACGGCTTTTGGAGGACGGGTTGAACTGGGCAGTGTTCAAAGTGCGGGGCTGGTGAGTCTAATCCCGATCGCCCAGGGGTTTACGTTGAGCTATCCAGCGGTTCAGCAGTTTGGAGCGATTCAGCTTTCAAATGGTGCCGATGTTAAAGTGGGTGGCGATTTGCCAGGGGCAATTCAGATTCAGGGGCGATCGCTGCAACTCTCAGGCAACTCTCGAATTTACTCCTTTAATTTAGGCTCCCAGCCCGCAGGGTCATTCATCATCAATACCTCCGAGTCTGTCGATATCACGGGCATCGGCAGAGAATCCTATACGCAAATTTTGCAAGACTTTACCGCAGGCACCATCGATCCGTTGAGTGTTCGAAATATTCTGTTTAGTACGAGTTCTGGGTCGGGGGCTGCCAGTGATATTGTGGTCAATACGCCCAGGCTAACCTTGCAGGATGGGGCATTCCTCGCCAACATTACCGCTGGCGTTGGCAACGCTGGCAACGTCACCATTAATGCGGCGGAATCGGCAAACCTCAACGCTGCGATCGTGTTTACGGGATCGGCGGTCGGTTCCACTGGCAATAGTGGCTCTCTTACATTCAACACCAACGCTCTAACCGTTCAAAACAATGCCCAACTGTCTGCCTCCGCTTTTGGCACGGGCGGCGGCGGCAAAGTGGCGGTCACGGCAGCAGACTCGATTCAACTGATTGGTTCCATCCCAATCCCGGTGAATGCTCCGGTGTTGAATAACAATTTGACCACGGGCATTTTTACCACGGGGGTCGCGGGGGAACCGGGAAATATTGATGTCACCACTCGCCGATTATCCATTTCGGGGGGCGCTCTGATTGGGGCAGACGACCTGAATGCAGGCGGACAGGCGCAGGGGGGCAACGTGACTGTGTTGGCTGACGCGATCGCGCTGCAAGGAAAAGCACCCAATGGACAGCCCAGTGAAATCACCTCTTTTGGGGTGAGGCAGGGCGGCAATGTGGTTCTCAAAACAAATACCCTAACCGTTCAAGATGAAGCTGGCATTACCGTTCGCAGTTTAGGCAACGCAGGCAACCTGAATATTACGGCTGATTTTATCCGATTGGATAATCAGGGATTTTTGGAAGCGACTTCTCTCCTGGGGGAAGGGGGCAATATTCAGGTCGTCGCTCAACTATTAGAACTGCGGCGCAACTCTAGCATTAGCACCAGCGCCGGATTGCTGGGCGGCAGCGGCAGCGGCGGCAACATTAAGATTAACGCCGACTTTGTGGTCGGGGTTCTCTCCGAAAACAGTGACATTCGTGCCAATGCCTTTGCGGGAAGCGGCGGCAACATTACCATCACCGCCAATGCCATTTTTGGCTTACGGGTGCAGCCCCGCTCAACGCCTTTTAGCGACATCACCGCCAGTTCAGCCCTAGGAATTAGCGGCACGATTGTTCTGAACACGTTCAACGTTGACCCCAACCGAGCAATTGGGCGACTGCCAACCAATCTGACGGATCAGTCTAATCAAGTTGCCCAAGTCTGCGCTTCAAATCAGGCGGGACGCAATGGCAGCCGATTTGTGGTGGTGGGACGGGGTGGACTGCCCCCCACCCCCGATGACACAGTGGATTTCCCCCCGTTGGTCGCTCCAATCGAGGGGGTCGGTGAGACGGTAGGGTTCAGCCAACCCATAGACAATCAGCAATATTCCGCACCCCGCACCCCGCGCCCCGCACCCGCCTACCCCCCTATTATTGAAGCTCAAGGATGGGCGATCGCCCCTGATGGCTCTGTCTCTCTGATTGCCCAAGCGAATACCCCAACGCCGCACTCCAATTGGCAGGCTCCGGTGAACTGTCCCCAGGTCGAGCCGCCTTAGAAGATCGCGATCGCTCCAAGTAACTTTAAACACAGTTTTGCATTAGATCAGGAAGCGCTTCGAGTTCTTGGAGTAACACGAGTAAGTGAGCGATCGCACTACTCAGTACACCTGATCGTGACTCCCAAAATCCACAAATACAGCTTTTTCGTCGTAATCGATGCTAAAGCTCCATAATTCCTTGAGTTTGCCCGACAGCTTATGAGTTTTCAAGCTTGAATCAAACGGATCGAGGGTAAACTGTTCCAATTTTTGCCAGAATCGCTCTTCCAAATTGGGATTGCTCTTTGTCCGCTTTTTGAAGGCACGTTTGAATGCAGAACTGAAACTGACTTCCACGATTATTCCTCGATCGCTTGCCTTAGTTCACTAAGATTGGCAGAAAACTTTAGTTCACCGTTCTGTTGTTCAATCTGCGCCGACTGAAAATTCTCGTATATTTCTTCACGGCGTTCCTCACGGAGATACTGCTGCACTAGCTGTTGGATCTCATGCTTTTCGTCAGCAGAAAACTGTTTGATTGCCTCGACTACATCGCTGAACGTCACTGTCCGTACCTCTCTGCCGTACTTGCTGGATTCAATTTATCA
>JBGTAZ010000097.1:0-7157 GCA_041749615.1 Leptolyngbyaceae cyanobacterium | reverse complement strand
GTTTCAAGATGGCGGCATTACGGCATTGGGGTTCAATATCTTTCTGATGGGATTAATTGGCACCTTTGGCGGATACTACGTATATGCAGCGATTCGTAAAGCGCTGGGCTGGAATAGTTGGCGCGGGATTGGAACGGGTGCTGCTGTTGCCGCCTGGGCAAGTGTGGTGATTGCGGCTGTGGTTTGTGCTTTTGCACTGGCATTGTCTGGAACGGTACCGTTGGATGTAGCGCTGCCAGCGATGACGTTTTGGCACCTGCTAATTGGGATTGGTGAAGCCCTGATCACGGTCGTTGCACTGGGATTTATTTACCGAACTCGTCCCGATTTAATCTATCAAGCGCCCAAAAAGGCGATCGCCAATCGTTCAATGGCATCGCGATATTAAGAGAGTGCTGAGCGATTAAAAAGTCAAACTACCAATTGAAAGAGGATTGATATCGTGTCTGATTCATCTCGCAATAGAAATGTGACGTTTGCGCTAATTGGGCTGGGCATTGCACTGGCGATCGCCACATTCCTGTCGCCATTTGCCAGTCAAAATCCAGACGGGCTAGATCGGGTTGCCCAGGATCATAAGTTTGATACAAAAGCGGCGGAAGAAACTCCAGCGAAACAGCTACCGTTTTATCAAGTGTTTGAAGAATATGCGGTTCGGGGCGTGCCTGAAGCAGTGGCAACTCCCCTAGCCGGAATTATTGGCACGCTAGCCGCATTTGGCTTAGCGTGGGGCATTGGCAAAGTTGTGGTGCGGAACTCAGGCGTTCCACCGGAAGACGACAACATCTCCCCATAGGCGGCAAGAGAATAATCCATGCTGCTGCATATTGGTGCGTTTCGGTTAGATGTTGATAGTGAACGGCGATCGCTCTGGCACGACTTAATCCCATCAACACGAGTATTGTGTACGGTGCTGATGGTATTTGCGATCGCGCTGACCCCCAATGGACAGTGGAAAACTTGGGGACTGTATGGTCTGGGGATCGGGATGTTGGTCAGAATCAGCCAGATAACGCTTGGCTCATTGGCAAAGCGGGTGGGGGTAGAGTTGAGTTTTGTGGGGGTTGTGCTGCTGGGAACGCTGTTTCAGCGCAGTGGAGATGTGGTGTGGCAGTGGGGCTGGCTCCAAGTCACCACGGTGGGGCTAACCACACTTGGCAGTGTGGCACTCAAAATGTTACTTTCCTTAACGATGGTTAATATTTTGATTTTGACTACGCCCATTCCTGCCCTGCTACACGCGATCGCCACCCTGCGAGTGCCGCCGCTGCTCGTGGCAATCATGGCATCCATGTATCGCTACATTGCGGTGCTAACCGACGAGTTTCAATCCATGCGGCGAGCGGCGTTGTCGCGAAATTTAATGAACAGCCGTAGAGCGCAGCGTCAGGTCATCGGCAATATGTTTGGGTCGTTGTTTATTCGCACTTACGATCGCGGAGAGCGGGTGCATCAGGCGATGTTGGCACGGGGCTATACCGGGCTGTTTCCCCAAACAGAAATCCCAAAAGGCAGGTGGCGAGATGGTGTTGCAATTACGATGGTTGCGGCATTGGCGATCGCAGGGCAACTGTTCCATATCCAAGGTCGCTAGCGATCTCGATACCCCTAAATCATGCATCACAATCCGATTACGATTGAAAACCTCAGCTATGCCTACCCCGATGGCACCCCAGCACTGCACCAGATCGATTTATCGATTCATGCCACGGAGCGCGTCGCCCTCGTGGGAGCCAACGGCTCCGGAAAATCGACGCTGCTGCAACATTTCAACGGACTGATTATTCCGCAGCAGGGGAGTGTCGTCGTGGGCGAATTACCGATCGCCCCTCACACCCTCACCAAAATTCGCAATTTTGTCGGCTTAGTCTTCCAAAATCCAGACGATCAACTCTTTATGCCAACCGTCTGGGAAGATATCACGTTTGGACCCATGAATCAGGGCTTGCGCGGTGGATGTTTGGTCGATCGTGTCGTCGCTGCCATGCTATCCGTGGGGCTAGATCCTAACCACTACCGCGATCGCAGTGCCAATAATCTATCAGGGGGTGAAAAGAAGCGAGTGGCGATCGCGGGGGTATTGGCAATGCAACCTCAAATTTTGATCCTGGATGAACCCTCTGCCCAGCTCGATCCGCGATCGCGTCGTCAACTGATCCACCTACTCGACAGTCTGCCCTTGACCCAACTGATTGCCACCCATGATTTAGATTTGGCGCTGGAACTGTGCGATCGGACGATCGTGCTAAACCACGGACAAATTGTCTACGATGGTCAAACGGAACAAATCATGAGCAATGCGGATCTTTTAGACGAATATGCTCTAGAAACACCGCTCAGCTATAGCCGCCCCTATTGTCTACTGGATCATGCTCCGGCAGCGTAGGGGAGTTTTGGGTTTTGAGTTTTGGGTTTTGAGTTTTTATAGCCGCTTTCACTTGCATTCGCCACCCATCCACTCATCCACCCATCTACCCATCCACTCATCTACCCATCTACTCATCCACCCGCCACTGCCGCATTCTCCAATGTCTGTGCTTCTTACCGGAACCTGATCAACCCCTATGCGCCGTTACCGCTTCCCCAGCCTGTTGTTTATCGGATGTTTGGCGATCGCCCTCTTCGCTGGATCGTCTGCGTCCTCCCAAACCGTTCACACGATTTCCCAAAACCCGTCGCCTCAAATTGCCCAGTCGCTTGCAGAGTCTCAACCTGCCTCAATGCAACCTTCTACTAAGCAATCTTCTCCTCAAGCGACACCTGCTGACCTGTCACTCACTGCTGGCGTTCGCAAAACGGTTCTAGACAACGGCTTAACTGTGCTGACGAAGGAAGTTCACACATCGCCTGTGGTGTCTGTGCAGGTGTGGTATCGGGTGGGATCACGTGATGAATCGCCGGGGGTAAATGGCATTGCTCACCAGCTAGAACACCTGATGTTTAAGGGCACCCAATCGCGCCCGATTCAGTTTGGGCGCTTTTTCAGCGCGTTGGGCAGCGACTCGAATGCCTTCACTAGCTACGACATGACGGCTTACTTTGGGACTGTTGAACGCAACAAACTGGAGGCGCTGCTGGTTTTGGAAGCCGATCGCATGAGGAACTCCATCATTGGTGAAAAAGAGCTTGCCAGCGAAAAGCGGGTGGTGATTTCGGAACTGCAAGGCTATGAAAATAATCCGAGCTATCGCTTGGGGCGGGCTGTGATGCGATCGGCGTTTCCCACCAGTCCCTATGGCTTACCTGTGGGTGGCACCAAAGCCGATGTGGAAAAGTTCACGGTCGATCAGGTGCGCTACTACTACAACACGTTCTATCGTCCTGATAATGCCACGTTGGTAGTGGTGGGCGACTTTCAAACCGATGCTTTGATGAAAAAAGTGCAAGAGAGTTTTGGCAAGATTCCTAAAGCGATCGCGCCTCTGCCCAAAGATCCGCTCTCTGCCAAGGCTGCTAAGGCTGCGTTACAGCCTGCTCCCCCAAAATCACCGATTGTTTTGAAGGAACCAGGAAGCGCGGCGCTGTTAAATGCTGTCTATCCTCTGCCAGATACGAAACATCCTGATGTGGCTGCGATTCAGGTGATGGATTATATTCTCACCGGGGGGCGCAGTGCCCGGATTTATCAGGCATTAGTGGAAACCGGATTGGCAAGCGATGCGGGAGGCGGAGCCGCTAACATGATTTCGGGCGGTTGGTATGAATTGTCTGCTACAGCCGCACCCGGAAAAGAGTTGCAGGGGGGCGATCGCGCGTTAGAACAAGTGCTTGCGGATCTGCGGGACAAAGGCGTGACTCAAGAGGAACTGACACGGGCGAAGGCACAGTTGAAAGCCTCGCTGGTATTACGAAATCGGGATATTTCCAGTCAGGCAATTTTGCTGGGTGATAATCAAATTTCCACGGGCGACTATCGCTTTACGGATCAGCTACTCGCCGCGATCGCCCTGGTTACTCCTGCCGATGTGCAGCGAGTTGCCCAAACCTATCTGGCGATCGCCAACCGCACCGTAGGATTTTTTGAACCCACCACTGCCGATGGTCAACCGGGCAGCAGCCCTGGCAATTTCTCCCAAACCTCCGAGAAGTTTAGCCCCGGTGCGCCGGTCGATCCCGCCGAAGTGGCGAAATATCTGCCGCCCAACCAAGCCGCCACTCAGCCGCAAAATCAAGCGCTGCCCGAAAAGTTGACCTTGAAAAATGGATTGCAAGTGCTTCTAGTGCGCGATCGCAGTACGCCAACCGTGACCTTAAGTGGACATGTTGCCGCTGGCACTGTTCGAGATCAGCCTGCCACGGCGGGCTTGGCAACCTTGACTGCCAATAACTTGATGAATGGCACCCAAACGAAAGATGCTCTGGCGATCGCCAAAACTTTAGAAAATCGCGGGGCTAGTTTGGGGTTTGGAGCCAGTCGAGAAGGCGTTGCAATTGGCGGTGAAGCCCTCTCTGCCGATTTGCCAACCTTGGTTCAAGTCGCGGCGGATGTGCTGAAAAACGCCAGTTTTCCCAAAAATGAACTAGATCTCAGCCGCCAGCGTGCCCTCAGCGGACTCAAAGTGGAACTGGATACTCCCGCTCGGTTGGCACGACGCACGTTTCAGCAAGCGATTTATCCCGCCAATCACCCGTTCCACACCTTTCCCACCGCTGCCAGTTTGCAGGCGATTACCCGCGAAGAGATGGTGCGCTTTCATCAGCAATATTACCGTCCCGATGCCACTGTGCTAACCATTGTGGGAGACTTTGACCCTGTGGCGGTTCGGGCTTTGCTGGTGCGTGAATTGGGCAGTTGGAACAGTGCTGGTAGCCTTGCTCAACTTACGTTCCCAGTAGTGCCTCTGCCGGATAAAACAGTCCGTCTAACGCCGACCTTGCCAGGGAAAACCCAGTCCATGACCTACCTGGGCTACAACGCGATCGATCGCAAAGATCCCCGCTACTACAGCGCTTTAGTATTCAACCAAATTTTGGGGGGTGATACGCTTTCCAGTCGCCTAGGTACGGAAATTCGCGATCGCCAGGGTTTAACCTATGGCATCTACAGTGCATTTCAAGCAGGACAAACTCCTGGACCGTTCCTGATTTCCATGCAGACCGCCCCCGAAGATGTGGATCGGGCGATCGCTAGCACCGTTAGCCTGCTTCAACAAATCCGCAAGGAGGGAGTCACTGATGCTGAAATCGCCAACGCCAAGCGATCGCTGACCAGCGCCTATCCTGTGGAGTTGGCTTCACCCACCAGCTTGGCATCCACCGTTCTTGGCAATGCCGTTTATGGATTGCCGCTTAGCGCAATTCGCACCTACACCGACACCATTAACGCCATTACACCTGCCCAAGTGAATGCGTTAATTCAGGAGGTTTTGCATCCAGATCGCCTAATCATTGTGACCGCTGGACCGAATGCCTCAACCTCTCAAAAGTAACCTCAACCTCACAAAAGTAAAAAAGCGGCAGGTAAAAGGTTTTGGGTTGCGGGTTTCAGGGTTTGGAATCAGGGGATAGAGAAAACTCAAAACTCAAAACTCAAAATATCTCCTACGGAGACGCTTCGCGAACAAAACTCAAAACTCAAAACTCAAAACTCAAAACTTTACCCGCCCCCTGCCCCTGTTCTCTAGCCCTTCTTGCCCAGTAGCCAGTAGGTGGTCATGTCGCCTTTGCCTTTAATAGATACGGCTCCCCGTTGCGCAAAGCTGTATCCATTCTTTAAACGGTTGTAAACTGCTTCTGTGACTTGAATCCGTTCGGGTTCGCCCTGAGATTCCATGCGGCTAGCAACGTTGACAGTATCGCCCCACAGATCATAAGTAAACCGCCGAATCCCAATTACGCCAGCAACCACCGGTCCGGTATGGATGCCAATTCGGAGGCTGAGGGGGCGACCATCGTGAACTTTGATTTTGGTAATTTCATGCTGCATATCGATCGCAATATCCGCGATCGCCCTCACATGGTCGGCTCTGGGAACGGGCAACCCCGCAACCACCATATAGGCATCGCCAATGGTTTTAATCTTTTCCAAACGGTGATGATCTGCCAAGTGATCAAACTTAGAAAAAACGCTGTTGAGCAACTCCACCAGTTCAGTCGGTGAGATGGTCGTCGAGAGTTCGGTAAAGCCCACTAAATCGGCGAACAATACGGTTGCTTCCGTAAAACTATCCGCGATGATTTTTTGCCCTCGTTTGAGGCGTTCGGCAATCGCTTGAGGCAGCACATTCAGCAGCAACCGCTCGGAGTTTAGCCGCTGTCGGCGCAGTTCTTCCTCAGTAGACTTGCGATCGGTGATATCGCGCACACTGCCCTCGTAGTGGAGTAACGTCCCGTCCTCATCTCGAACGGCGTGCATATTTTCAGAAATCCAAATAATGCTGCCATCTTTGCGATAGACCTGAGACTCAAACACCGTCACAGATTCAAACTGCCGCACAAAGGCAATCACTTCCTCCCGGCGGCGTGGCTGCACATACAACTGTGTGCCAATGTCGGTAATGCTGGCGATCAGGTCTGCTGGCGAGTCGTAGCCATACATTTCGGCAAGGGCAGGATTCGTATTTAGGTATTGCCCGGTCAAAGTTGTTTGAAAGATCCCTTCTGCGGCATGTTCAAAAATCTTGCGATATTTTTCTTCGGCAGCGGCTAGTTCGGCGGTGCGCTGTTGGACTCGCTGCTCTAACTCTTGTGCTTGCTGACGGAGTTGAGCTTGAGATTGGTGCAGCGCTTCCTCGGCTTGTTTGCGATCGCTAATGTCATACAGCGTCGTCAGCAAGGTTTGTTGCCCCCCCAACATCATCGGATGCACAGAAGCAGAGACCCAAATGCTGCCCTCGGCGATCGTCCGAATTTTCATCTCGTGATTGCGAACGCTGCCCTGCTCTTCAAACAGTGCCCAGAGAACTTCAGCATCGGTTGGATTGGCAAAAAACTCTTTTAACTGATGCCCCACTAAAGCCTGTGGCTCAATGCCAAATCGCTGACTAGAGATGGAGTTGGCATACACAATTGCCCCATCTAGCGTTTGGGTCAAAATCATCAAAATAGGAGTGGATTCCGAAATCGCCCGAAACAGCTCCTCGCTTTGGCGCATGGTTTCCACCGCTTGGGTGTAAAGCTGATACTCCACAGTATCGCCATGTTCAGCCGTTGCCTTT
>JBGTAZ010000096.1:0-7763 GCA_041749615.1 Leptolyngbyaceae cyanobacterium | reverse complement strand
GAATTGAAAGAGTTGCTAGAAAGATTGCTAAATCAAGGGGAGTTGATTATCAAGTGGAATCGCAAGATAAAGAATAAAGGAAATACTGATATTGCAGCTTGAATGCACATTAGCTTATGTATCCAGGACTGTCTATGGATTATGAAAGGGAAGGATTTCTTCTGTCAAAGCGATTTTGTTTGAAACTGGGTCATCAACCAAGCTCCAACTTGAGATTGATCGGTTTCCCAACTGCGACGCAGCATTTCTTCTAGCAAGGCGATCGCCAATCCCGGTAACACTTGTGATTCCTGGATGCGCTTGCTACCTTGGTCGGCGATCCTTGCTACCTTGGTCGGCGACCATAGTCTAATATTGCTAATTCGATCGCTCCCATAAGCGCTGAATTTCTTCAATCACGGGTGCATCGGGTAACGGAACGATCTGGGTCGTGGGCTTCACCTCGCTGCCGGGGATGTTTTGTCGCCAAGGGCTGTTAGGCACAGATTGGAGATCGACGGCTGCATTAACGGGACGAAAGCCATGCTGCACAAAAACGGCTTGCTGCTCTGGCTGGGTGAGAAAGTCGAGGAATTGCTTGGCGGCGTTGGCTTTGCCGCCATCTACATCGCGCTGAACGATCGCGGCGGTGGATGTGGTTTCCATTGTGGGGTTCAAGTAGTAAATCTGATAGGGCTTGCCTTGAGTGGTTGCCGACTGCTGCCAGCGATAGAGGGCAATGCTTTCGTATACCGTCGCGACATCGGCATCGTTCGGTCCACGGGTAATAAATTCTTGCAGCAGCACATCGGTCGATCGGGGCGGTTGATACACCGATCGCTTAACTAAAGCAACTGTAGGCTGAGCCGCATTCAAGCTAGCGGGTGTGAGTGTGCCACCTAGTTTAGATTGCAGCCACAAGGCGAGAGTAAGCTGTCCACTGTTGGAGCGGGTGGGGTCAGTCATAACAAAATCAAAACTGCCCCAGTCTTTTTGTCCGCCGATTTTGTCCCAGGAGCCGCTTTGCATGGCTTGCTCTAATCGCTCCCAGCGGAAACGCCCATCGGGAAACAGCGCTTTGCCTCGTTCAGTCCAGGCGATCGCCACCAGCATTGTTTTCGCCACCGGACGAGGCGCTTCGTGAAACGGATCACTGTTGTTCTGAGTTTTCCAGCGAGTTTCTAATTCCTTCAGCAGTTCGCCATTCGCAGGAATCAGAACCGTCGGCTTAAAGTCATTCTGCTCATTCAAATATTTATTCACCAATTCTTGTGAGCCTTGAAACTTCAGCGTTAGATCAATATTGGGATGAGCCTGTTTAAACTTAGCTTCCATCGCTTGCAGCGGTTCTTGAAGCTCCGTGCCGCTGACCACCACGATCGCCTGTCTCAAACCAGGAATCGGCGCATACGCTAACACCAACGCGGTCAGAATGATGGCACCGGAAAGTAGCGATCGCCGAGTCAATTGACCCTTCTTTTTCATGACTAAAATCCTTGCGTAAGTTCAAAGTACGAGGTTCGGAGTCCGAAATACAAAACTCAAAATTTAGAACTCACAACTCAAAACTCACCCCTCGTTATCAGCCCAATGTGTTCTTGGAAAAAGCTGAATTCGTTGCTGAGCGATCGCAGTTCTTCCGCTTGATCTGCGTCGGTTAAGTTAGCGGTACGGATTTGGTTTTGCATTCCTTGCAGCACTCCAGCCGAATCAAGAATCAGGGTGGAAAGGCTGAGTACTTGGGCTTGACGGGCATCTTCTCCTTGGCGTGCCATTTGGATATTGTGGCGCAGGCTGTGAGCGAGGCGATTGAGTTGATCACGGGCGACACCCGCACTGGTGGGAATGCGAGTCGTCACTTCTGCCAGTTGTTGCTCTAAGTCTTCCACGGCTAAAAGGGAATCTGAGCCGTGCATTCGTCGGGTTAACTGATCAATTTTGCCTGGAAGTTCCACGGCGCGATCGCAGGCAGACTGCACCATTACTAACAGATCCATTTGATTCGCTTCGGTCAACAATCGGCTTGCTTCCTGCCGCAAACTGTTTGCCTTGGTTGCTAAATTGGTCGCCTGCAACCGCGCCGATTTCAACTCCTGATCCAACGTGGGATTTTCTAGAATGGGCGTTGGCTCAGAGTTTTTTTGTACCATCGCGCCGCCTGTCGCCACTGCCGCTGCCATCGGCAACACTACCCACGACGGCAGATTTGCCAGCCGCACCCCAGCAACTAACACCACAGCACCCGCTAGAACCGATAAGGGATACAACAAAGGATTTGCCAGTTTCATGTCAAATTACGAATTCAAAACTCAGAACTCAAAACTTCTATCCGCACTCCGCACTCCGCACTCCGCACTCCGCACTCCGCACTCCGCACCTAAAATTCCACCTGTAGGTCTGCCATCAGCTTTGCGATCGTTTCCGGTTCGCCTTTAGAGTAATAGCCACCGTTTAGATCAGCAATTTTTTTCAAAGCGTTGGGGTCAAATTCCCCTTCTTTGCCATAGCCCACGGTGAAGAAGGCGATGCGCTGATCGCTGTTGAAGCCGCTTTTTTGCAGTTCGGCGTTGAGTCCATCCAGGTTGATGGAGGAGCCGGTATCTTCGCCATCGGTCAACACCAACACGGCGTTAATGGCATCTTTACGGAGATTTTGCTGGAGCCAGTTGCGACCTGAAAGCGTGGCATCGTAGAGGTTTGTACCGCCATCGGCATTGAGGCTACTGATAAATTGAATGCCGCGATCGCGTCCTTCTGGGGTTCCATCTGCCATCACAGGGGGGCGAACCTCCGAATCAAAGTCAATCAGCGCAATTTTGTCCTTTGGTCCCAAACTGTTGACATAGGTTTGCAACGTGCTTTGGACGGCGGGAAGTTTATTGCCGCTCATAGAACCCGATGAATCCACCACCACAACCACCAGCGAAGGTTTTTTGGCGGCAACCTGCCACGATCTCAGCATGGCATTCACTACTTCGGGCTTGGGCGGACGGTAGGAATCGTACCGCGCCTGCGGATTCACCCCAAACTCGGCGGTAAATTTGGGGCTGAGGGGCACGCCGGGTTTGCCGGGTCGCAGCCCTAAATCGGTGACAATTCCTTGAGTTTCTGGCGTTTGCAGATAGGCGATCACTTTTTCTGCGGCGGCTTTTTCATCCGCGCTGACCCAGGGAGCTTTGGGCAAAATTGCCCGCATGTTAGAAGAAAAAGTAGATTTAGGATAAATCGCCTGATAGCGCTGTTGTCCCGGTTGCAGCGTCGAGTTGGCGGCAATCACGGAAGACTCATAGACCGAGCCGACTGATGCCCAAAACGCACCATTTTTGACCATCGCTGTTGCCAGTGAATTGGTAGACGTGCCGTAACGAGTGACTTTGCTTTGAATCTGCTGCACTTGCGGCTGATAGCGGGTGACATCCTCCACGGTCAACTGTTCTGGACGCTTGCCTGAAACAGAAGCAAACTGCGAAACCAGGGTTTGCAAGCCAGAATTAGAGCGGGTGGGAGCGGTCTGGACGTAATGAATCGCGATCGCCGGACTCGCTGGATCGATATCTTTATGGGTTTTCGCGGTTCCCAATACCTTAAATGGATCATCTACCTTTTGCAGCCCTGGGGCGATATCCGCTTGTGCCATGAACACCATTGGACTATTGGCAATCAGCGGTGAATCGGTGATGTCGGGAATGTAGTTTTGCCCTGGAAACAGTTGATTCATTTGATAAATCAACTGGCTTTGATAAATTTCGCCATCCACGGAAACTAGGGTCGGAAAATCTGGCGAATCTACTGGAAGCGTACCCGATTTGAACTGCTGCGCCTTGGAAACCACATCCGTAACCACATCACCGCTACCTTCCGCTTTGCAAGACAGGAAAAATTCCTTGCCGTTATCGAGTTTAGGGCGCTGCTGATTGAATTTTTCGGCAGTCTGCTTGCAAACATCCGAGAGCGCGCTACCCACCAAAAATTTGACTTCAAATCCGGGATATTGAGTTTGAGGCGATGGATTGTTGGGTTGAGGGTTGCAGCTACTCAGCAGCAACAGCCCAGCAAAGGGAAGGATGCATCGATTGTACGATCGCCTTAGGTTCATAGGTGCCACGCAAATTAGGGAACGATGCGAAATTGCCATCAACCTTCTTAGTATCACAATTATCAGGAGTTGCTGATAATTCTGCGATCGCAGTTGATAAAGCTACCTTCACAGACGCGATCGCCTATTTCGGAGAACCCACTCTCCACTCCGTTGTATCCCTTCCTCCCATCCCGCTCGCCCACCCAAAAAACGCGATCGCCCTTTCCAACAAAACGCGATCGCTCCTCTCCACACCCATGATCGCCCTTCTCAAACGAAACGAGATCGCCCTCAATACTGTGTTTGCCAAAGAAGGAAGTCGAAATTATCTTGGTTGCCTATTAAAGCCTGCTTGCGTGAAGTGATGATCAAAGGTGAGAGCAGTGGTAATTTCCATTTGCTCCATGACCTTAAAAGAAATGCAATCTGTTAATGAGTACGTTTATCTGGGCGTTGCTTGAGATATTCCCAGCCTTCCTGAAAGAGATCACGCTCAACTTGAACGAGTTGAACGGAAGGACTGGTTAGTAACTGTGTGCCGATCTCAAGTGCTTTGGTGTGTTGATCGCGGCTTTTGAAAAATGTGATGGCTTCATCAAACACGTAAGATGTTGTAACTAATAATGGCAACTCAATGGTGAGGGTTTGCCAATGCTGTTGTGCTTGAGTGTGATGTTGATCGTTGCTAAGGTTAAGTGCCAGGATGTAACTTGTGTCGAGAAATACAGGGGGGCATTAAAGGGATTGATACAAGTATTGGTCGTGATTTTCGGAAGCGTCACTCACATCACAGATGATTGGATTGCTGCCCAGATCTAAAATTGGATCGGGTTTGAAGATTGGCAGAAGAACAATGCGATCGCCCTGTTGCTGAATCTCTAGTTCTTCTACACCGCTCAGAAGTTCAATGGGAATCAATGCACCTTGTTCACTGACTCTAATTTTCATGGCTCTAGGTTGAAATTTATAGAATTGGCGATCGCCAACTGTCCCAATTATATCTGGAGAGAAGCGATCGCTTCTTCCCAAACAAAACGCGATCGCCTGATGGAAAAAGGGGCGATCGCTAAGACCTAATCCACATGATAAGCAGTAATTGCAATCAAGCAATCAGGACTGTAAATCACCTCAATGCGTCGAAAACTTAGATGATTCCACCATGTTTTTATACGATTTCCTTTTGCTGAGGCTGTCCCAATTTTGACATAGCCTGCTGTAAGGAGTAATTCATCAAAATCTGAGGCAGGTAGAGTCTGAGCAGTAATTGCTAGAATCCCATCTAGTTGATGTTTATCAAGGGTCATAGCTACCATGATAGGTGCTATGTATACGGTAGCCCGGTAGTACTAAAGCAATTCCAATAGGGCTATGAATCGTACCGGAATAGCTTTCTTCTGGCAAACTCCCACCTAGACGAATACGAGTAGAACCAATCCACAGATACAAACCAGGAATCAATGCATCCATGCTGTAAGCGATCGCCTTCAGGGATGAGTCTGATTGTTTTGCTTTGGATGCAAGGGATCGCTCCCTACGATGATCTGGGATTTGCATGGTTCAAGAACCCTTACTAGGTAGAGTATTAGCCTATCACAGGGCACACATTGAGAGTTCTTGCGATCGCTCTTCTCCCCAAAGTCGTTAGCGCAGTCTGTGCAAAGCATGTATTACTAAAATTACGCTACTTACGATAAACCTCCCGCCGATGCCCCACTTTGACGACTAAAACAGTCAGATGTTTATCGAAAATTTCATAAACAAGGCGGTAGTTTTTCAACCGAATGCGGTAAACGTTATCCTCACCTTTCAGTTTAGTGACATTATCAGGACGAGGACATTCAGCTAATTCTGCAAGTTCAATCAGTATTTGTATCTGAATGTCCGGAGGTAGCTTTTTAATTTGACGGGCAGCGAGAGAGGAGATTTCGACTGTGTAATTCACAGTGCCAACTCCTGTTTAAGTTGCGCCAGAGAAACTGTGCGGTTGTGTTGGAGGTCTTCTCTAGCTGACTGGAGGTCTTCTAAATCTTCCTGTTCTTCTAGTTCGTCTAGATGTTTTTCGAGCAGGTAATGTAGGTAGTTTAATGCCTCATGAAGAAGCGGTTCGGGTGCTTGTTCGATCGCTTGCAGCAGTTGTTCTTTGATGCTCATCGTGTTTTCCCGTTCCTAACTTTGCCAGATATAGAAGGCTAGAGTTCATCACAGTAGAGATTGGCGACTACCTCTCCTAAGTCTATCAATTGTTTGCGATCGCTCATTTGCCTTCACGATCGCTTCATCCCAACCAAAAAGCGATCGCCCTATTGAGAAGAGCGATCGCGGTTTTAGTTTAAGGGTGCGATTGTGAGAGAGACAAAGAATTTGATTCCTTTTACCCAACAGAAAATTATCTCTAAACCTCTAGCTAGTAAGCTAGATCTCGGTTATCGCAAAGAGATCTGTCTCAGCCGAACTAAATTGGAACCGCACTAATATTCACGTATCCAATTGCTCCTTGAGTAGACCGTCGCCAAGACGGTTGGACACCCGATTGCAAAGCTTCAGTACGTCCAGTGTTGCGATTATGAGCGATTCGTCCACCCTGAAAGTCGGAGAAAATTGTGTCGCTGTCAATATACTCTCGACGAGTTGGCATTCCTAGCCAACTGTATGCTCCATTCATATCCGTATAAAGGCTACCAATCGTTCCCCATGTTGCAACAGACGCAGATCCATTCAAGTTGCAAATGCGGGACTTGCTACTATCGGCGGCGAATTGCTGCCATACAGCGCGTTTTCCATCACGGGGATTTGTAAACACATTCTCATTCGATCGGGGGTAGCCTAAACCCACATGTCTACCATCAATGATTTTGCCAACAGGACCTCCTAAGAACAGATATTCGTCTAGATTGCTACCAAGAACAACGTGAGCAGTTGTTGCGCCATCTTCTAGCATAATTAAAACGCGATTACCTCTAGAATCGCGTAGTTCCTGAGTCCAGCCATTCCCCCAACGATATGCATTAGCAATTGGAACATAGTTGTAATTGCTACCAAGCACACTATCAAATGCAGACTGGAACAAACCTGGGGCACGAGAGCCTGCACCAATCTTGCTTCGCATTACTTCGGTAGGCGATGGATCGTTGTCATAAACCCAAACAGTGCCAGCCGAGTTAGAACTAAGATTGTAAGTACCGTTGCTGTAGAGGCTGACATTGAGAGCTTCGGTACTCTCATATTGCGAATCATTGAGAATATTGACAGGAATGTCAATGCTGGCTTGACCTGCTGGAATGTTAATAAAACCAGATAGTGGACTGTAATCTACCCCATTTGTTGCGTTACCGCTAACTGTGTAGTAAACGGTTTCAGCTTTACTGTTATCTCCACCAGAGCGAGTAACAGTGAACTTCCCTGAGTTTGAAATTTCTCCAATATTCTTTTCTTCAGCGTAGGAGTCGCTAGTAGTTAAGCTTATTGTCGAACGAACAGAAACTCCAGTTCCGCTTACGAGTAGAGAATAAGGCTGTGTAAATGAATTTCCAGAGTGACCAACGTGAATTGTATAGGTTCCTGGCAGGATACCTGTCTAGGTGTTATTTAGCTGCCAGATAAAAGTTTTGCCGTTGAGACATGGGGATGTTTTGGATCTTTAACTCGCGGTGGTGTTTTAGTCTTACTTTTTCTAGGTTGTTTACGAAATCGTTTCAGATTCACTTGT